>JBIKVR010000030.1:0-23413 GCA_044356735.1 Prochlorococcaceae cyanobacterium
TGGGGTGATGCTTGGCCTCATAGTCGTCTCTGGCCTGCCTGATCCGCCGCCTGCGGGATCGGCTCCAGTGCCCGGGTGACCAGCTGGTGTGCGTGGGCACCTCAGCCACCCTTGGCGGCCCTGATTCACGCGAGGCGATGTGCAGCTATGCCGGGCAGATCTTTGCCAGCAGCTTTGAGCCCGGCTCGCTGCCTTTGCGCGGCCGCACACGCTGTGGATTCCTGCGACGCACCCATCCGCCATGAAGGGCAATCAAGAACCTGGAGCGTTGCTGCTGCTTCTGCTTATGCCGGAAAAACCCATCGAGACAGGCGGCTGAAGCGGTGATAGTTGCTGGGCAGTTGCTTCCAGGAAGGCCACCAGGATCGTGATCAGCAGGATGTAGTCCCGCAGGGCAGGGTCTAAAGCCATGGAGTATGCAGACCCGGCATTCGATCTGAGCTGATCATCGAGAATGCGTTCCAGTGGATCCCACAGGGGGTTGCAGCGAGCCTGCCGGTAGCACTCGGCGAGAGGCTGGTGATGGCAGGCTTCCGATAGAGAAGCCTGGGCCGTGGAGTGGGCGAAGGCGTTGCGCACCCTGCGCAGAGTGTGGAGCGCCAGCTCAACTTGCCTGTCGATCAAGCCAAGTCGCCGAGCCAGTGCGATTCGGGCCCCAAAGGATCCCAGATGTCGATCGGTGAGGAAGAGGGTCTCCGGCCCGGATGGAGGGGCCAACGCTGCTTTCAGCAGAGCTTCCAATGCCGCATCCACGCGGGCTCCCCCCACCAGAACAGCGCCGCGACCACGCTCGCTCATCATTTGCAGCGCAATGGTGCGGGTTGATTCGGCAACACGCAGCGCTTCTGGGGTGGGCCGAGTCATGCAATCAAACTCTCCAATAGAAAAACAGACCAGCCTTACGCATTCTGACTCATGTAGTTAAACAGCATCTCGACTCGCAATCTATCAACAGGACTCCGAGCGCGAAGCTGTTCCAGCGCTCCCCTTATCTTCTCAAGAGTGGCTTGATCTTCTGCATCAGTGACAGACCCAAATCGCTTAAGAAATGTGGCTACAAGGTGAAAGACGTCTGAATAGTACTCTCCGAGCTCAGCTGTTTCCTGAGATGCATTGAAGCTGCTGATCCATTCGAGCCATTCACTTTCATTGCGCCCGCGGAGCAGCCTTATCTCATCCTGATTCCAGCCATTCCTCCCAGCAAGACTCTGCATCAAGCGTGAGATGGGCTGAGATGAACCCCTGGTATCATAACGTCTCTTTATATCTTCACGAACTGCGTCGGGGAGCTTTTGGAAATTCAATGTGTAAGAATCCAGCTGTGGTTCTCGTTCCATATGCGTCAGGATCGCCTGGTCGAGAAGGGACGAATCTACCTCGACCCCACACTGCGCAAGGAAGTCGATTGCACCATGCGCTTTACCAATGCTAATTTCTCCGCTGTGATGCTGCAGAAACTCAAGTAGCTCATCAATAAGTTGATCATGCGGCACAAAAAAGCCTGAGTTGAATTTGCTTAAGATTTCGTCGCACTGTTGGTTGAATCTAGAGAGCCGCTCGTTGACATCGTTAGCCTGCAGAAGTCCCCTATAACTATCGATGTCAACTGAGCCATGCCTGAAAAAATCCAGGATCATGCCGTGGTGGGGCGCTGGTGTATACCCAAGTCTTCGCATGAATTCGTACTGAGCTCTATGCAACTGAGACTCGGCGGCCAGATGCTTGAAGAAATCATCAGCAAGAATCGACGAGGGATCCGGGAAGAGGTCTTTCCTGCTGTAGTAGATAACTGTCAATGAAGCAACAGCAAGCTGGAACGAATCGCGGATATATGGCCAATGATCTCCCAGAATTCTCGAAAAATACTCGACAGCCCACCGAGCCTTCCGGATCACTCGGATATTTGCACACGTAGAGATCTTAAACACGTGCTCAAAAGATGATGGCCGCCCCATTTGACGGGGCCATGCGATGGCCATATTTTCCTCTACGGTAGGCCTAAGAGAGACCTCCCTGTCGATGATCTTTTCGCGATACTCCTCAATGGTCTGCTGAAGGAGCTGATTGCTTCCACTAAGCTTGTCATAATTGTAGATCAACAATATCTTGCAGTTTTGTTGTTCTTTGAGTGAACTCACAAGCCCGAGAAAAGCCGAAGGTGACATTTGCTGGCTCATGCGCTCAATGTCATCGAAACAGATCAGAAATTCTTTGATATAGTATTTCCGAATCAACCCATCGATCAGGGCAGACGCCGTGCCAAAGGCAAACCTGGCGCCACCAAGCTCCATCGTTGCTTGCCCGACCTTGTCAAGGAAGCTCTTGATTGGTTTAGATGCCGACGTAAGCCTGGCTCCAGCCTTGTCACTTAAAGGCTCATGATAGGCAAAGATAGATGCTTCCAAGGAAGAGACAGAAGCACAACCAAAGAGAGACACATATGAGTAGGCCTTGAGCTTACTCAGCTTATCATTATGCTTGGCCCATGCAAGAAAGTTCTGGAAGTAGTAGGTTTTGCCGACGCCCCAATCTCCTTTGAGCTCCAGTACTTGAATCGTGTCGCTTTCTAGAAATTCTTCTAAAGCAATGCATGTATTCCGCGTTGATTGCGAAAGACCCTTGTGCCACTCCTCAGTACTTTCTGCTTCATTAACTTCTGGTATCCTCTGCTGGAATGGGATTTTCATGACAGGTCCTCCACGAACTCCGAGCAGGTAGTGCCGCTAGTGATCAACAGATAATCCCGGGCGCGGGTGCAGGCCACGTAGAGCAGGTGGCGTTCGGTGGCCACCACTTCATCGAGGTCGCTGTCGTCGGTGATGGCCTTGATGCGCTCGGCGTTGGGGATCACGTTTTCATCGCAGGCCATCACGATCACGGCCCGGAACTCCAGGCCTTTGGCCAGGTGCATGGTGGAGAGGGTGGCCTTGCTGCCAAGACGCATGGCCGAAGGCTGCAGACGCTCGTAGGGCAGCTCCGCCAGCTGCAGTGCTGATTCGGCGCGGGTGTTTTCGGCCTCGCTGCGCACGAAGATGCCGAACTCCCTAGGGGTGAGGCCTTCGCTGCGGCGCTGCTCGATCCAGGCCGCCACCTGCTTGGTTTCGCTGTCGGTGTCGTCGCACTCCCGGATGTCAGGCTCCGGACCGTTGAACACGGAGATGGCGCCGCGCCGATCCTGCACGTTGCCGTCCACGTCGCGGGTCTCCGGATCGAGCAGCTGATCGGCTTGGCAGCGGATCTGGTGGGAGGTGCGGTAGTTGATGCGCAGCGTGCGCGAGCGGCCGCGGATGTCAACGCCGTACTGGGTCCAGGAGAAGGGCTGCTGGAAGATGCGCTGGCCGAGATCCCCGGCAAAGAACAGGGCATCGGTGCCGGTCCCCGCCAGAGCTGCCAGGAGACGGAGCTGGGCGGCTGTGATGTCCTGGCATTCGTCCACCACGATGTGCTGGTAGGGCCGGACACCGCTGCGGTGCAGTTGCTCGGCGGTGCGATGGAAGAGCTGGTGGGACGTGATCTGACCAGAGCGCTCCAGCTCCTGGAGGACATCGGCAAATCCATCCCAGAGCAAACGGCGCTTGGCCTCGTTGAGGCGGCTCTTGCGACCGAGGCGGCGGACATCGCGGTAGCTGTCCCAGTCGCGCAGCCCGAAAGCATTGACGATCTCGTTGAACTCCACCACCACGAAGGCCTCGCCATAGACGCGGCTGATCTCCGCAGGCGCATGCCGCTGAATCAAGGCGCGAAGGTCCTCGGGAGTGATGAGCTGCGGCTTTCCGAGCTGGGCGGTGTGCATCCGCTCGCCAAGTTCCTGCATGGCCAGCACATCCAGGCGTTCGAGCAAGTGGGGCTCTCCCTTAACAAGGCGATGGAGTTTGTCTTGCAGCAGGGCCGCCAGGGGCTCGGAGAAGGTGGTGAGCAACACCCTGGCTTCCGGGTTTCTGCGAGCCAGATGAACGGCGCGGTGCAGGGCCACCACGGTTTTGCCCGTACCAGCAGAGCCCTGCACGCGGGTGGGGCCATTGAAGGAGCGGCTCACCCAGTCGGCCTGGCTGGGATGGAGGAAGACGATCCAGCGCTCCCAGGGGTAATCCAGTGCTCTAGCCAGCTCTTCGGTGCCGGTGAGCACCCGGAAGCGGCGCTGAGCATCGGGGTGCTCGTAAGGATTGCTTTGGTCTGGCTGCCTTACCTCCGGCTTGGTGGGTGTGGTGCCAGTGGCCAGATCGATGATCGCTTCGGCAGCCTCACCGGGAAGATGGGAGGCGATCACCAGCAGCATGTCGTCGTCCGCCGTGCGGACATCCGGGATCCACTCGGCAGGAACGCCGTAGCTCAGCAGGTCGGCTTCCGTGAGGTTGGAAAGCGGCCGCTTGGGCTCCGGCGCTGCTGTGATTGTGGCTGTGGCTGCGGATGTAGCTGTGGCCGCTGCTGTGGCTGCTGCTGCGGGGATGTGGAGGGGGATCTGAATCTCGCGAACCGTTTCGCGGATCTCCACGATCTGGGCGGCGCCGGTGACGGGATGGGTTTCGATCTTGCGCCGTGAGGCCCAGTCGTAGGCGGGATCGTGATGGCCGACATAACAGAGCATCACGCTGCTGTCCACCCGATGGAAGATCAGCCGGATGTCACGGCTGGCGCGGGCAGACCAGAAGTTTTTGTCTTTTATGCTGTCGAGACGGTGGCATTGCAGTCCAGGATTGGCGGGATTGATCTGTAATTCAAACGCAGCGAGTTTAGTAGCCTTTTGCTCTTCACCACTGAGCTTCTCAAGGCTGGATTGGAAGCTGTCGGCGAGGAGGAAAGCCATGGGATCAGGAAGGCAGCTGCTGCTACCAGATGCAGTGAAGGTCTGGCAGTGCACGGAGCTTTTCATCAGCGCTGATCAACGGCCAGCCACCGTGAAGTGCCGTGGCCGCGATCAGGCGATCAGCTGGATCGCCATGCTGAAACAGGGAGCTGCGGGAGAGAACAGCGATATCAGCCGTGATGGGCAGGACCTGCAATCGAAGGGCCTGCAGCAGTCGGGAGAGATAATCAACAGGGCTGACATCGCCTGGAAGCTGAAGGCGGCCGCGATCGATCAGGAGGGCCAACTCCCACAGCGAGATGTCGGCGATGGCCAGCTGGCCCTCTTGCCGGCCTTTCTCCAGGGCTGCGGCGGCACTGGCGCTGAGGCGCGATGGAGCATTGGCCCAGAACAGGGGGATGTGGGTGTCACAGATGATCCGCATCACCACTCCACTCCACATCCGGGATCCCTTGAACCACATCGCCAAGGGAGACGCGATCACGCAAATCCAGCAGCCACTGGCGGGCCTCGTCGGCAGGGTCCCGCTCCGGAGCGATGCGGGCAATGATGCGTCCGCGGGATGTTACCTGCAGCTCTTCTCCGGCCTGAACCCTCTTGAGAAAAGCGGGCAGGTGCTGCCGCAGATCGGAAACGGAGACAAGGGTCACGCCGCCTGCCCTTATGCGTACATTATCATTGTACAACAGTAACGGCGCTGGCGCCTGCGAGAGAGGCAAGCGTGACGCCTCGCCAGCCGATGGCCGGCCTGCAGGAAGAACAGGGGACATTCGGGATCGATTCGGCAGAAACGCCGTAGCTGAGTAGATCTTGTTTGGTGAGCTTGGAAAGTGTCCGCTGCGCCTGCGGGGCCGCCGCTGCTTCGGCAGGGACAGGGATGTCTCCGCTGGCACGAGCGGACCAGAAATTCTTGTCTATGATGCTGTCAAGACGATGGCACTGCAGATCAGGGTTTGAGGGGTTGATCTGCAGCTCGAAAGCGGCGAGCTTGGCGGCCTTCTGCTCTTCGCCACTGAGCTTCTCAAGGCTGGATTGGAAGCTGTCGGCGAGGAGGAACTTCATAGGTTAATTCAACTAAGAAATGAACATTAGAAATTCTAGGAACGAATTGGCTGCAAGTCGGCAAGGCCAGCATTCTGGGCAGCCAAGCGAAGCGCCTGTTTAAAGGCAGAGAAGCTTGGCATTTCTATTCGCCCGGGATCGACCGTTCCACCTTTTACCCAGTCGGCTTGCATTTCAGCAGAAGGATGAGAGCCACCGCATAAGCCATTCAACTGGGCCTTAAGTGCATTTGGGCTTTTGTCGTTTCCAGATTCGTCTTCAATAGATGCGCAGTTGGCGTATGGGGGATTACGAAGAGCGCAAATTATCCATGCTTCCGATATGGGATCGGGCACCATCGGCACACCGGTGGTATAGTCAACCTGATCAAAACCACGGCGCATGGAATCAATCTTTTCTTGCCACTCATTTTTGGAGTTGGTTGCATCGCCATCCCGAAACAAGACTGAAATAGTGGCTATATCAGAATCAGCCACGGAGATCTGTTTAGCGAACAATCCAAGGCACTGCGCATTCTTCGCGAAAAATGAGTTTCCTTTGCCGTGTTTAACGCCTGGCAAAAGAGTGGGCCCTTTCTTGCTGAATGAAGCTAGCTGGGTTTTATTAACATAAACAATACAGTCTCCGCCAGCATTATGAGACTCAATCATGCTAAATGCAGTGTGGTTAGTTTCGAGCAACTTGTCCACTATCCAAGCCATTGGCCCTGGTACGAAGTTTTCTCCATTCGGGCCAAGAGTCAATGTACCGAGGTCAGTCGGGCCCTCTCCAGAGAAAATCAGCTTCATACCATTTCATCGTTCAGGTTGGCGTAAGCCTCTTCGGATAGTATTTCAATGCATGAGTCCACATACACTTCACCAGGCCCAAGAAAGACGAGTTTTCGTTTTGCGCTTGGCAGATCAAAAAGCCTCGCTGATCGGGTACATCCAGAACCGTCTCTGAACAACAAAATGACTGATTCTTTTGCAACTGCGTCTGGAAGATAATTAAGCACAAGAGGGCTGTGTGTTGTAACAATAGTCTGCCGCTTCGCTTTCAATAGGTATTGAACTAGCTTTTGGACGATCTCAGGGTTGATACCATTCTCTATTTCATCAAAGAGAACACAGCTATTAACATCAGAAATGGTGTCGCGCATCTGTCCCGAGCTGATCTCTGCAAGAACTGCTAGAATACGAAGCAAACCATCATTGATCTGACGAGATCCTGATTCGACTCGTATTGAAATGCCAGATTCCTTCTGATACTCTTCTGTAATCTTAAGGTCTTTCCACCCAGATCGTAATGAGGTCGAGCCAAGCTCAGCCAGGTGTGGATAGAACTCCTTGAGAGCCAACATCAGTTCCTTCTTGGCATCAATAGATAGCCCATGAATATATGCGCTCAGTCGCTCGCCACCATAGCCAATATCCGATCCATCCTTAGCGCGACGGCGCATAGCTTGCGGAGACAAGAGGTCAAGAGAACGTAGGTTAGCAGCGACAGCTTTTACTATGTCGATTGCAGGGTGAACATCCTTGGGGCTAATGAATGAGAGGCTAGAGCCCTCGTAATTGATTGCGCGCAAAGGGTAGTCCACTGAGGCGTCGCCATGCCGAGGCGAAACAACCATCTGACCATCTTTTAACCGCAAGACCTGCTGGTCATTGTCAATGATAACCGACTCAGAAGTGCAGCGACCTTCAGTTGTGTTGAACGAGCCTCGCCATTTAATTAAACCTTGCTCTGGATGCTCAATTAGAATCCCAAACGATATTAGTCTCTTCTTGAGTAGGCGGCTGGTTAAATCAGATGATTTCCATTCACGTTTAGCCAGCCATTGACTCACTTGTCCATTGGCAAGGTGGCCTACAAAATCAAAAGCTTGGAGGACCGTCGATTTGCCGGCACCATTCAAGCCAACCAAGACTGTTAAAGCCCCCAACTGGTGCGGTTTTGGCGGCAGCCTGAAGTCGACAAGGGACTTAAAGTTGTCAATTGCGAATGCTCTGATCATGCCTTTCTTGGTTCGCGGCAAAGGTGAGACTCGATGCGCTTGAGCGGCAGCGAACGAAAAGTTCGTTTAAGCCTATCACTGTAAGCACTAATTTTGTAGGAACACATCAGTTTCACACCCGGTACACCTTCATCACCTCATCCCCGAGGTGGTTGATCACCTTCACAGCAATGCGACCCGTTGAGGGCTTGGCGAAGGGTACGGAGGTGTCGCTGTTGAGAGATTCCCAGGCTTCAAGGTCTATCTCAGCCTTGAGCGAGGTCTTGAGGCTCTTGTAAGGATCGTTCTGGCCAAGGAAGTAGGCTTGGCGCACGAAGAAGCTCTCGCCGTTGTAGTCGCTATCGATGAACCAGCAGGCGATGTTGTCGGGCTCGTCGCTGCGGACTTCGCCGGTGGAGGGATCAAAAACATCTACGCCGTTGATCTTCACCTGAATTTGATTTGGCTGTCCATCGGAGCTGATGGCATCGAGGAGATCGATATCGGGTTCGCCGAAGATCACGAACAGGTTGCCCTTGCCGCTATTAGCCAAATCCTGCTGCATGTGCAGATCGGCGTTCATGCGGGCCTTGAGCACGGGGATGGGACCGAGCTTGTCGAACTCGGTGGACTGGGCCTCGTAGTTGAAGGCGCAGCTGACCAGCACGTGGAAGCCGGCGTCA
This sequence comes from Prochlorococcaceae cyanobacterium, assembly GCA_044356735.1. GTDB lineage: Bacteria > Cyanobacteriota > Cyanobacteriia > PCC-6307 > Cyanobiaceae > UBA5018. The sequence goes on from JBIKVR010000030.1 coordinate 8,528, forward strand.
GCGCATTCGCGGGCCGCCTCCACCAGATCCACGGGGGCACGGTGCCGAACTCCGGGCCGATGAAGATGCCAGCTGTTTTGAGCCTGCCATCGGCTTCGCGGTAGCTGCCCTTGCCCGCCAACAGCACACCGGGCCAGCCATCCAGCGATTCAAAGCTGATGCGGTCATTCTTGTGGGCCTGTTGTACGGGGGAAACGCGCAATGTGCTCAGGATCATCTGGGCGAAGTCCGTGGCCCCCTCAGCTGTGGCTCCCTGCTTGAGGGGATCGATGATCGTGTCGTCGTCGTTGACTATTACTGAGCGGTGGGGGCTGAGGCTCTCCACCGTGAACGGCCCAGCCACCCGCACCTTGGACTTGTCTTCGTAGGGCTTGTCGTAGAGGTATTCGGAATCGGCCTTGGCGGCGATGGAAGCATCAATCTCCTTCTGACGGGCGATGCGGGCATCCCACCAGTTGGCATGAAAGCTCTTAGCCTCATCGGACCAGGTGGGCTGACCCTCGCGGGGGATTTCCCATTCCTGCCAGGTCTTGCCGAGGGAACTATTCAGCTGTTCGCGCAGGGGCTCCAGAGTGGATTGCCACTTCTCCCAGATCGTGTCGATTTCAGTGTTGTTGGCGATTGACTTCAGGGTTATGTGGGGAACGCGTTCGTAGACAAAGCCTTGGCGGATGTTATGAGCAACAGGATCAGCATTGGGGATTGAGCGACTGAGCTCAGCTTCCTTGTGCTTCCCCTCTGTAGAATCTGCCAATAAATAGTAGGGATAGCGTGCCCCCATGATTCGGGCTCGTGCCAATGCCAATGCAACTCGAGAAGTGTCGATCGTGATCCACCGTCGGCCCCATTGCTCTGAGGCTGATGCCGTTGTGCCTGATCCACATGTTGGATCAAGCACCAAGTCGCCAGGATCAGTTGAGATCTGTATGCATCTGGCGATGATTCTGCTTGTTGTCTGAACCACATAAACTTTGGGATCTGCACTGCTGGCTCCACTGCTGGCATCATCCCAGTAGTTTGCAATCGACATAACAGGAAAATCCTGCAAGAACCGTCGATATTTAAGACTGCTTGCTGTTGGCACAACCCGATCTGACCTTAGTAGCCTGGGAAACTGGGATTGACCAGTCTTCCAGTATCCCGCACCTGGCTTATATTTCTTACCTTGAAAAAATACAGGAAAATCTCCTGGTGGTTTCTGCGAGGTAAGGTTGTCGGAGGCAAATATCTTCTCGCCTTCCGGAATCCGCCTGGCCCCCGAGAATTCGTCAGGCTCGAGAATTCTTCTCCGCCCATCCTCTCTATACGAATACTTGTATTCATTGGTGCCCTGAGCGCCCATTAGCTTTTGGCGAAAAACTGGCCTGTACTTCATCTCCTTCTTGGACTTGGCATAATACAGGATAAAGTCAAGGGCTCCAGAAATAAAATCAGATGTTTGGGAAGTCGTTTTCTTGACGGCGATCTCGGCGACAAAATTGGATTCGCCAAACACTTCGTCCATCAAGCATCTGACTCGATGAACATTCTCATCCCCAATCTGAATAAATATTGATCCCGAAGGTGAGAGCAGCTCGCTCGCGGCGAATAGTCGATCTCGAATATAGGACATGTAGCTATGAACGCCATCGCGCCATGTGTCCCTGAATGCCTTTACCTGTTCGGGTTCTCTTGTTATTTGCTCGACCTTCCCATCCTTCACATCCCGGCTGGTTGTTGACCATTGAAAGTTACTGTTAAATCTGATTCCATAAGGTGGATCAAAGTAGATGCACTGCACTTTCCCCCGCAACCCTTCCCTCTCCGCAAGGCTTGCCATAACCTGCAGGGAATCCCCAAGAATCATCCGATTCGACCAGTTCTGATCGTGCTGGTAGAACTCCGTCTTTGCGCCTTCGCCCACATCCCCCTTGATGGTGTCAAACAGGCCCATCTGCTCGACAAAGCCCGACTGGCTACTGCTCCCTTCTTTGCTGCGCCGCCTGAGATCATCAATAAGTACCTTCGGGTGAATCTTCTCCTGGATGTAGAGCGGCGGCGCATTCACCACCAGCGGTGATTCATCCAGCAGATCCTTGCCACGCCAGATCAGCTGGGGATCCAGGTCCGGGTTGCGCCGTTCATACTCCACCTGCAGCGGCCTCTTTTCCTGGTTGCGCAGCATCGTTTGGAACTCAGCCGGGGGGATGTTGCGGCGGGAGGCGTCGTCGTGCACAAAACTCTCGATCTGCTTATCGCTGGCGGGCTTCTTCGGCATCTCAGGCCACCTCCATAGCGGCGCTGCTGGTGAGCAATTGATCGAGCACCTGATTCACCTCATCGGCCACCGCAGAGTCGAAATCAGTTTCCATCTCAAAAACCTTCCGGAACTCCGCGAAGCCCCAGCGACCAAAGCGGCCTGAATTGTTCACTCCCGGCACCCAGAAGGTTTCCATCGTGCTCTTTTTCACATTGGCATCCTCTCCCCGGTAGCCCTTCACCTCACACACCAGCTGCAGCAGGTCGTCGTCGCCTCGGCCGTCGTCCACCACCACGATGAAATCGGGAATGTACCTGCGGGCAACGCCACCCAGCCTATAAGGCACCTCGAAGCCCAGTGCCTGGTTCTTCACCCAGCGGCGCACGCGGGGATGGTGGTCTAGCACCCGACAAAACTCCTGCTCCCAGCTGCTGTCACAGATGGCCCAATTCACCTGGCAGCGCCTGGAATCGGTTTGCCAGCGCAATGTTTTCGAGGTATTGAAGTTCACATACCTGGTGCTGCCAACAGGGTTGTAGGGATCGAGGATCACCTGCTGCCGCTTGCCCTGGCCAGGGCTCACCATGATGGCATGAACTATCTTGTCGCAGGCCATATCAGCGATTTCCCGATAAGACAGCACACCATGATTTGTGCCGCCCTTGCAGATCAAACACTGATCAAGCCACTCCCGCACAAGCTTCTTCATCGGCATGATCAGGTGGGTTCTAGGCAGCTCATCGGCGTCTCGATATTTAGTATACACCAAGTGCTTAGCAAGATTCATAATTACAGTAGACTTTCTCGGGTCTTTGATTCGTTCAATCGTAAGATTCACGCCCTCGCCAATGATCCCCTGGTTGTTAGTAATGGTGGCACCCACCAGATCGGGGGTTAGCTCCAGTTTGTGGTCTTCTTTGAAGGAGGCGGTTACCTGATCATCCGGTAACTCCACGCGGTAACCGATCACCTGGGGGAAGCGAATCTCCTGGGCATCCCGTGCAGGGCTGATCGCCTTCACCTGAATGGTGGGTGGCGGCGGCTGCGGAGGGCCAGGTACAGCCTGGGAAGTGAAATCAAATGGAATGCCGAGGATGTCGGCATACTCCACGTCAAACCGCCCCGACTCAGGATTGATTGTGTAGTTCTGCCGGCGCAGGGCACGGCCCACCACCTGCTCACACAACAACTGGGTACCGAACGCACGCACGCCCAGCACATGGGTCACCGTATTCGCGTCCCAACCTTCCGTGAGCATCGCCACCGACACAACACAGCGGATGTCGGCCCCGAGCTTGCCGGGCTTACCCACCGTGTTCATCACCTCCCTCAAGAGGTCTGCATCGCTGAGCTTGGTGTCTGCACCACCAGCTCCCTCGCGCTGAATAATTTCGCGGCGGAACTGTTCAATCTCAGGACCTGCCATCTCTCGGAAGTTGGTATCGAGGGCTTCGCCGCTCTCCAGTTGCTCGCTGTCGATCAACAAGGTGCGAGGGCGTGGTAGCGGTTGGTCGAAGCTGTCGTAGTTCGAGAACAGTGGACAGGCGCCTCTGCGCGGGACTTTATCACCACGTTCATTATCGATGAGATAGCCACTCACGTAGTCGTAAACGAGCTTGGATGTAGAAGTGTTGTTGCAGACGATGATGAAGCAGGGCGGCACATCAAATCCTGCTTTCTTCCACTCCTCAAAGGTTTTCTCATAATGCCCATACAGTGCTTCTATCGCTGTTTTCAGCTCCGTGGGCAAGCTTTCGGGATCTTTGCTGCCGCCTTTGCCACGCCCCTGCTTGGGCATCTTGCCCTTGATGTTCTTCCACAGCTCCCGGTAGCGCGGCACATCCTGGGCAATGTTGTCGGCGACTGGCACCCTTGGCAGCTTGACGATGCCGCATTCGATCGCATCCATCAGCGAAAAGTCGCTGACCGTCCACGGGAACAGCGTGCCTTCCTTGTAGCCCGAGCTGGCCAGGAAAAAGGGCGTTGCCGAAAGGTCGATCACCCGCTGTTGACCCTTGCCGATCTTGCGGCTCAGGGCCTCAATCCCGGAGATCCACAGCCGCGCTGCTTCCCGGTGGCTCTTGGCCTCGGCTTTCTCCTCGGAGGTCAGCTGGATCTGATCCCGTTCCTCATCGCTGAGCGGCTTCTCGCGGTAGCAGTGATGGGCCTCATCGTTGATCACCAGCACCTGCTTCATCGCCATCAGCTCGCTCATCACCCGCTGCAACATCTGGCCTTCGGTCTCGGTGGTGACCATCGTTTCCTGCCGCCAACCCTCCATGAACTGGCGGGTGCCCTTGGCCAGATCAAGCAGCTCGCGCTTGCGGAAGGCGTGGTAATTGGTGATCACGATCCGGGCCTTGCCCAGCTCCGGAACCAGATCCTGCGGCACCAGCTCCATCCGCTTGAAGTAGCTCTCGGTGTCGTTCGGCATCAGCACCCGTAGGCGGTCGCGAATCGTGAGCCCCGGCGCCACCACCAGGAATCCCTTGGTGAAGCGGCTGCTGCCCGGATGGCGGGCGGCGTTGATGGTTTGCCAGGCGATCAGCATGGCCATCACGGTGGTCTTACCCGCGCCAGTGGCCAGCTTCAGTGCCATCCGCAACAGGTCCGGGTTGGCTTCGTCGTTGGCGCTTTCCAGCTTCTCCAGCACGTCTTTGCCGCGCTTGCCGATCTCCGGTGCCACTTCCGTGAGCCAGATGGCGGTCTCCGCCGCTTCGATCTGGCAGTAAAAGGGCCGGATGCCCTGGAACTCGTGGTGGCGCCAGTGCCTCAGCAGCCGGGCCGTCTCCGCTGACACCTTCCACTGACTCTCGGGAGCCTGCCGCCACTCCTCCACCAGAGCCCGGATCGAGTTGATCTGCTGGGTGACCTCGTACTGCTGCTTCTCATCGGACAGATCCTGGGCACCTATCCCCAGTGATCGCTGCTGCACCTGCTCGCCCTTCCCGCCTCGCTTCCTGGGTTGAGGGATGGGTGTGATCAGGCGCGACTCCCGTCGCGACTCGACGATCTCCTGAGTCGGGATGCCGTCCACCAGCTCCCAGTGGCGGCTCGGGCACTCGTAGGGGGAGTTGAGGATCGGGCCCTTGAAGAACTGCTCGCTCATCGCCCTGCTTCCGGGTGGAGGGCTTCCTGGGCCTGGACCAGATCGGGGGTCATCGAGGCCATGGGGTCAATGGGTGGTCCGCCTGCCGCAGCGGGACTGGCATAGGTGACAGGGGACATTGCGGCCAGTCTGCACCTAGCCGAAGCTTTTCTGCGGCAAAACAGAAGCACTTGGAGTCGCGAGTCTTGGATCTATGCACTGGGCGCATAGTTTCAGCCCTCCAACTGTTGCGGGCCGCCCATCTGGCCATGCTCCCGGGCGGTGGGCAGGTGCGGGTGTTCAACGACGAGGCCCGAGAGAGCTGCTGGAGCATTGCCATGGATGTGGCCGATCTGGCCGGTGTTTGATGCGGTGCGGGCCGAGTTCCGCCAGCGGGGCCTTTGGGAGCCGGAGGAGGCCAAGCAGATCGCCACCGATCTGCTCAATCGATCTGAACAGCCACCGCTCTATGCCGCCGTGGTGGTGGATGAGGCCCAGGATCTTGATGCGGCCTCCTTTTTGTTGTTGCGCACCCTGGTGGGCAAACCCCACGCCAACGACCTGTTCATCGTTGGTGATCCCCACCAGCGCATCTACGGCAAGCCGGTGGTGCTCAGCCATACCGGCATCGACATCCGCGGCCGGGCCCACAAGCTGCGCATCAACTACCGCACCACCGAGGAAACCCGCGCCTGGGCAACCGCCGTGCTGCAGAGCCTCAACTTTGATGATCTCGACGGCGGTAGTGATTCCGCTAGCGACTGTCGATCGTTGCTCCACGGCGACCATCCCCTCGTTCAGGGATTTGACGATCCCGCTGCCGAGCAGCGCTTTTTGGTGAGCACCCTGCGCCAGTTACGCGATGAGCAGCAGTCCCTGGCCTCCACCTGCGTGGCGGCTCGCACCGGCAAGGCCGTGGAGAAGCTCAATGGCCTGCTGCAGGGCGAGGGCTTCAACACCCGTGTGATCAATGCCGATGAGTCCGACGATCCCAGCGATCCCGCCCTGCGGTTGGCGACGATGCACCGAGTCAAGGGCCTGGAGTTCGATCAAGTGTTCCTGCCGGCTCTGACGGCCGATCAGTTGCCCCTGCGTCGGATTCTGGACGACTGCCCCGATCAGCTCTCTAAAGAACTGTTTGAGCAAAAGGAGCGTTCGCTCCTGCATGTGGCGGCCACCAGGGCCAAGAAACGCGTGGTGGTGAGCTTCAGTGGCAAACCCTCTCCCTTCCTCGGCAGATCCTGAGGCCGCTCGTCATTCCTCCCGGCCTGAAGGCCAGGGTTATTCGCTTGAATTCAGCTGAATAAGGATCCCTGCCTGGAGTGCGCGGCGATGGTTGAGGGCCTAGGGATGGTTGAGGGCCAAAGGATGGTTGAGGGCCCGGGGGTTGTCGCGGAAAAAGCCCTGGGCGGGGGAGCGGGCTGGCGCTTCTGGATCGATCGGGGCGGCACTTTCACCGATGTCGTCGGTCGCTCGGGCGACGGCCGGCTGGTGGTGCGCAAGCTGTTGTCGGTGCAACCTGGCCGGGCCGGCGATCCGGCGGTGACCGCCATCCGCGAGTTGCTGGGGCTGGAGGATAACCAGCTCTATGGCAATCAGCTCGATGGCAACCAGGAGATCCCGGCGGGTTTGATCGCTGAGCTGCGCCTCGGCACCACCGTGGCCACCAATGCCCTGTTGGAGCGGCGCGGCGAGCCGGTGCTGCTGCTGATCAACCGGGGTTTTGCCGATTTGCTGGCCATCGGCGACCAGCACCGGCCAGACATCTTTGCGCTCCAGATCCGCCGACCTCAGCCGCTGCGGCTGCGGGCCCTGGAGGTGGCGGGGCGGCTGGCGGCCGATGGCAGCGAGCTCGAACCCCTGGGCCTCGATGGCCAGCTGGCGGCCGAGCTGCGGCGGGCCCTGGCCGAGGGCTACCGCAGTGTTGCCGTGGCCCTGATCCATAGCTACCGCAACCCCAGCCAGGAGCTGGCCCTGGAGCGCTGGCTACACGGCCAGGGTGTGACCCATGTGGCGCTTTCCCACCGGCTCAGTGGCCAACCCCGGCTGGTGCCCCGCGGCCATACAGCTCTGGTGGAGGCGGCGGTGGCGCCAATTTTGCGCGCCTATTTGGAGCAGCTGCAGTTGGCCCTCGGTGCCGCCACCCCCCTGCGGGTGATGCGCTCCAGCGGCTCCTTAGCACCGCCAGCCCTGCTGCACGCCAAGGACACGATCCTTTCCGGTCCCGCCGGCGGCATGGTGGGGGCGGTGGCCGTGGCTCGCCAGGCACTGCTGGCCGATGGTTGCGCTGATCTGCCGCCGATCGTGGGTTTCGACATGGGTGGCACCTCCACCGATGTATTCCACTTCGATCCCAGCAGGGGCGAGGCGGCCTGGGAGCGCAGCGCTGAAACCGAAATCGCCGGCCTCAGATTGCAGGCGCCGATGCTGCCGGTGCATACGGTGGCCGCCGGCGGCGGTTCGATCATTGATTTCGATGGCGAGCGGCTGCGGGTGGGACCCGAATCCGCCGGCGCCGATCCAGGTCCCGCCGCCTATCGGCTCGGCGGGCCGGCCACGATCACCGATGCCAACCTGCTGCTGGGGCGGCTGCCAGCCCAGGCCCTGCCGGCGGTGTTTGGCCCGGCCGGCGATCAGCCACCAGATATGGAGGCGGTGCGGCAGCGCTTCTCGGCCCTGGCCAGCGCCATGACCAGCGCTAAGGCCAGATCCACGGCTAGCTCCACGCCCCGGGCCCATCGGGCCACCACTCCGGAACAGGTGGCGGAGGGTGCCCTCTGCATCGCCATCGAACGGATGGCCGAGGCAATGCGGCGCATCTCAATTCAGCGGGGCCATGACATCCGCGCCGCCCTGCTGGTGAGCTACGGCGCCGCCGCCGGCCAGCACGCCTGCCGCCTGGCGGAGCTGCTTGGGATTCGCCGGGTGCTGCTGCATCCCCTGGCCGGGGTGCTATCGGCCTACGGCATCGGCATGGCGGAGCAGCGCCAGCTGCGGGAGCGGGCGGTGCGGGCGCCGCTGGCCGTGGCCCAGCTGCCAGCCCTGGAGGCCCTGCGCGATCAGCTGGCGGCGGAGGCCACGGCGGCCCTGCGGGCGGCGGGGGATTTAGGACCCCAGCAGCAGCCCCGGCTGGAGTTGCGCCTGGAGTTGCGCTATCCCGGCAGTGAGCGGGGGCTGGAATTGGCCTGGCCCCAGCAACAGAGTGAGCCGCAGGCCCTGGTGGCGGCGTTACAGCGGCAGTTTGTCGATAGACACCGGCTGCGCTATGGCTACGTGCCGGCAGACCAGCAGCTGGTGGTGGAACGGCTGCTGGTGGAGGCAGCCGTAGACACCTCCGTAAACACCTCTCTAGATACCGCTATCGACACCTGCGTAGACGCCGCCCTGGAGGGGGCAGTGGAGGGGGCGGTGGACCCAGCGCTGCAGGGGGCTTGGCTCGGGGCTTTTCATGGTTCCATGGTTGAGCGGCTGGCCGGCCAAGACTCCACCCAGTCGCCGGGTCAGTTAGTGGGCCAGCAAGTGGGCCAGCAGTTGCCCACCACGCCGGTGTGGCTGCCCCGGCCAGCTGCCTTAGATCTTGCCCAGCAGCAGCAGGCGACAAGTGGTTTGCACACGGCCGGCAGCTGGCAAGCGGTGCCCCTGTGGCGGCGCGAGCAGTTGGCCCCTGCCACCCTGCTGAATGGACCGGCGGTGGTGATTGACGTCACCACCACTTTGATGTTGGAAGCCAATTGGCAGGCCCGGGTATTGGCCGATGGCGCCCTGTTGCTGGAGTGCCAATCAGTGGCACCGATCGTTAAGCCAACCGCTAAATATACAGTTGATCAGCTAGCCCCGCAATCGGTTGAGCCGGCAGCCGTTCGGACAGCCACCCAGGCGGCCGCCGATACAGAGTCTCAGGCAGCCTCCCAGACAGCCGCGCAAAAATTTGCCCCGGCAGCTGGTTATGGCTCTATTCGCTCCCGCGAGCCCCTGCTCGGCGACCAGGGGTGCGATTCGGGGCCAGGCCAGGCCCCGGATCCGGTGTTGTTGGAACTGTTCAACCATCGCTTTGCCGCCATTGCCGAACAGATGGGGGTGCAGCTGCAGCAGAGCAGTCGCTCGGTGAACATCCGCGAACGCCTCGATTTTTCCTGTGCCCTATTTGATGGCCAGGGCCGGTTGGTGGCAAATGCTCCCCACATTCCTGTGCATCTGGGCTCGATGGGGGAGAGCGTGGTGGCCCTGTTGCAGGCCGTCGGCCGCGGCGAGCGACCGCCGCTGCGGCCCGGCGATGTGATCCTCTCCAACGATCCCTACGCCGGCGGCACCCACCTACCTGATATCACGGCAATCACGCCGATCTTTGCGCCGGCCAATGCAGATGCAGATGCAGATGCAGATGCAGGCATAGGCGTAGAGGCAGACGCAGATTTAGAAGCCAGGGCGGCTCCAGAAGTGGCTCCAGAAGATGCGCTGGAGCCGCCTTTGTTCTTTGTTGCCAGCCGTGGCCATCACGCCGATGTGGGCGGCATCACCCCCGGATCGATGCCCGCCTTCAGCACCAGCATTGAGCAGGAGGGCCTGTTGTTGCGCAATTTGCCCTTTCTGGAAAATGGTGTCTTCGATCGAGGCCGTTGGCTGGCCCGCCTGGCGGCCGGGCCCCATCCGGTGCGCAACCCCGATCAGCTGCTGGCCGACCTGCAGGCCCAGGTGGCGGCAAATCGCCTCGGCGAGCGGGCTCTGCAGCAGCTGATCGCCCGCGAGGGGCTGGCGCAGGTGCAGGCCTACATGGTGTACGGCCGGGCCCATGCGGCGGCGGCGGTGCGGCGGCTGTTGGCGCGCCTCAGTGATGGGGCTTTCCGCTTGGAACTTGATGACGGCAGCTGTATTCAGGTGGCCGTGCGGGTGGATCGGCAGGCTCGCCGGGCGGAGCTGGATTTCAGTGGCAGTTCAGCCCAGCAGGCCGGCAACCGCAATGCCCCCCTGGCGGTCACCAAGGCCGTGGTTCTTTATGTGTTGCGCTGTCTGGTGGCAGAGGAGATCCCGCTCAATGCCGGCTGCTTTGAACCGATCAACTTGATCGTGCCGCTGGGCTGCCTGCTCAATCCGCGGCCGCCGGCCGCCGTGGTGGCGGGCAATGTGGAGACCTCCCAGGCCGCCACCAACGCCCTGTTCGCCGCCCTTGGGGTGCAGGCGGCGGCCCAGGGCACGATGAACAATCTCAGCTTTGGCGACACCGCCACTGGAGCGGCCAGTCGCCAGTATTACGAAACCATCTGTGGCGGTACCGGGGCTGGGATCGGGGCCGATGGCCACGGTTTTGCCGGTGCGGCGGCAGTGCAGAGCCACATGACCAATTCCCGCATCACCGATCCAGAAATCCTCGAAGAGCGCTACCCGGTGCGGTTGGAGTGGTTTGGCCGCCGGCGGGGCAGCGGCGGCCTGGGGCGCTGGGCTGGCGGCGATGGCGTGATTCGCCAGATCCGTGCCCTGGAGGCGCTGAGTGTTTCGGTTTTGTCGAGCTGCCGCAGGGTGCCCCCCTTTGGCCTGGCGGGTGGTGGGGCCGGCGCCTGCGGCCGCAACCTGTTGCTGAAGCTGGATGGCACTGAGGAGCTGTTGCCAGGATCGTTTGAACGGCAGCTGCGGGCGGGCGAGGCCCTGCGCATCGAGACCCCCGGCGGTGGCGCCTATGGCGCTGTTTCTCCAGGCCCCCTGGCGGAGCTGGCCCCAACTGACCTGTCAACTGAAGCGCCAGCCAAAGTGCCAACTGAACCGCCAACCGAACTGCCAGCTGAGCCGCCCACCGATTTACCTATCCAGCCGCCAGCGGCAGGTGGCCCGCAGTGAGGCCGCTCCTGGCTGGGGTGGCCCTGGGGTTGCTGACCTGCTGGCCGGTGATGGCGGCACCGCCCGTCTTGCGGCAGCTGCGGCCGGCTGGCGGCCAGGCGGGGGCTCAGGCGTCAACGGAAGCGGCGGCCAATGTGCTGCAGGAGCGGCAGCAGCGGTTTCAGCCGGTGTGGTCCGCCCGGGGGATGGTGGCGGCCGGGGAGCCGCTGGCGGCCCAGGCGGGGGCGCGGCTGTTGGCCGCCGGTGGCAATGCGGTGGATGCGGCGGTGGCCACCAGCTTTGCCCTGGCGGTCACCCTGCCCCACTCCACCGGCATCGGCGGCGGCGGTTTTCTGTTGCTCTGGTTGCCTGGCACATCACCGGCTGCTGTAACGGCTGCTGAATCGGCCGCCTCACCGGCTGTTTCATTGGCAGGTGCTGCGGCCGCAGCACCTGCAGCTGCGTCGGCCCGATCTGGCGCCTGTGCGGTGGCCCGGGCCCAGGAGTTGCCCCTGGGCCGTGGCTTTGCCCTGGGCATTGATTTTCGCGAGAGCGCCCCGGCCGCAGCCGCTGGCAATTTGTTTATCGATGCCGGCGGGGCGGTGGATCGCCGCCGCGCCACCACCAGCTTGCTGAGCGCGGCGGTGCCGGGCACCGTGGCGGGCTTGCTGCTGGCCCAGCGTTGCTATGGCCGTCTGCCGCTGGAGCGGGTGTTGGCGCCGGCGATCGCCCTGGCCGGCGATGGGGTGCCAGTAAGTAAAAACTTCAGCCAGTCGCTGGCGGCGGCGGCGCCGCTGCTTTTGAGTGATCCCGGCTCCCGGGCGCTGTTTTTTCGAGCCGATCGACGGGGCGGCTGGCGGGCGCTGCAGCCGGGGGAGCGGTTGCAGCAGCCCCAGCTGGCCGCCAGCTTGAGGCGAATTGCGGCCGGCGGCAACGCCGGCTTTTACGAGGGCCCCAGCGCCGAGGCCCTGGTGCGGCTGATGCGCAGGGGGGGCGGCCTGATCAGCGCCGCCGATCTGCGGGCCTATCGGGCCAAGCCGGTGCGGCCGTTGCAGATTCGCTTTCACGGCAACCAGGTGCTGGGACTGCCGCCGCCGGCTGGGGGCATCACCGTGTTGCAGCTGCTGCGGATGTTGGAGCGCTTTGATCTGGCGGCGCTGGGTTTGAACAGTGCCGCCACGCTGCATCTGATGGGCGAGGCGATGAATCTGGCCTACCGGGAGCGCAATGCCGGCTTGGGCGATGGGGCAGAAGCGCCCCAGGCTTGGCAACGCTGGCTGGCGGATGGCCCGATCCAGGCGCTGGTGGCTTCGATCAATCCGCTGCGCCATCGGCCAGCGGCCCAATTGCTGGCCAGGCCAGCGCTGCTTACAGAGGGCGATGACACCACCCATGTGTCGGTGGCGGATGGCCGCGGCGGGCTGGTGGCGATCACCAGTTCGATCAATTTCAGCTATGGCAATGGCGTCACGGTGCCAGGAGCTGGTTTTCTGCTCAATAACCACATGGACGACTTCACCGCCAAGCCAGGCAGCGCCAATGGCTTTGGCTTGGTGCAGGGCCGGGCCAATGCCATCAGGCCTGGCCGGCGGCCGCTCAGTTCCATGGCCCCCACCCTGGTGTTCAGGCCCGATGGCAGTCCCTGGCTGGCCACCGGTAGCCCCGGCGGCAGTCGTATCGCCACCACCGTGGTGCAGGTGCTGCTCAACCGTTTGGTGCACGGCCTCAACCTGGCGGCCGCGGTGGCCGAGCCGCGCATCCATAGCCAGCTGCTGCCAGATCGACTGGAGTTTGAACAGGGGCTGAATGTAGATACGCGCCGTCTGTTACAGGGAATGGGCCATCTATTGCATCAGGCGGCGGCCATGGGTGCCGCCCAAAGCGTAGAGCTTATCCCGCCCCAGCAGGGCGGTGGCAGCTATGGGGTGACCGACGCAAGGCGCGCCTGGGCCCTGGCCCAACCGGAGGATTAGGACCGGGTCTGCATGCCACGGGCGATCGTGTGAGCAAATTGCACAAGACATGCGACAAAGAAGGCCTTGAAAATTTAAGCCACAACAGACGGTGTGGCCATGCCACTCGGTTGGCAATATCAAGGAAATCATTATTTTCCAGGATCTCACTGGCAATTGGCTGGCGACAGGCAGAATGCCCCATGGTCAAGCTAGACATCCTGGGGAATCGAATTCTAGCCAATTTGCCGTAATTAGCTGGCCGCCAATGTGCCGGCGCAAACGCGTTGCTACTAATGCAATGCGGCCAATGTGCCGGCGCAAGCGTACTGCCGCTGATGCAACATCTCCAATTATCAGTAGCTGCCAATGCAGCGATGCTAATTGGCCGCGACTAATGCCCTGCTGCCACTTCGTCGATATTTAAAGTGTGTTCCTGGGCTGGCAGCGGTTGTTCCTAGGATTCTGCCTGTTGTCTGCCGGAATTGGTGCTAGCGATGGGGAGTCAGTGGGACAACTTTTTGCGCAACCTCGGCGAATGGCGTGGCTCCTTCTGTTCGCTGAATGCCGATGGGCAGGTGATCGATACGACGCCATCAATTCTCACCCTGGAGCAGGCGCAAGAGGAACGGCTGGTGCGGTTTCGGCTGCGCCGCTACGGCGCCGATGGCTACGGGGGCGCCCCGAGCAGTGATTACAGCCAGGACTACCGCAGCCTGGGCCGGCAGGTGGTTTTTTTCGAGACGGGCTCGTTTAGCAAGGGGACGCTGCAGCTGGCACCGGCCAGTGTCTTCGGGGCGGAGTTTGGCTTTGTGGCTGGCGATCGCCGCCACCGGCTGGTGCAGCTGCACAGCCCGGAGGGGGCCTTCGAGCGCCTGGTGCTGATTCGGGAATTTCGGGCGGGCACGGCGGCGGACGAACGGCCGCCGCTGGAGTGGGGCAATTTGCTCGGCTCCTGGTCTGGCCAGGCGGCCACGATTACGGCCGATTGGCCGGAGCCGCAGCTCTGCGGTTGTGTATTGCAAATCGAGCGGGGCGATGGCGATCAAATTCAGATCCGCACCCAGCTGGGCGAGCGGGAAGAGGTATTTGGCGGCGGCGCCCGGCTACTGCTGCTGCCGGATGGGGGCTACAGCCTCACGCCCACCAAGGTGAGCCACCGGCAAGCTCTGGTGGTGGAGGCCGGTTGGCTGCCCGCCCCCCAGCGATTGGAAAGGCTGATCCGCCGCTACGACGCCAGCGGCGCCTGGCTTTCCTCCACCCAGATCATCGCCACGGCGCTTTGAGCTGACCCCGGAATTGGGGGAGACACCCATCGGAACCGGCCGCAGTGAGCGCCGACCGTTTTAAACAACCAACTTAAGCCACAGAAGCTAGTTTAAGCCACAATGGCTAGCTTAAGCCACAATGGCTAGCTTAAGCCACAATAGCCAGCCCGTTTTCGTCTTGCTACAGGCCGATGATATTAAGTCAATAGCTCCGGGCTGATGGCGGCAATGGCACATTAACTCGATTAAATTAATTACCGCAAAACTGCAAAAAAGAGACTTGAGTTGATCTGCCTCGACTCCGTTTGAAAATAATTTTTTTACCTAAAAATTTGACATAACTGTACTTGATTGCCGGAGAGCTCCGTTTCCCTGGGGAAGCGCTGCGACCGGGCGCAGTGGCAGAGGTGATCCGCTTCTAGTTGCTTGCAAGCACTGGCCTGGAATGCCGCCTGCGGAGCTTGCTAACTAAGTCAGTGAAAGTTTTTGGGGCCGCGCAGGGGCCCTTGGTGCCCATTGCCCAGATTTGCG
>JBIKVR010000169.1:0-3802 GCA_044356735.1 Prochlorococcaceae cyanobacterium
CTAGACATCCGCGAGTCGCTGCTGTTGCGGCTACAGCAGATCCTTGATCAGGTGTGTCGATCAAGGATCGTCCTATCTGTGAACCGCGAAACCAGCAGCCACCAAATAACACAGATTACAAAGCTGATCACCGAAGCAGTACATGCCGATCCCAAGCTACGTTTGCGCTCCTGCCGGCTGCTCACCATCTCCCCACTCAATTACGACTTCGTGATCGACCTGGAGTCCAACCACACCAGCTACTTACGCTTTAAAGACGGACTGCATAGACTAAATCAAGCCCTCCTGGACAGCCTCTCCACCCATGACGCGAAAATCAGCGAACCAACCAGCCTAAATATCCAAAAAATTGCCTGATCAAAGCCATTTTCGGCATTATTTTGCATATTTTTTGACCTGGACAAGCCCAGGCCTAAGCCTCCAGGCCTCATCAGCTTAAAGGCAAGCTTTTAGCTCAGGGGCAATTGTATTATCTGGCAAATTTTTTCTCTACAAGCCATTTCAGCCGCCCGTCAATTTTAACCACCAAGCCATTCCAGGCGCTCGGCAGTTTTTACCGCCAAGCCATTTCAACCCGCCCAGCAAGTTTAGCCGCTCAGCCATTTCAGAAGCAAAGATTTCAACAGAAGACCATTCAACAGCAGCCAATTTCAACAGCAACCAATGTCAACAGCAGCCAATGTCCAAGCCCCATTGGCCCAGCATCATGCCGCCCTCAGCATGTTGACCAGCGCCTTGAGCTTTTCGCTGATGGGCGTCTGTGTAAAGCAGCTGGGGGGCCACATCCCCGTGGGCGAAGTGGTGTTCGCCAGGGCCGTTGTGAGTGTGACCCTGAGTTGGTGGCTGCTGCGCCGAGCCGGGGTGGAACCCTGGGGCCAGAGGCGGGGGCTGCTGATCCTGCGGGGTGCCATCGGCACCTTCGCCCTGTTCGCCGTCTACGGCGCCCTGATGGCCCTGCCCCTGGCCGCCGCCACGGTGCTGCAATACCTCTACCCCACCTTCACCGCCCTGCTGGCCTGGCTGCTGCTGGCTGAGCCGATTGGTAGGCGGGTGGGCATAGCCGTGGCCCTGGGCTGGGCCGGGGTGGTGCTGGTGGCCCAACCGGCGATTTTGTGGAGCGCCGCTAACCCCTTACCCACCCTGCCGGTTTTGATTGGCATAGCTGGGGCCCTTTGCACCGCCCTGGCCTATGTGAGTGTGCGCTCCCTGGGCAACAGCGAGCATCCCCTGGTGATCATTTTCTATTTCCCCCTGGTGGCCCTGCCGCTGAGCCTGCCGGCCCTGCTGCTCCAGCCCGTAATGCCCAACGCCAGGGAACTGCTCTGGTTGCTGGGAGTTGGCGTCTTTACGCAACTGGGCCAACTGGGCCTCACCCGCGCTCTCACGGCCCTCCCCGCCGCCCAGGCCACGGCGATCAGCTATGTGCAGGTGCTGTTGGCCGGGCTCTGGGGCTGGCTGTTCTTCGGGGAAACCAGCGACGCCAGCACCATCGCCGGTGGCCTGCTGGTGCTGGCGGCCACCCTGATCAGCCTCAGCCGGCCAGCTCCACCCAGCCCGAGCGGAAACTGAGGGGCCAGCTCAAGCCGGCCCAGCTCAAGCCAGCCCAGATCAACCGCGCAGGGGCAGCGGATAGCTGAACCACTCCTGGCCGTCCGCCCTCGCCGAGCCGTTGGGCCTCACCAGCCGCCAGCTCTGGCCGCGCTCTCCGCGCTGCAGATACAGCTCAAAGGGGGTATCCACCCGGATCGGATCGCCCGCCAGGCGCCAATCAAAGCGACCCTGCAGTCGCAGGCCCTTGACGGCCCCCATCGGCACGGCCTGCTGCCGCTCCAGCCGCACCCGGCTCACCTCCGCATCTCCGCTGGGCTCCAGCTGTAGCGCCTGGGCAATGGCGTCTTGGGTGAGTTGAATCTGCAGGGTCAGCGCCTGCAGCAGCACCGCCCGCGGCGGCCGGCCGATAGCGCCGCAACCCGCCAGGGTCAGGGGCAAAAGCAGGCAGAGCAGCAGCAGCGCCCCCACCCCCCAGTGGCGCAGGCGGGCGATGATTCCGGCCGAGCTGGACAGGGCGGGCAGCATGGGGGGCATTTCACTGATCCCATGATCGGCTGGTTGCAGGGAGAACTCGCCGAACCGTGGCAGCAGGACAAGCGCTGGGGACTGCTGCTGCGGGTGGCGGGCGTGGGTTACGAAGTGCAGCTGAGCCAGCGAGATTGGCAACAGCTGCCGGCCCCTGGATCCAGCCTGGCCCTTTACATCCACCTGGCCATCCGCGACGACGCCTGGACGCTCTACGGCTTCCAGCGGCGCCCTGAGCGGGATCTGTTTCGGGAGCTGGTGGCCGTGAGCGGCGTGGGCCCCCAGATGGCCCTGGGCTTGCTGGGCAGCCTGGAATCGGAAGAGCTGGTGCGGGCGATCGTGCAGGCCGACCTGCGCCGCCTCTGCCAGGCTCCTGGCGTGGGCAAGCGCACGGCGGAACGGCTGGCGGTGGAACTGCGCAGCCGCCTGCAGCAGCGGTTCCTGGGCCAGCTGGAGAGCGGCGAACAACAAGGTCAAGCCCTTGCGGCCGTTGAACTGGCCGAAGGCGAGCGCGACGCCGTGCAACTCACCCTCTCGGCCCTTGGCTACGAGGCCCTGGAAATCCAACGGGCCCTGCGGGCGGCGGCCAGCCAGGGGCTGGCCGCCTCAGAACCGGCCGATGCCTGGATCCGCGCCTGCTTGCAATGGCTGTCCCGCGAGCTGGATTGAACCGCGGCAGGGCTGGAACCGTTAGACGTTAGGGTTGCTGTTTGCCCTGTTCGGGCTCAGCCTGCGTCCGCCATCCCCCCATGCCGCTCACGACCACCAAAAAGCAGGAACTGATCAACGTCCACCAAACCCACGCCACGGACACCGGTTCGGTGGAGGTTCAGGTGGCCATGCTGAGTGAGCGCGTCAGCCAGCTGACCGGTCACCTGCAGCAGAACAAGCACGACTTCTCCTCCCGTCAGGGTCTGCTCAAGATGATCGGCCAGCGCAAGCGCCTGCTCTCCTACCTCAAGGGAATTAGCCAAGAGCGCTACGCCGCCCTGATCGCCAAGCTCGGCATTCGCGGCTGATCCCCATTCCCGGCTGATCCCTCGGGAATGCTGGTCCCTGGGCCAAGCTTGGGCCCAGACAATTTCGATGCTGAGCAAATGACTGGCAAGGGCATAAAACCCCGCCCAGGCAAGGGCGCCAATCCAGCTGGCAAGGCCCCCGAGGGGCTATCTGGCAAGGCCCCTGAGGGGCTATCTGGCAAACCTGTCGCTGGCTCCGCAGCCGTAAAGGCAACCGGAGCCAATCGGGGAACCGCAGCTATGGGCAAGCGCCCCGGCAAGTCTGCAGCCGCTCGCCAGCGCGTGATTCCCGATGCCGTGGCCAACCGCATGGCCCGTCGCATCGCCATCGGCACCGGTATCCCCACCCTGCTGGGCATGGGCGTGTTCATAGCCAGCTACCTGCTGGTTAGTCGCTCCATCCTCGATATTCCCCCCGCGCTCACCCTGCTCGGTTCGGGAGCTTGTTTTTTACTGGGCGTATTGGGGCTCAGTTATGGGGTGCTCTCCGCCAGCTGGGAAGAAGCCCCCGGCACTCTCCTGGGCTTAGAGCAGATTGGCAAGAACATCGAGCGACTGCGCCAGTCGATTCGCGCCATGCGCAGCGGCAGTACCAACGGCTAATCGCCCTGCTTTGCCGCTTATTAAACCGCCAACAGCGGCGAACTGAGCCGGGCCACGAAGTCGGAGGCGGTGAGCGTCTGCAGGGCAGCGCCTACATCGCCAAC
>JBIKVR010000153.1:0-4870 GCA_044356735.1 Prochlorococcaceae cyanobacterium
GCGCTGAGCTGGACATGCTGAGTTTAATGCGCCGAGTTGGATACACCGAGATCAATGTGCTGAGCTGGATATACCGAGTCCAACATGGTGAGTTGGTAATAATTATTTAAAAAGGGCGCCCTCAGAGGCGCCCTTTGAAATTCACATTGACAACCCCAAGCCTCCTGAACCCAGGCTCAAAACCTAGGTTCCCCGATTCCAGGCTCCAAAATAGAAGTCTTACTAGCCCTGGTGCCAGGCCGCAAAGCCCAGGCCCCAGGGCGGCAAGGGGTTTACTTGCTCTCGGTGAATTCAGCGTCGATCACGTCGTCGCCGGCCGAGGAGGCAGCCCCGGCATTGCCGGCGCCACTGCTAGAGCCACCGGCGGCACCATTGCCGGCCGCTTCAGCACCCGCAGCCTGTTGGTACACGGAGGCACCAGCTGAATAGAGGGCTTTTTGTAGCTCTTCCAGCTCGGTCTTGATCGTGGCGAAGTCTTCCTTCTCCACGGCCTCCTTGAGGGTCTTGGCGTGGGCTTCCACCTTCGACTTGTCCTCGGCGCTCACCTTGTCGCCCAGCTCACCCAGCTGCTTTTCAGACTGGTAAACAAGCGTTTCAGCCTGATTTTTGAGGTCGATGCGCTCGCGCTTCTCCTTGTCGGCGGTGGCATTGGCCTCCGCATCCTTGACCATCTTCTCCACCTCGTTGTCGCTGAGGGTGGAGGCGCCGGTGATCGAGATGCTCTGCTCCTTGCCGCTGCCCTTGTCCTTGGCCGTAACGCTGAGGATGCCGTTGGCGTCGATGTCGAAGGTAACTTCGATCTGGGGTACGCCCCGGGGGGAGGGGGGGATGCCATCGAGGCGGAAGGTGCCCAGGGATTTGTTATCGCTGGCCATCTCCCGCTCGCCCTGCAATACGTGGATTTCCACGTTGGTTTGGCCATCGACAGCGGTGGAATAAACCTCCGACTTTTTGGTGGGGATGGTGGTGTTGCGACCGATCATCTTGGTCATCACGCCACCCAGGGTCTCCACCCCCAAAGAGAGGGGGGTGACATCCAGCAGCAGGATGTCCTTCACCTCACCGGCGAGCACACCGCCCTGGATGGCGGCGCCCACGGCCACCACCTCGTCGGGGTTCACGGTCTGGTTGGGTTCCTTGTTGGTGACCCGCTTGACCAGCTCCAGCACGGCGGGAATGCGGGTGGAGCCGCCCACCATCACCACCTCATCCAGCTCGCTGGAACTGAGCTTGGCGTCCTTGAGGGCCTGCTCCACCGGCACCCGACAGCGGTCGATCAGTTTGGAAGCCAGCTCTTCAAACTTGGCGCGGGTGAGGGTGAGATCCAGGTGCTTGGGCCCCTCGGGGGTGGCGGTGATGAACGGCAGGTTCACCTCGCTCTGGGTGGCGCTGGAGAGCTCGATCTTGGCCTTCTCGGCCGCCTCGGTGAGGCGCTGCAGGGCCTGCTTGTCCTGGCGCAGGTCGATGCCCTCGTTGGCCTTGAACGAACCCGCCAGGTAATCGACGATCACCTTGTCGAAATCGTCGCCGCCGAGATGGGTGTCGCCGGAGGTGGAGAGCACCTCGAACACGCCATCGCCCACCTCCAGCACCGACACGTCAAAGGTGCCGCCACCGAGGTCGAACACCAGGATGCGCTCGTTGCTCTTGCGATCGAGGCCATAGGCCAGAGCCGCGGCTGTGGGCTCGTTGATAATGCGCAGCACCTCCAAGCCGGCGATCTTGCCGGCGTCCTTGGTGGCCTGGCGCTGGGAGTCGTTGAAGTAGGCCGGAACGGTGATCACGGCCTGGGTAACGGTTTCACCCAGGTACTTGCCGGCGTCTTCAGCCAGCTTGCGCAGCACCTCGGCGGAAATTTCCTCCGGCGCGAATTGCTTGCTGAGTACCGGGCACTTCACCTTGACATTGGCGCCGGCCTTCTCAACGCCGTAGCTAACTTCCTTGGATTCTTCATTCACCTCATCGACGCGGCGGCCGATGAAACGCTTCACCGAATAGAAGGTGTTTTCTGGGTTCATCACCGCCTGGCGCTTGGCAATCTGACCTACCAATTTGTCCTGGTTCTTGGTGTAGGCCACCACGGAAGGGGTGGTGCGGAAGCCCTCGGCGTTGGCGATCACCGTGGGCTTGCCGCCCTCCATCACCGAGACGCAGCTGTTTGTGGTGCCGAGGTCAATGCCGACGACCTTACCCATGGAATTCCACCTCGCTAACGGTGTAGTTGATGAATGCATCCTCTGCAGTGGAGCCGGTCTCCGGCGAGGGGTGGTTCCCGAACAGGCCGCCAAACCGCAGTGGGCCAGGCCCCTACGGTGCGGCCCAAAGCCGCCGTTCTCCGATGACAGCGCCCCTGGCCAGCGCCGCTGGCAGCATCTCCGGCCGCACGGCCCTGGTGGGGGTGCTGGGGGACCCGGTGCGCCATTCGCTGTCGCCGGCGATGCACAACGCCGCCCTGCGGCAACTGGGGCTCGACTGGGTCTACCTGGCCCTGCCCACCCCCGCCGCCTCCCTGGCCACGGTGCTGAACGCAATGGAGGCGCTGGGCTGCCGCGGTCTGAACGTCACCATCCCCCACAAGCAGGCGGTGGCGGCCCTCTGCCGCGAGCTCAGCCCCCTGGCCCAAAGACTGGGGGCGGTGAACACGCTGGTGCCCCACCCGGGCGGGGGCTGGTTCGGCACCAACACCGACGTGGAGGGCTTCCTGGCACCCCTGCGAGCCTCGGCAAAGCCTGGACCAGCGGGGACCAGCTGGGCGGATCAACAGGCGCTGGTGCTGGGCTGCGGCGGCAGTGCCAGGGCCGTGGTGGCGGCCCTGGTGGAGCTGGGCCTGGGTCGGATCACCCTGGTGGGCCGCCAGGCCGGCAAGCTGGCGGCCTGCCTGGCGGCCTGCCGAGACTGGGCGCCGCAATTGGAGCCCCTGGCCTGGCCGGACCAGTGTCAGGGCCCTAGCGGTGACAGCTGCGGCGATGACGGCTCTAGCGGTGACAGCTGCAGCGATGAAGGCTGCGGCAATGACAGCCGCGGCGATGAACTGATCCAGGCCCTGGCGACCGCCCAGCTGGTGGTCAACACCACGCCGCTTGGCATGGCCGCCGCCGGCGATCCCCAGGCGCGAGAGCTCAGCCCCCTGCAGCCGCGGCAGCTGGAGGCCCTGGCACCGGGCAGTTGCGTCTACGACCTGATCTACACGCCACGGCCAACTCTGCTGTTGCGGCAGGCGAGCGCCCGGGGCTGCCAGGGCCTCGACGGTCTGGAGATGCTGGTGCAGCAGGGGGCGGCGGCCCTGGGCCTGTGGAGCGGCATCAAGCAGCTGCCGGTGGCGGCCATGCGGGCGGCGGCCCTGGAACAGCTGCAGCGGCGCCCCTAGCCTGGGAGTTCGCTCGAGCTCCCAGGCATCCATGCAGGCCCCTCCAATTTGGCAACGCCTGCTGGCCGCAGCGGCCTACCTGTTGCCCTGGAGCGATGCGATCCCCTTTGGCCGCAGCCTCTTCGGGCTATTTCCCTCCCTTCAATGGTTGAGTGTGCCAGCCCTGCCGGTGGCGATGCTGCAGCAGATGGTGCCTTTCGGGGGATTGGTGCTGTTCCTGGCCCTCTACCTGGGGGTGGTGCGCAACGGCCAGGTGCCCTACCCGATCCGTTTCAACGTGTTGCAGGCAATCCTGATCGACATCGTGCTGGTGGTGGTGTCGCTGGCCTTCAACCTGCTGATCAACCCGCTGGGCAGCGGCTTTGCCCTGCGCACCATCAGCAACAGCGTGTTCCTGGGTACCCTGGTGGTGGTGCTGTTCGGGGTAGTGCAGAACCTGCGGGGCAAGGATGCCGACCTGCCCACGATCTCAGAGGCGGTGCGCATGCAGCTCTATTGAGGGCCTGGAGCTGAGGGCCTGGAGCTGAGGGCCTGGAGCCTGGGCGCAGAGTTGCCAGGCCGGGCACGACAGTGCGATAGGTTGATCAATCCGTCGCTGGTGGGCAGCCAAGCCCGCCAGCCGCAGCCACTGCAACCCCTACCTGCAACCGCCTGGCGCCCATGACGCAACCCTATTACGAAACGATGTACATCCTGCGGCCGGACATCCCGGAAGAGGAGGTAGAAACCCATGTGGCCAGTTACCGCAACCTGGTAACAGAAGCCGCCGGCGAGGTACTGGATTGCCAGATGCGCGGTAAGCGCCGCCTGGCCTATCCAATCGCCAAGCACCGCGAGGGCATCTATGTGCAGCTCAACCACAACGGCGACGGCCAGCACGTGGCAGTGCTGGAACGGGCCATGCGCCTCTCCGAGGATGTGATCCGCTACCTCACGGTGAAGCAGGATGGTCCGATGCCAGCGCCGCGCTCGCTGCCCAGCAGCGCCAGCGAAGAAACCCCTACCGAAACGGCGACTGAAGCTTGATCCGGGTCCGCCCGCTTACCCTTGTCAGCACAACGAGCCATCGGTAGCTTCAGGTTATGGAGCCTGAATTAAACCGAGAAGCAAGTTCAAGCACACCGGAGTGGCCCAACCAGGCCGCTCCGGTTTTTGCTGACGATGACACCTATCTAGATTCTGAGCAGATAACAACTCCCCGGCCTCCAGCTTCCCCCCAGCAACAGCCCTTACAAAATCAGCAACTGGATCAGAAGCTAGCCGAGCAGCGAGAGCGGCAACTAGAGCAACAGCTGCGCGAAGTGCGCAACGAGCTGGCGGCCATGGAGAGCCTGATGGCTGAGGTTACGGAAATCTTCGCGCTGAAATATAAACAGCGCCTCCAGCCAATCCTGGAGGAAAATAACGGCCTGCGTCAACAACTAGACCAGGTACACCGTCAACTGCACCAACTTCAACCGCAGCAGCGCCAAGCGCAGCCATACCATATCCAGCCAGCCCAGC
>JBIKVR010000008.1:0-42865 GCA_044356735.1 Prochlorococcaceae cyanobacterium
CCCTAGAGGTCAAGCGAGCAGGCATTGCCAAGTGCCAACGGCAACAAGCTTACGGTTAACCACCAATCCGCAACTTATTCATAAGATAAGCGAGGACCGTAGTGCGTCGAGTTACAATATCAGCGCTCACCTCCATTCCCAAGCGGAGATGACAATTTCCTTGCCTACCCTTCAAGCTAGTATAACTTGGCACAACCACCACCTCATAAGCCGATGCTCCACGACCCAAGAAGGAAGACTGAGCAGCCATCGCAGACCCTGCCTGCACTGCAGCTGGTACGGTGTCAGCAGAAAGATTTCTTACTACAGCGGGCATCACACCAAACTCAGAAGTGGGACAAGCAGATATCTTTAATGTTGCCTTTTGACCCACCTTAATGTTGCCAATTGATTCAGCAGGCACCTGCAGCTTCGCCTGATAGTGCTGACTGAGTGGTGCAAGAACGGCCATCACTTCACCGGGTTGCAAGACTTGACCTGAGTGGTTCAAATTGGTAGTCACCACAGAGCCGTGGATGGGAGATCTTACAGTCGCGAAGTCAATGGCACGCTGCACCTGTAGTAGACGCGCACGACGTTGAGCAACTTGCTTGCTCAACTCATCTGCGGAGGAGCGAGCCTGAGATGCGCTTTGATGAAGTCGCGCCAATTCACTCAAACCTCGAGCACGCTGCTCAGAGACACTCTGCATAGCCTTAAGCACTTCAGCCTCACCCATAATTTGTCGAGCTTGCTTCTCATCCACCAAGCTACGGGGTACTGCGCCACTCTCAAGAAGAGATCGGTAACGTTGAAGTTCGCTGCTCTCGAAGTTGAGAGACGCCCTTGCCTGCTCTACATTTCGCCGGGACGACTCAGTTAGCGAGGTCGTGATGCCATTGAGGGCAGTGAACTGGGCATCAAGTGAGCTCTGCTCTGCCCGAGCTTGCTGTGCTTGGCGCTCTAAGGTGGCTAGCTCATCTTGCAACTGCTGTCTTTCCGCCTGAACTGAACGACTGTCAAACACTGCCAGCAAATCTCCTGGCTGTACCACCTGATTTGGTCGCATTAGCACCCGCTGCAATGTTCCACCCTGTTCACTCTGGATAACGTTGTTTTCTCCCGTGGGGCGCACCACACCCGGAGCTCTAACGGTTTCGCGCATAGGCCAGACAGCCATGGCCCCGAAACCAAGAAGGAAAAGCAAAATCAGTTGCCGCCCCAAAGCCGACGCCCAAGGGCCAGGTCCAGGGAGAAAGTCCTCCCCATCAACCGGCATCAATGTTGGAGGTAGGGCCGCTACTAGAGCAGTGCTGTTAGCTGACAGAGAAGGCTGAGACTCGCCATCTACTGGGGATGACGGCAGGGGAGATGACATGGCATTAAAATCTGGTGTACTCATTAGGCAGATTTGAGATAAGGGGCAACTTGAACATGGTCACGTAAATCCTTAGGATGACTCTGCTGTCGAACGGCTCCTTGCTCCATAAAAACAATCCAGTCGGCACGCAAAATTACGGAAGGCCGATGGCTCACGAGTATGGTCGTCTTACCGCGGCGGTGAGCCAACAACCGATCCATCACCCTGGCTTCCAATACAGGATCAAGGGCTGAAGTTGATTCATCAAGCAATAATATAGCTGGATCACTTGCCAAAGCCCTAGCAAGAGCAAGTCGTTGGCGCTGGCCACCAGAAAGATTGGCACCAAATTCGCCAAGCACCGTGCCATAACCATCGGGAAGATCACGGATAAAATCGTCTGCCAAAGTCAATCTACATAAATTTACAACCGATTCAAAGCCAAGTTGAGGGTAAGCAAACACAAAATTATCAAATATCGAACGATTCAAAAATGTATCATCCTGAGGCAGCAGCACAACCTGTCTCCTAAGGCAGTCAAGCTCCAAATCTCTACCGTTGAATGGCCCATAATGAATTACACCCTGCTGTAAAGGGTAAAGACCGGCTATCAGCTTGCTAAGTGTACTTTTACCACATCCGGATTCACCAATCAGGGCCGTGGTAAGTCCTCCCGGAATCCTCAAATCTAAATGCTCAATGAGGGCGCATCGTCCAGAATGATGGAATATAATGTCAGCACAAAGTATATCGGAACTTGCAGGAATTATCGCCTTCTGCTTGCCATTACTAGCTGCGGTTTCCGTCGGATGTTGCAATGCATCATCCAGTCTAGCCATGACCACACGCGAAGTAATTAACTCCTGACTTAGGCCACCAACGGCTGCCAAAAATGCCAGTACGTTCGCACCCATACCATTAAATGCCAACAGCTGTCCGATGCTGAGCTGTTGAGACAAAACAAAAGTACTGCCATACCACAACAAAATAATTGTGGTAAAGCTACCTAGGACAGTAGTAGCGGTACTTGCCTTGAGATCGAGTAGGCCAACACTCCAGGAAAGTCTTGCCAAACGCCCTTGATTTCGTTGAAACTCCTGCCAAGCTTGAGGACTAGCCTGGGTGGTCTTAAGAAGAGCCTGACCACGAAACAGCTCAACCAAAAAACCTTGATTGTCGGCAGACTGAACCAATAGACCTTGGGTGCGTCGATGCAACGCTGGCAGCACAGCAAGCTGGCAACCAATCACTAAGCTAAATCCCAGCAAAGCAGCCAAAGTAAGAGAACTGTTGTATTGCCACATCCACACGATTGAGATCAAGGCAATACAGCACTGCCCAGGCAAGCCAAGCACCAGGTTGGCAATCAATTGATTTAACTTAGCGATATCTTCGAGGCGACTTACCACCTCACCGCTACGGCGACACTCAAAGTACGTGAGTGGCAATCGAAGCAAATGCTGACCATAGTGAAGCACCATCTGCAGCTGCAGCTTCTGGCCAAAGTGGCCGACTAAAACCCCCTGCAGCAATCCAAGCATACCTCGCAGTAGAAGTAAAACTAATATTCCAATTACCAGACTGCGAAGCATCTCATCATCGCCTCGAACCAACACGTCATCCGTGAGAATTTGCATAACCAAAGGCATTCCCAAGGCTAGAATGCCGATGCCAAGATTTAGCCCTAAAGCTTGTAGCAATAAATGTCGAAAAGGCATTACATAGCGAGCGAATACTCCCAATCCTTTCCCCGCCTGCCAGCCTTCATTCTGAGCATCAATAACTGGGAAGCGTTGTGGATCAGGTTCGAGTAACAACAGCACGCCATTACTCCAGCCCTTGACAAAAGCATCACGGGAAAGACGACGCAACCCCGTAGCAGGATCAGCCACGCATAACTCATCACCCTTGCGACCATGCAGCACCACCCAGTGGCAGCCTTGCCAATGGCAAATCACAGGTAAAGGCAGAGAGTCAAGTTCATCAAGTAACGAAGCTTCTGCCTTTGCCGCTCTGGCATGAAAGCCAAGACTTTCCGCCCCTCTTTTTAGTCCTAACAACGTTGTACCCTGGGCAGAAGTACCAACACTGTGACGAATCAGTGGCAAAGGTATGTTCTGACCGTAGCTTTTACAGACAGTAGCCAGGCAAGCGGCACCACAATCTTCTTCATCATATTGACGCACACAGGACAGATTGTGGAGCTGGCCTCCCAAGACAGGCAGCTGTCGCAGCCATTGGACAATTTTCAAAGCATTCATAGAACTAGGGTCAAACAAATGCGACTGAATTCAAGCCATTAGACTGGCTGCTGATAATTGAACCACCATTAACCACCAAATTAAATGAGTTATTAATTTGAATTATGGTAATGGCAATGGACATGGCGAACCGCATGGCACCAGAGCCATACTCACCACTAGAGCGGCCGCGGTTCCGCGAAAGTGCTCGATGCCCATGATTGTACCGACAAGCTCCATTGCATTGCGCAGCTTCAAAATCAGAAAGTAAATACATTGCAAGAAATGAAACAAGAGAAAGGCGCCGTAACCATTAGCCACGGCGCCTAAGTCAACGATCAGAGAAAGCCAATGAACGAAAGTTCATTACCCTGGAAAAGATCAGCAATCCCCTTTCCACCAAGCACTCCGATACCTACATTAGCACCATTATTGGTCTGCAATGAGCCCAAAAGTGATGTAGAGATAGAAATTTTTGGGGCGATAGTAATCCCTGAAGCACCGCAAATGGCTTCAGCTTGCAAATCTGACAACTCAATCATGGGGAAAATCACAAAGGACGTTAGAAATGCCCACGATAAAATGCCATGGGCACCCAAATGAGTCTTACACTAAAGCTCAGGCAATAATATTGGTAACGTCAGCACTATTGCCCTGGAAGCTAGAAGCACTGCCCCAACCACCAATGCCGATACCGACATTAGTAGCATTATTGCTTTGGCCAATAATCACTTTATTGTTGACAGTTTTAGAGTAGATTGCAGGTGCGCAACACTTAGGAGCTTTATAGCCCCAGGTACCGCCAACAAGCATTTCAGACTGAGAATCGGCCAGCAGATTGAACTTAGTCATGTGCACTCTCCAAAAGGAATTGAAAGAATCAGGCCTGAGCCCAGCAAATTTATAAGTGAACAGTGCGGCAGCAAATGACTTTTCTGCGATTGTACAGCAGTTTCGCTGCTACAACGCTCAGCAGGCAAAATCAGTCGTAACTACTGTCCCAGTTCAATGGCAAGAAGCAGCACAAAAACAAGCTAGATAGTCACAACAACATATCTGGACAGTCGTTAATGCTTACTCGCGCAAAGGAAATAGCAAAGAAAAACCAGGTAGATTCATATTCAGAAAATGCTCGCCAGTAACAGGCTATATTAATTACCACATCGAAAATAGCCCTATCCCCATGAAACATTAGACACATGCCAAGGAGCGCAATACTTGGCTTGACTTACCATGCTCTCCTCTGGATTAGGAGCTATCCATGGTTCTCTGCAACTTTTCAAAGAATCCAGAGAATGAGCAGAATTCGCGCTAGATCAGATATTGCTCCGATATACAAAAAACCTCGGAGAAGCCCAGGCGAAAATGAGCACATAAAACAGCGAATATACTGTTCATGTCAATGATAAAACTGAGCAGGACTTGAAGGCCAGCCTTAAACGATGGCTCACGCATGTACAACTACAATATATTGCGGAACATAGATGCCGCAAATCGAGTAAACCTTGCTAAATGTTGCGACAGGACACTTTCCTGACTATCTGGGAAGCTCTGGGCAGCGCCGTTCGCGAAAGCGCCAGCCACAGAAAAATATCCAAATTAGACAGATCTAGGGAAGTTCTGAATAACCGTAATTTCGCCGCTCCAGCCAGCTGAGAGCCATTGCTGCATCAGGGCTCCATTGGGCTTGGCACGGGTTTACAGATATTCACCAAGGAAACTCATAGGATCAATCAGATAAATAATGTTGATCTCTATCTGATTATGGCCTGTTTTTCGCCAAGATTGGTGCCCAGTGAGCACACTGATTCCCTGTATGGCTTGTGAGCAATAATTCTCGGCAAGCCATAAACAGGTTTAACAGTGCAACCAGCAGCTTCGCTTTACAGCTGTTTTTTACCATTACCATTAACCAGGTCTTCTACAAGCCGAACTGCTGTTTTAATACGCGGAAAAGGTGCTCAACCTAGTGGCTCCGCCACGCTCAACCTACAGCCTCGGTAAGGCCCAGATATGGGTCTTGGCAGACTCCACCAGATTCTCAAGCCGCCCCCCAGGCGTATCAGGTAGGGCTAGGCGCTTGCCTGGGCGTATGGCAGTGCGAAAGACCGTCTTCCTGCCTACCATCTCAGCACACTTATCAATTCCCTGGTAGCCGGCGTCGCAGTAAACCACCTCCTCCTCACCGTGCAGTAACTCCGCCACTATGGTGAGATCGCGCATAGATGAGCTCGTGTATATTAACTGCGGTGGTTTCCATCGAGTGGATTAGGCCTGTGTCCTTGTCGAAGTCAATGTGGACTTTCATCCCAAAGTGCCACTGATTGCCCTTCTTGGTTTGGTGCATCTCGGGATCCCGCTCCCCGGCTTTTTCTTGCTGAGGTCCCACAGATCCGCACGTGCCCGGCGTCAACTACCTAGAGGGGTCGCGTCAAACGGTTCTAATTATCCCAACATTCCCGCCAAAAAAGAGAACCGAATAAAGGTTTAAAATTATTGTAGGGCACTGGAAAAGCAACGAATTTCATCGAACTTACGCCGCGACAAGGTTTGATGCGATTACCGCGCTCCTTACCATGGGGAGCGGCATAAGCAGTTTTTTTTAGTGTCTTACAGATAACTTAAATCAGCCATTGCCTATTTGCCCAAGGCAAGACCGGTTCAGACGGCCTTGCAAAATTGGCGCTTACGCGTAAAAATTTTAGCGAAGGCTTTACAGTCTTCCTGTTACCAGCAAGCCTAACTAGAGAAACAATCATAGCAGAATCGAGTGCTAGCGATATCAGATTGCTCGGCATGCCAACAAGTAGAATGAACTACCGCAAATAAGAATTTACAGCCATTGCCGAATTGATTTCGAGCATATCTGTCTCAGTGGCGAGATCATCAACAAGCCACTTATTGCTTAAAGATGGCGGACTAGGGAGACTCTGGGAAACCGCCATTATAGTGGTCCTGTCACCCCAGGTACCCTTTACTCATCAGGGGTCACTTGGCACTGGCTTGAGTTATCCAGAGATTGCCTAGCCGGCTGACTGGGCTCAATAGTATTAAGCGGCTAATCGGCAATTAAAGCCTACGGTTACATCGGCTGGCTGGTCTCAGTGAGCTTGATGGCACTTGAAGAACGTGTCTTAGAACCTAGTTTTAAGCCAACCAAAAACGGGGGCCAATAACCTCATACGTGTTAATAAAGACAAAAGCATGCAAAAGGAAACTGAGATGCATGAGATTTCCTGATTCCAAGCAAAATTTATTAGTTGGCTGGCCCCTCTTTGGCAGGGCGAACTGTCATGCGCGCGAACTTGCGCTCAGGCCTAGCTGGCTTGTCTCCGCTGGCTGGTTTTGCCTCGGAGGTGAATGTCTTGAAGCTGACGATGGGAGAAACGAAATCGGTTTGGCTATCGATCAAGTCTGCAAACTTTTCAAGGACGGCCAGGCCAACCTTGCGTACTTGCCCCGCGGGGAGGCCTGTCTCACTCGAAACAATGTCAACAAGTTCTTTTAGATTCATGGAATTGATTCTGCCTTCGGCGGTAGATAAAGGAGAGAATTGAGGTCAACTCCGCCAACGGCGGCTTAATCTCCAGCTTCGATCTTAGCCCATTGCGGGATCCCCTGCGCCATGCGGCACAGTGCTACGATGAGCGGGGGCAATAGCAGCGCCGAATCGGATACCGTTGATGCAACACTGCTTAGCAGTTCGGGCCGCCAAGGCGATCAGCCCGTAGGCACCTGCACAACTTAAAGCGTTAGGAGATATGGGCGGCTCAAGCTTGCGATTACCAATACCTAGGTTGGCTAAGCATTGAGCGGTTGCATTGCGGTCGATAGCAGCTAACATCACGAAAAGATGATAAATACCAAGCAGGCATATTTGATGCGAGAACGCCGACAAGGAGCACCACCGACAATCACGAAAGAATCCGATAGCCAACCACCCCCATCTACCTGGCAAGATGACACCTATACATCACGACCAGTTCAACAAGCTGGAATGGGGCTTAGCGAGACTGCCCCATGCTGGGGGCTCGGCCGTCAGTCCCTTGGGCAGCGAAGCCCTGAGCTGGCGGCGGGGTGCCGCAGCGGCGAGACCCGCTGCCATCTAGGAAGACGGGCAGTCGGCGCTGAAAAGGCCTGTTGCGACAGAGCCAAAAGGCGGTGGGGGGCAGTGTGACCGAGTGAAATCAGCGTGAACTTGCTGCCTCTTGTAGGTGAGTCAGGCATGGCGCACAACATTGCTGGTAGTGGGGGCAAAGGCAATGCGGCCATCGGCGGGGGAGGGATAGACCGGTTGGATATCGCCCAGGCCCAGGCCCAGGCCAATCCTATCGAGGGCTTCAAACACAATTAACTGGGAATTGGTGGACTTGGTAATGGCCACACGCTTGCCCTTGAGATCACAGACCGTACGCAGGGATGAGTGCTTCGGCACCAGCACGGCGACCCTGACGGGGCCCAGCCGTTCGTTGGCCAGGTACACCACGGGCGTGCCGCTGGCCTGGGCGAAGATCGGTGGTGGCTCGTCGGTATGGGTGACGGCAACCGTGTCGACAGCAAGGGCCTCCATCAGCTGAGGACCCGCAGCACCACCGGGAAAGCCCTCTCGCCTGGCTAGATCCCTGTCTGCCACTGGTTTTTTGTTAACGCCCCCTGTGTGATTCGAACACACGACCGGCTGCTTAGAAGGCAGCTGCTCTATCCAGCTGAGCTAAGGGAGCCCATCGCCAAGCGGCGAACTGGAGGCATTGTGCCAGCGCTGCCGACCAAGGTGCCTACAGTGGACTGCTGAACACATTTTCTGCCATGGCTGCCTCCCGGCTCAGCGACAGCCAGAAGAGCGAGCTGGTGGCTCGTTACCGCGCCGGGGAGGGCAGTGCCGAGCTGGCCGCCGTCTACGGCTGCAGTGCCAATACGGTCAGTAGGACCGTGAAGGCGGCTTTGCCGCCCCGTGAGTACGAACAGCTGAAACAGGATCGAGCTCGCGGTCTCAAGCCCCCCTTGCCGCCGCTGGAGATCCCAGACTCCCCCCAGCAGCCCCCTCTGACGGCGTTTGATGCTGCGGCAGTGGCGGCCCAAGCCGATCAAGTTCCACCAGTTCCCCCAGCTCCGCTCGTCGTCACCGATCAGCAGATCAGCCAGTTCGCCCTTGAGCTTCCCCCAGTAGCTAAAGAACAGTGGCCGGATCAAGATCCGGTTCAAGATCTGGATCGGGATCATGCCGCCGAACTGGCCATTGAAGACACCGACGACTTCGTGGCGACCGACACAGACGACTTCGTGGCGACCGACACAGACGACTTCGTCGTGGCCGACGACACCGCCATGGAGCAGCCCAGCGCCGCTGCTTTTGATGGCGGCGATGGCGAAGATAAAGACAGCTACGAAGTTGGTGGTGTTTACGGGGCGAAAGACGATGGCGATCAGCTGGATGAAGAGGGCGATGAGCTGGATGAAGAGGGTGACGAGCTACACGACGATGAGGAAGACGGCGATGAGCTGGACGAAGACGATGCGGATGAAATAACTGGCGATGAAAACGAGATGTTGCTGGCTGTGGCCGTCACCGAACAACGCCTGCAACCGGTCAGTTGCCAGCCGTTGAAGGATGCGCCGCTGCCAGCCAGCGTCTACATGCTGGTGGACAAGACCGTGGAGCTGGAGGCCCGCCCGCTGAAGGAGTTTCCGGAGTTGGGGATGCTGCCCCCCGAGGAGGAGGAACTCCAGGCGCTACAGGTGTTCGTCAATCCCCGCCAGGCCAAGCGCCACTGCGGTCGCAGCCAGCGGGTGATCAAAATTCCCGATACCCGCATCTTTGAGCGCACCGCCAGCCATCTGCTGGCCCAGGGCATCAGTCGCCTGGTGATCGAGAACAGCCTTTATTCCCTGCCAGGCGCCTGACCGTCGCTGGGCACCAGCAGCACTGCAGCTACGCCACCGCCCACCACGCCGATCACCAGAGCCACCCCCACCAGGAATCCCACCGGCAGCGGTGCCGTGCGGCCGGTGCCGAGGTTGAGCCGGGGGCGCTGCTCCAGGTTCTGGGCTCCTAGGCAAAGGATCAGTAGCAGCAGTGCTCCACCCAGAAAACTGGCGAGCAAAAGTCGCAGGCGCAGCAGCATTGAGAGGGCTCCAGTCGCCTCGGCTGATGGGGAGTTTGGCCGATCAACCCCGCCCATGGATCATTCGGCGCCATGGCCATCGCTGAACGCTGCTCTCTGGCCTTGCCTGGCAAATGCGCAACTGGGCAGCCGTTAGGGGGGCTTTATTCGGCAGCTGAATCGCCGTGCAGCAGGGCGTAGAGGGCGCGCCTGTTGTGACCAGTGCTCTCCGCCAGCACACGGGCCGCATCCTTGCGGCTGTGTCCAGCTGCGATCAGTTGCTCCAGTTGCAGCCTCAGGCTCCCTTCCTCCCAGACCGCCGCTGGCGGCTCCGGCGCTCCGCCCAGCACCAGCGTGCATTCCCCCATTGGCGCAATCTGGCGAAAGTGGGCCAGGGCGGCGCTCACCGTGGGCCCCACCTGTTCCTCGTGGCGTTTGGTCAGCTCCCTGGCCACCCGCAGCGGTCTATCCCCCAGCAGCTCCAGCAGATCTTCCAACAGCTCCAGCAATCGATGGGGCGCCTCGAACATCACCATCGTGCGGCGTTCTACCAGCAGTTCCTGCAGCCTCTGGCGGCGCTGGCTGGATTTGGCGGGCAGAAACCCCTCAAAGCAGAATCTTCCGCTCGGCAGACCGCTGCTCACCAGGGCCGTGGTCACAGCCGAGGGGCCCGGGATGCAGACCACCGGCCGCCCTGCCTGCCGGGCGGCGGCAACCAAGGCCTCACCGGGGTCGGAAATTCCCGGCAGGCCGGCATCGCTGACCACGGCGATGGCCTCGCCCGCCTCCAGGGCGGCCAGCAGCTCCGGGATGCGGCTGAGTTGGTTGTGCTGGTGGAAACTCAACAGCGGCGGACCGCCCGCCGCGCGGCTGAGGCCCAAATGGTGCAAAAGCAGACCACTGCGGCGGGTGTCTTCACAGGCGATCCGCTGCACTCCTGCCAGCACGCGCTGCGCCCTGGGGGTCAGGTCACCCAGATTGCCGATTGGGGTGCCCACCAGGTACAGCACCCCGGCGACAGGTTCGCAGCCGTCGGACAAAATAGTCATCAGCGGTGCTCTGGCGCCGGTCGTTTTCCTGATTAAATGATGCCGGCTTCCCTGGATCGTCCAACTGCCAATCCTTTGCCGGCTGTGCCGCTACCTGCGGGCGTGTCGATCGAACAGCTACTGGTGGAGTTGCGCCGGCTGAGTTGGGGCGCAGCTGACATCCTGCGGGCCTATGGCAATGGGCAGCAGCCCCCCTACGGCTTCCCGCCTGCCCTAAGCGTGGAAGACGGCGGCGATGGCCCCGTCAGTGCCGCCGATCTGGCCGTGAATCAATGGCTGTTGGAGGGCCTGGCGGCCTCCTTCCCCAGCGCCGGCTGGACCCTGCTCAGTGAGGAGACGGCCAAGCAACAGCTCACACCGGGCCATGCCCTGGATGCCGAGTGGCTGTGGATTTTGGATCCCCTCGATGGCACCAAGGATTTTCTGCAGGGCACAGGCGAATACGCCGTGCATCTAGCGCTGGCCCATGGGAGTAACCCCGTACTGGGGGTGGTGATGCTGCCTGAGATGGAGCAACTCTGGTTGGGCCTGCTCGCGGCGGACGGTACGGGCAGGGCCTGGTGCGAAAACCGTGCCGGTGAGATCACGCCGGTGAGCTTCAGCCACAGGCGTGCCTGCCCTGAGCTGGTGCTCGTAGCCAGCCGCAACCACCGCGATACCCGCCTGGAGCAGCTGCTGCAGGCCCTTGCCCTGGGCGATACCAAGGCCATCGGCAGCGTGGGTGGCAAGGTGGCCACCATCCTGCGCGGCGAGACGGATTTGTATATCTCTTTATCGGGCCGCAGTGCCCCGAAAGATTGGGATATGGCGGCGCCCGACGCCGTGCTGCGCGCTGCCGGGGGCTGTTTTACCCATGCCGACGGCCGCCCGCTCCGCTACAACACCGGCGATGTGCGCCAGGCGGGCTGCCTGATCGCCAGCCACGGCCCCAGCCATGCTGAACTTTGCAGCAAAACGGCAGAGGCCATGGCCGTTATCGCTCCTGGGTTTGCCCTGTAAGCCAAGTTTTATGGGAGGGGCATAGCTCAACAAATTGGCCGTCAACCAAGCCAAATACCATAAAAAAGCCAGGGATCAGCAAGCTGATCCCTGGCTGCAAGTGTTGATTAGGCCGGAAATCCTCGAATTAAGCGGTTTTCCGGCCTGGGGGGATCTCAAGCGGGTAGTTCGCCTTGGGGAACGCCGCGCAGGGTGAGATTGATGCGACCACGGTTGTCGATTTCCCGCACTCTCACGGTCACCTGATCGCCCACATTCACCACATCTTCCACTTTCTCTACCCGTGATTCACTCAACTGGGAGATGTGGATCATGCCCTCTTTGCCCGGCAGGATTTCCACGAATGCTCCGATCGGAATCACTCGAGTTACCGCGCCGGTAAACACCTCTCCCTCGCTAACACGGCGGGTGAGGCCTTCGATGATCCGCTGGGCTTCTTCTGCCGCAGCGCCATCGTGGCTGGCAATAGTAACTACGCCACCATCTTCGATGTCGATCTTGGTGTTGGTGCGCTCGGTGATGCCCTTGATCGTGCGGCCGCCGGGACCGATCACGGTGCCGATCAGTTCCGGATCAATGCGGAAACTGAGCAGGCGAGGCGCGTGGGGGCTGAGGGTATTGCGGGGCTGGTCGATTGCCTCCAGCATCTTTTCAAGGATATGCAGACGGGCGGGGCGAGCCTGATTGATCGCATCGCCGATGGTCTTCATCGCCAAACCGGGGATCTTCATATCCATCTGCAGGGCAGTGATCCCCTTTTCAGTGCCGGCCACCTTGAAATCCATATCTCCCAGGAAATCCTCGATGCCCTGGATATCGGTGAGGATGCGAATGTCGTCGCCCTCTTTAATCAAGCCCATAGCGGCGCCACTGACCGGTGCCTTGAGCGGCACCCCTGCATCCATCAAGGCCAGGGTGCTGCCACAGACGGAACCCATCGATGTGGAACCGTTGGAGCTGAGCACCTCGCTCACCACCCGCAGTACGTAAGGGAAGGATTCCTTCGGTGGCAACACCGGCAGCAGAGCCCGCTCGGCCAGGGCGCCGTGGCCGATCTCGCGACGACCAGGACTGCGCATCGGCCGGGTCTCCCCCACTGAGTAGGGCGGGAAGTTGTAGTGGTGCAGATAGGTTTTCTCGTTGGACGGGTTGAGATCGTCCATCTCCTGGGCATCGCTGGGCGTACCGAGGGTGGCGGTGGAGAGCACCTGGGTTAGGCCCCGCTGGAACAGGCCCGATCCATGCACGCGCTTGGGCAGCACACCCACGGCCGCGCTGATCGGCCGCACCTCATCGAGGCCACGGCCATCGACGCGCTTGCCGTCCTGGAGGATCTGCAGGCGCATCAGCTTTTTGGTGAGGCTCTTGTAGCTATTCGTCAGGGCCTTGGAGTTGCCACTGACAGCCAGCTTCACGGCGTCATCGTCCTTGAGGGTGGCAATCGCCTGGCTTACCGAAGCCTTGATCTGATCGAGCTTGGCATCCCTCTCTGCCTTGGTTTGATCGAACTGCTTGAGGATCTTGCCGATCTCCTTGGCACATTCCTGCTCCAGGAAAGCCGGCAGAATCGCATCCTCTTGGTAGTTCTCGGGCAGGATTTGCTTGATGCCCAGGTCCTGGAGCAGGGTCTGCTGAGCCCTGATCAGTTCACCGATCGCCTCATAGCCAAAATCAATGGCTTCGATCACGTCCTGTTCCGGCAGCTGACTGGCGCCGGCCTCCACCATCACCACGCCATCGGGGGTGCCGGCCACGATCAGGTCGAGCTCGGAACGATCAATTTCCCGGTAGCTGGGGTTGAGCACGAAGTCGTCGCCCAGCAGGCCAACCCTGACGGCTGCCATGGGGCCATAGAAGGGAATCTGGGCCAACAGGGTGGCTACCGAGGCACCGGTGGCCGCCAGCACGTCGGGGGGAACCCGCTCATCCAGCGACATGCAGGTGGCCACGATCTGCAGGTCGTCGCGCATCCAGCTGGGAAACAGGGGGCGGATCGGCCGGTCGATCAGGCGTGCGATCAAGGTGGCCCGCTCGGGCGGACGGCTCTCGCGCCGCATGAAGCTGCCCGGGATGCGACCGGCGGCATACAGACGCTCCTCGTAGTCGCAGGTGAGGGGGAGGAAGTCGATGCCCTCGCGGGCATTGGAGCGGGTGGCGGTCACCAGGACAGCCGTGTCTCCGCACTCGATCATCACCGAGCCCCCGGCTTGTGGGGCGTAGCGACCAGTGGTCAGCCGGATCTCCCGACCATCAAAGGAGATCGACTGAGATTGTCCTTGCACGTGGGCTTATGTCCGTTTTGTTGTCCCTGACGATTCTTACATCCGGACCTGTCACCGCGACCAGCCGCAAGCGAGGCACCGCGGCAAGCCCAACAAAAAAGCGCCCGGAGGGCGCTTTGAGGCTTGCTGATCAGCTGGCTGGGCCGGCAGGGCCCAGGCTCCCCAGGCTCACCAGGAAGACTTGACCACGCCGGGCAGCTCGCCTTTGTGGGCCCGCTCACGCAATTGGTTGCGGCAGAGACCAAAGTCGCGGTAATAGCCGCGGGGCTTGCCGGTGGCCCAGCAGCGGTTGCGCAGTCTGGTCATGGAGCTGTTGCGGGGCAGGTCCTGGATCTTGCGGTGGATCTCGAGGCGCTCCATCGGATCTGCTGCAGCCTCAAACGAGGCCTTGAGGGCGGCACGCTTGACGGCGAAGCGATCCACAATTTTTTTGCGCTTGACATCGCGCGCAATCATCGACTTCTTCGCCATGCGGCCTGGAGTGGATGGAATCAGTAAGAATCAACCATAGCCTGTGGCCAGCCAGCTGGTTTTGACCAGCCAGCTGACCTTCACCAGGGGAGGGCAGCTGGCGCCCCTGGTCAGTCGAGCCTGTATCGGTCGCCAATGGGA
This sequence comes from Prochlorococcaceae cyanobacterium, assembly GCA_044356735.1. Lineage (GTDB taxonomy): Bacteria > Cyanobacteriota > Cyanobacteriia > PCC-6307 > Cyanobiaceae > UBA5018. Next base: position 14,623 of record JBIKVR010000008.1, read on the forward strand.
GCTTGACCGCACAGGGGCAGCAGGGCCTTGCAGACCGCCATGCCCCTGGGGGCAGGTTGAAACCCTTGTCCAAGCGGTCAGCCGGGTTAGCAGTGCTTAGCCGATTACCGGCTGCCTAAGGCTGGGAGGCATCCGTGGCAGCTGAGAGGCTCAATGGCCCAGCAGTTGCTGCACCGCGGGCAATTGGGAGGTGTCCTTGACGATCAACACCAGGCTCAAGCCCACCAGAAACACGAAGCCCGACTGCATGAACGCTAGCTGCAGCTTGTCTGGCAGGGGCCGGCCCCGCAGGCCTTCCAGCAGCAGCAGCACCAGTTGCCCCCCATCCAGCAGCGGCAGCGGCAGCGAATTGAGTACCGCCAGGTTGATCGAGATCAAGGCGGCGAACATGAACAGGCTGCCGCCGTCTTGTTGGGCCAGGGATGCGCCCATCTCCACGATCTTGATCGGACCAGACACCTGGCTGGCGTTTTCGCCGAAGTGGGTGATCAGGGCCCAGAAGCCGGCCGCGGTGCGCTGGGTGAGCACAACCAGATCATGGTTGGCCCGCTGGATCGGCTCCAGGGGACCGCGGGGGCGGCGAAAGCTCTCGCTGCCATTCGGCTGCAGCTGGGCACCTATCCGGCCCAGACCAGCCACATCCGCTGGGGTGAGCTGCAGCTGCATGGCCTGGCCGTGGCGATCGGCCCGCAAGCTGAGGCTGCGGTTGGGGCTGGTCTTGATCGCCTGCACCAGCTGGGCCACAGCATTGGTGCCGCCGCCGATGTTGACGCCATTGAGCTCCGTAATTCGATCTCCCAGCTCCAGGCCCGCCTGGGCGGCGGCCAAGCCGGGTTGGACGCCGGCCACCAGCACGCCCGGTTGATTACTGATGCCAGAAGGGATGCCCACCACAACTCCCTGGGCCACCAACACCAGCCAGGCCAGGGCGAGGTTGGCGATTACGCCGGCGGCGATCACCAGGGCTCGCTGGTGCAGGGGGCGGTTGGAGAGCAGGTTGGGATCATCCTTGGCAATGGCGCTGTCCTCGTCGTCGTCTGGGAAAGCCACAAAACCGCCGAGCGGAATGGCCCGCAAGGCGAATTGCACGCCGCGGCGCTGGCGCTGCAGCAGCACCGGCCCGAAACCGATCGAGAAGCCACTTACCCGGATGCCCTGCCAGGTGGCGGCAAAGAAGTGGCCCGCTTCATGCACCACGATCAGCAGGGCCAAAATCGCCAAAGCAGCCAAAACACCCATCTAGACCCACCCGACACTCGCTCCATTGTGAACGGAGCCGTCCGGGAGTGCGCCATCGCAGCGGGCAAATCGCGGCCAACCCAGCTTCGCCTCCTCAGCCATTGGCAAACCTGCCGAAACCTGGCTGCTTCAACCAGTCTCTGATTGCTACCGCAAAGACCTGACTGCGACCGCAAAAACCTGATTGCTGCCGCAAAGGCCTGGGCTGCTCCCAACAAGGACTGATTGCTGCCAACAAGGCCTGATTGCTACCAACAAAGATCGATCTATCAGGCACAATAATGACCAATTACGAGCAAGAACGATCGATTTCACCCAGCGCTGATAAACCCTGCTGAGCCCTGATCAATCCTGCCCAGCGCCAACCAACTATGGCCAGCGCCAATTAATCCTCCGTAATACTAAGCCATCGCAATGCCAAGCCATCGCAATGCCAAGCCGCCGCAATGCTAAACCGCCGTAATTCTATCGGATCCGAAATAGGACCAGAGGGCGGCGGGCAAGCTGACGCTGCCATCAGCTTGTTGACCTGTTTCCAGCAGGGCTGCCATGGTGCGGCCTATGGCCAGGCCGCTGCCATTGAGGGTGTGCACCAGTTGGGTGCCCTTAGCGTCTTTGCAGCGGATAGAAGAGCGGCGGGCTTGGAAGTCTGCGCAGGTGCTGCAGCTGGAAATCTCCCGGTAGGTGCCGGCACCGGGTAGCCAGACCTCCAAATCGAAGGTGCGGGCCGCCGAAAAGCCCAGGTCGCCAGTGCAGAGCTCCACCCTGCGGTAGGGCAGTTCCAGGGCCTCCAGCACCGCCTCGGCATCGGCGGTGAGGGCGGCGTGGGCCTGCTCCGATTGCTGGGGATGGACAAACCAGTACAACTCCACCTTGTTGAATTGGTGTAGCCGGATCAGTCCGCGCGTATCGCGGCCATAGCTGCCCGCTTCCCGCCGGAAGCAGGGGGTATAGGCCACGTAGCGCAGCGGCAGTTGATCGCCAGGCAGCACCTCGTCGCGGTGAAATGAGGTGATCGGCACCTCGGCGGTGGGCGTCAGCCAGAGGTCGTCGTCGGCACAGCGAAAGCTCTCCTCGGCGAACTTCGGCAGCTGACCGGAACCGGTGAGGCTGGCGCTGTTCACCAGGATCGGCGGCAACAGCTCGCGATAGCCCTTGCGGCTGTGCAGGTCGAGCATGAACTGGATCAGGCAGCGCTCCAGTCGAGCCCCCTGGCCCAGCAGGGTGATGAAACGGCTCTGGGCGATGCGCACCGAGCGCTCGGTTTCAAACAGCCCCAGGCGCTCGCCAATTTGCCAGTGTTCTTCTAATCCCGCTTCCACCCGGGGCGTGCCCCAGCGCTTCACCTCCACGTTGTCGGCCTCGTGGCGGCCATCGGGGGTCTGGGCGGAAGGCAGGTTGGGCAGGGCGGCGATCTCGGCGTGGAGTCGGCTGGCCAATGCCTTTTCCTGCTCCTCCAGGGCAGCAACCTGCTGCTTGATCCGGTTGCCTTGTTCGCGCAACTGCTGCACGGCTGGTGAATCGGCAGCCGCGCCGGATCGGATGCACTGGCCCACTTCCTTGCCGATGCGATTGCCCTCCGCCTGGAGGTCGCTGCGCTGTTCCTGGAGATCCCGCTCCTGGCTGGCGAGCCGCTGCAGGGCCTGGATGTCTAGCTGCATGCCGCGCCGACCCAGCTGAGTGGCGATCAGCTCAGGATTGGTGCGCAGCAGGCGCTGATCCAGCACAGTCTTCGGGCGATTGGCCCGAGCCTAGGGACCGGCCGTACCGCCAACTGCACCTGTGAGCTGAAACCAACCTTCGGAGCTGGCGCCAACCCTGTGAGCTAACGCCAACCTTGTGAGCTGGCGCCAAACCGGGCGGCAGCGGCGCTCAGAGCACCTGCACCACTTCAGACACTTCGGGAATCGCTTCCCGCAACTTGCGCTCCAAACCCATTTTGAGGGTCATGGTGCTGCTGGGGCAGGAGCCGCAGGCACCCTGGAGGCGCACCTTCACGATCGGGCCGTCGATCTCCACCACTTCGACATTGCCGCCATCGGCCATCAAGTAGGGGCGCACCTCATCGAGGGCCCGTTCCACATTGGCCAGGGTGAGCGCCCGCGGATCGTCCTGGGCAGCAGCTGGGTTGACGGCGTCGCTGGCGGTAAGCGGCTCGGTTTCGGTGGTCATGGCTCAGGGGCGGGCGTGGTTTGAGCTTAGGTAAGGCCGGTGCGCCCTGGCCCGATCTGCGGAGGCCTCGGGCTGACTGCCTAGGATTGAAAAACCTCCCGAGCGCCCGCCTGATACCGCGGAAGCCGGCCCTGTACCTGCGCAATGACCGACGTTCCCGTTTCGCGGATCCGCAATTTCTGCATCATCGCCCACATCGACCATGGCAAGTCGACCCTGGCCGACCGTCTGCTGCAGGAGACGGGAACAGTGGCGGCACGCGATATGCAGGAACAGTTTCTAGACAATATGGAACTGGAGCGGGAGCGCGGCATTACGATCAAGCTCCAGGCCGCTCGGATGGAATATAAGGCAGCCGACGGGGAGATCTATATTTTAAATCTAATTGACACCCCTGGGCACGTCGACTTTTCCTACGAGGTGAGCCGCTCGCTGCAGGCCTGTGAAGGAGCCCTGCTGGTGGTGGACGCCAGTCAAGGGGTGGAAGCCCAGACCCTGGCCAATGTCTACCTGGCCCTGGCCAGCGACCTGGAAATTATTCCCGTACTCAACAAAATAGACCTCCCCGGAGCGGATCCAGAACGCATAAAAGAGGAAATTGAGTCAATTATTGGTCTGGATTGCTCTCAATCGATTGCCTGTTCAGCCAAGACAGGCCTAGGCGTGTCCGCCATCCTGCAGGCGGTGGTGGATCGGGTTCCAGCGCCGGCAGACCGGGTCAAAGAGCCGCTCAAGGCCTTGATTTTTGACTCCTATTACGACCCCTATCGCGGTGTAATTGTTTATTTCAGGCTGATGAGCGGCATGCTCAGCCGCAAGGACCGGGTGCTGCTGATGGCCAGTGGCAAAAGCTACGAACTAGACGAGGTGGGCGTGATGGCCCCCGATCAGAGACAGGTGGATTCTCTGCATGCCGGTGAGGTGGGTTATCTGGCGGCTTCGATCAAGGCCGTTGCCGATGCCCGAGTGGGCGACACGATCACCCTGGTCAACAATCCGGCCAGTGAGCCCCTGCCTGGCTACACCGAGGCGAAGCCGATGGTGTTTTGTGGCCTGTTCCCCACCGATGCCGACCAGTATCCCGACTTGCGGGAAGCCCTGGACAAATTGCAGCTATCTGATGCGGCCCTGAAGTACGAGCCAGAAACCAGCAGCGCCATGGGCTTTGGCTTCCGCTGCGGCTTCCTGGGCCTGCTGCACATGGAGATCGTGCAGGAGAGGCTAGAGCGGGAGTACGACCTGGACCTGATCGTTACCGCCCCATCCGTTATCTATCAAGTTAATATGATGGACGGTTCCACGATCATGGTGGACAATCCCGCCACCCTGCCAGATCCACAAAAAAGAGAATCAATAGAAGAGCCCTACGTAAAACTGGAAATCTATGCGCCAAATACCTACAACGGCACCCTGATGGAGCTCTGCCAGGAGCGCCGTGGCGAATTCATTGATATGAAATATATCACCACTGGCCGGGTAACCCTTCACTACGAAGTGCCCCTAGCCGAAGTGGTGACTGACTTCTTTGACCAGATGAAGAGTCGCACCAAAGGATATGCTTCCATGGAATACCAGCTCATTGGCTACCGCAAAAACGAGCTCGTGAGGCTAGACGTATTGATCAATGGCGAGAAGGCGGATCCCCTTACCACAATCGTGCATCGGGACAAGGCCTACAATGTAGGCAAAGGCCTGGTGGAAAAACTAAAGGAGTTGATCCCTAGACAGCAGTTCAAAATTCCAATACAAGCATCTATCGGAAGCCGCATTATTGCCAGCGAAAGCATTAGCGCCATCCGCAAAGATGTGCTGGCAAAGTGCTATGGCGGCGATATATCGCGCAAGAAGAAACTGCTCCAGAAGCAAGCCAAGGGCAAAAAGCGCATGAAGGCGATGGGAAAAGTAGAAGTCCCCCAGGAAGCGTTCATGGCTGTGCTAAAATTAAATCAAACCAGCTAGCCAGGAGTGATCGGCAGCCGAATTAGCCGAGCTGAACTACCGAGACTCTCCACATCAAGTTCTCCACAACAATTTACCACATTTTGCTCCTAACTGGCGCATTTATGCGGCAACTTTGATGAAATAATTCAGCTTTGCTCGCCGTTCTCACCCATATTTTTGGCATTGATCTCCTGCCCGCCGATCTTTGTTATATAGATTCTCGATAGCCCGTGGCTCCATGGCGCGATCTCGCCGGCGCCGGCTCGCCCAGTCGCATCTGCCAGCGCAGCGTTTATCTGGGAGGAATCTGGCTGAGCGGCACTTTACTGGCAGGCCTACTTGTGGATTGGGCCGACGGGGGATAAGAAAGGATAGCTCTGGGGAGGTTGGTTTCATGTTGCCTCTAGCCGCGCTTATGACCCTGATCTTGCTACTGGGAAGCTTGTCTGTGCAGGGGATTGCTCTTCAAAGGCAAATGAGCGACTCGATATTGCTAAAGAGCCGCGCCAAGGAAGACGCCCTGGCCTCCTCGGCACAGGTAGTGGCTAGCGCACTACAATTGAGCGGGAGCTGCCTGCTCAAAAAAGATTACAATGTATTGGATGATGACAAAAAATGGAAAGACTTCAAAGATTGGAAAAATAATGAGGAAGACAAAAGATGCAATAGCTCTTTTCTTTCATCCCTCACTGGCTCAATCGCAGGCGGCACATATATCGTAGACGATTACCAATATAGCCAAAAGTCATCTAGCGCCGATCTCACGATCAGCTGGAATCTTGCATCTGAAAAAGAGAAGATCCAAAAGACTTTCACCATATCTATCGACTCAAGCGTCGATCCACCGAAACTTCTGGGGGTAACGCCATGAATTTACTGGAACCACTTACTGCTGGGGTGATTTTCTTTATTGCATTACTTGCATCCCTGCAGATCGATGTTTACACCGCTCAATCCAGTGATCGGCAAAAAGACCGCCAGGAGTTAGCCTCGGCTGCCGATGCCGCCATGGTGGCCAGTCAGCTTCTGGCCAGTCAGCTTCTGGCCAGCAATACTTGGCCACTTGATCCTGATTGCGGCGATGCAGCTATCGAGCTGGCTAAGAGGATTAATAATGCTCCAGTTCCAAGCGGTGTGACCCGCTCGGCAACCGACGATGGAATCAATGTACTAGTCGAGGTTGAGGCTAGCAATCTGGCCCCGCGCCAGCGCAAGCTCAGCCCAACGGCCTATGGGCTCTGCAGCCGCAGCTAGACAGCCGCTCTCTGGCATTTTCTTGAGAGCTTGCTTTTTTGACTTACCACAATCAGCCCATGGGCTTAGGCTTGGCGAGAAAAATTCATTCTGGCGACAACAACTTATTCACTTTCAAATAGGTATTCAAATCCCGCCCATGAATCGAACCGCAATTGGCGCCATTAATGCCAATGACAAATTAAAGTCAGAAGGCAATTACTGTCTTAAGCCCCTTATACAGCAATTGTCTTGCTCGCGCCAGGCGAGGGGATTCACCTTGCCTGAATTGCTGTTAGGCGTAGTAATCCTGGGGCTGTTGACTACTCTGGGGCTGAACGCTGGCAGCGGCTATCTGAAAAAGCAGCAGCTGGAAGGAGCGACTCGCCGACTTATTCTAGGCTTGGAAAAAGGGCGTGATGCGGCCCGCAAGCAGGGAGCGGCCTGTGCCCTGCAACTCACAGCCGCAGGCTCCGCCTCGGGCTGGGCTAAGCCCGCCAGTAGCAACCCCGCCCCTTGCGATGTGAACAGCCTGCAGCTCATGGAGTCAATGGGTTGGCCTGGTGAGGCTCAGTTGCAATTTGCCCATACTTTTCCAGGCCCGGTGATCTTCACCGCCAATGGCCTTGTGAACAGCGGCGGCACTGCCGTGCTGGCCATCGCTGGTACCGATTTGGTGCGCTGTGTGGTGGTGTCAGCTGTGATGGGGGTGACGCGTGCAGGCAGCTATACCGGTGAATTCAGCCAGTCTCCAAGTGCATCCAACTGCAAACCCGATTCAAGACTTTGACACCAATGACTGAAACATCGTGGACAGCATGCTATTTCCAGAGGCAGCGGCGTTGCCAGCAACCTAGGCATCGGCTCCCCGACCGCTATTCAACCAGGGGGGGCTTCACCCTGGTGGAGCTGCTTGCGGGCATCAGCCTGGGAGCGCTGATCAGCATGGTGATCGTCGACGCCTTGATGGCGGAAACGGGTAACAGCATTCGCCTAGCGCGGGTGTGGCGCGAGCGTGCCGCCACCCTGCGGGTACTGGAGATGATGCGCAGCGAACTGGCCCAGGCCCAGCGGGCTAGCCCTAACGTGATTGGGAATGCTCCCAGCGATTGCAGCTTGAGCAGAAGTACTCGCACAGTGGTGCTGTATATGCAGACTTCCCAGGGGATAATCAGCTATTCGCTTGAGACAAACCCGGACGACATTTGGCGCAACGCCGTGTTGATGCGCTGCGGTCCCAGTTACAATATGAGTGGATCGCTCAGTGATTCGCCCAATCTCATCAGTTCTGTGGTTCTAGATGGGCTATCGGCTAACGGGGTGGCGATCAGTCAACCGGCAACTAAAATACTGCGAATTGAAATAAGACAATCCTTCGTAAGCTCCAATTCCAGTTCTCAATCCATAGAAACCAGCGGCTATGCCGCAGTGAGATCCTTCCAATAGATATCTGGGCTGGGCTGGCTTCAGGCCCGCAGCGCATCTGCCATGCGCGCCACCTGCACAATCGCTCCCACATCATGCACCCGCAGGATCTGGGCACCGGCGCCAATCGCCTGGGCGCAGACGGCCGCAGTACCCCACAGCCTTGCCCTGGGCCTGGGCTGCTGCAGCACCTCACCGATGAAGCGCTTGCGGGATGGCCCCACCAGCAGCGGAAAACCCTCGCGCCGCAATTCAGCTAGCCCCTTGAGCAGCGCCAGGTTATGGACCGTGGTTTTGGCAAAACCGATGCCGGGATCCCAGATGATCCGTTGCGGAGCAATCCCTGCCGCCAGGGCCCGATCGGTGGCTGCCATCAGTTCCTGGTGCACCTCCGCCACCACATCCGCATAGACGGCGAGACGATCCATCGAGAGGCTGTCCCCACGGCTATGCATCAACACGTAGGGGCAACCCACCGCCGCTGCCACGGCCAGGATGTCTGGATCTCGTCTACCGCCACTAACGTCGTTGAGCCAGTGAGCACCAGCTGCCAGGGCCGCTGCCGCTACCTCTGCCCGGTCGGTGTCCACCGACAGCACCGCTTGCGGATGCAGTTGGCGGATCGCCCGCACCATCGGCACCACCCGCTCAAGCTCAGCTTCCGTGCTGATCCTCACCGCGCCGGGCCGGCTGCTCTGACCGCCCAGATCGAGCAGGTCCGCCCCCTGGGCCAGTAGGCGGCTCGCCTGGGCCAGGGCGGCTGCGGGGCGATCAAAGCGGCCGCCATCGCTGAACGAATCGGGGGTCAAATTGAGAATGCCCATCACCAGCGTGCGCTCGGCCGGCAAGGGATCCAGCGGTGTTGGCGCCAGGCCTAAGCAGCGCTCTGGCGATGGCTTCACCAGCTCTGCTGGGGCGTTGGCGGGGTTGGCACTCCCCGCTCGCGGGTCACTGGTGGGGAACATGCGGGCGTCTGGGCAGACAGAGGAGCAGCGCCGGATCGTTTTAATTGAACTAATTAATGGGCAACCCGTTAATGGGCAACCCGTTAATGGGCAACCCGTCCCCGGGGCCCAGGCCAAACGAATTATCGGCAGCGGCAACAAGGCCCGAAAACGGTTGGGCCAAGAGCCGAGCTGAACTGAGCTTTTGTTGCAGCCCCGCGGAGCCCTGGCAGGCCAGCTGGGCCAATTTCAGTCAACCAATCTCAGGCTGGTACCGGCGTCTGGTAGTTAACGATGCGGGCAAAGCTGATGGGATCCAGGGATGCTCCCCCCACGAGCACCCCATCAATTTGCTCTTGGGCCATCAAGCCATCGATTGTGGCGGGGTTCACCGAGCCCCCGTACTGGACCACAACATCTTCTTGACCAACCCAGCGGCGGATTAAACCGCAGACCCTATTCGCCTCTTCCGCGGGGCAAGTTTTGCCAGTACCAATAGCCCAGATCGGCTCATAGGCAACTATCAGCTGTAGGGGATCCACACCATCGAGACCCTGTTCAATCTGGCGGTGGATCACCCGTTCTGTTTCTTGAGCATCTCGCTGATCGAGGCTCTCCCCCACGCAAAGGATGGGGATTAGTCCATGGCGTTGGGCATTGCGGGCCCGCAGATTAATCTGCTCATCGCTTTCGCTGAAGTATTTGCGGGGCTCGCTGTGGCCCACGATCGCGTGGCTCACCCCGTGCTCCACCAGCATCGGAGCAGACACCATGCCGGTGTAGGCACCCTGGTCTTCCCAGTGCACGTTCTGGGCGGCGATGGCCACCCCGGCACCCTCCAGGTGGCGGCAAAGGGTGGGGATGGCAGTGAAGGGGGGGGCCAGGACGATCTGGCGGTCGTCCGGCAGATTGGCAATCAGGGGGCGAAAGCTGGCGGCAAAGCTGCGCGTCTCCGCGCAGGACATGTGCATCTTCCAGTTGCCAGCGATGACGGTCTGCCGCACCTCAGAACTCCCCGATTCATAAGCAATTAAGGCTAAACTGCCGTGGTCTAGTGAAGTCCCCAAGGCGTCCCCCTGGCGTGATCTAGCAGGCCTGCTCAGGCCAAGCTGCAAGCCTGCTCAGGCCAAGCCAGTGGGCCTGCTCAGCTCGTGCTGGCGGGCCTGTTCGACTGGAGGATCAGTTCCTGGCCGTCAATGGCCACGGCGTCCCCCGGGGCCAGGTGACGACCACGCCGCAGCTCAATGGCGCCGTTGACGCGGACATCGCCGCGCTGGATGCGCAGCTTGGCTTCGCCGCCGGTACCCACCAGACCTTGGAATTTCAGGAACTGGTCGAGTTTCATGCGGCGATTAGTGTCTTGCCATGCTCGCATTTTCGCCGGCCGGCTTCCGCAGACTGTGGCCGTTGCTGAGGCCCCACCGTCGCCGCCTGATGGCGGGTGGACTTTGCATGGCCGTGTTTGTGGGCTGCTGGCCGCTACTGGCCTGGCTGGCCGGTCAGCTGATCCCAGCCATTGGTGCCGGTGCTTTTAGCCAGGTGCTCAAGATCATCGCCGCCTCCCTGGCGGTGTTCCTGGTGCAGAAACTGGCCCAGTTCGGCCAGGACACCCTGCTGGCTGGGCCCGCCTTGCAGGTGAGTCAGGAGTTGCGGCGCCTGCTGTTTGCCCGGTTGCAGCGACTCGATTTCGGAGCCCTGGAAAAACTTTCCGCCGGCGATCTCACCTACCGGCTCACCGAGGACGCCGATCGCGTCGGCGAGGTGATTTACAAGACGATCCAGGACAGCACCCCCTCGGCCTTGCAGCTGGTGGTGGTACTGGGATACATGATCTGGCTCGACTGGCCCCTGGCCCTGGGCACCCTGCTGCTAGCACCACTGGTGGTGCTGATGGTGAGCGTTTTCGGGGCGCGGGTGATGGCCGCTGCTGAACGCAGTCAGAAACAGGTAAGCGATCTGGCCGCTCTACTGGCTGAAGCGATCGGCGGCCTGCCGCTGGTGCGGGCCTTCGCCGCCGAACCCTGGCTGCAGCAGCGCTTTGATCACGAGATTGATCTGCATCGCCGAGCCCGCTACCGCACTCTGAAGCTGTTGGCCATGCAGCATCCGGTGGTGGGTTTTATTGAGGCAGCCGGCATCCTGGCCGTGTTGCTGATCGGCGCGGCGCGCATCCAGGCCGGGGGACTGGACAGCCAGGGCTTCAGCAGTTATGTGGCAGCCCTGCTGATGCTGATCGATCCGATCGGCCACCTGACTACCAATTTCAACGAGTTTCAGCAGGGCAAGGCCTCCCTGGCGCGGCTGGAGCAAATTGAGCTGGAGCCGGTGGAGCCCCCCGATCACGCCGCTGCCCTGCCGCTGGGCAACTTGCGCGGTGAACTGGTGCTGGAAGGGGTGAGCTTTGGTTACAGCGCCGACCAACCGGTGCTGCACGATCTCAACTTGAGGGTGGAGCCTGGCCAGGTGGTGGCCCTGGTGGGCCCTTCAGGAGCCGGCAAGAGCACCCTTTTCTCGCTGCTATTGCGCTTTTACACCGCCCAGTCCGGTCGAGTGTTGCTGGATGGCCACAATCTCGCCGACCTGCGGGCCAGAGATCTGCGCCAGGCCCTGGCCCTGGTGCCCCAGCAGAGCAGTGTTTTCTCCGGCACGGTGGCCGAAGCGATTGCCTTCGGCAGGCCCGCCAGCCCAGCGCAGATTCGCCAAGCGGCCAGGTTGGCCAATGCCGCAGGCTTTATCGAGGCCCTGCCCGCTGGCTACGCCAGTCGGGTGGAGGAGCGCGGCGGCAACTTCTCAGGCGGGCAATTGCAACGGTTGGCGATTGCCCGTGCGGTGTTGGGAAACCCGGCGGTGCTGCTGCTTGATGAGGCCACCAGCGCCCTGGACGCCGAAGCAGAAGCTGCGGTTCAGCAGGGACTCACCCAGGCCATGGCCGGTCGCACCGTTCTGGTGATTGCCCACCGGTTGGCCACCGTGCAGGGGGCGGATCAGATCCTGGTGCTCGACGGGGGGCGAGTGGTGGAGAGCGGCAGCCATCAGCAACTGATGGGCCTAGGCGGTCGTTACCGCGAGCTCTGCGAGCGGCAGCTGATTCACATGGGAACCTGATCAGCAGGCGCCCCGCAGCCCGCCTGCCTTGTGCTCATCCTGCCGCGCTCTAGCCGATGACCTGGGAGTATCGAGTCGTCCACATCGATATCGAGAGCGGCACCCCCCCGGAGCCGCCCACACCCGCCAGTGACAGTAGTCGGCTGGGAGGGGCCTTGAGCGCTGATTTCTTGCGGCGTGAGTTTCCCTCGAAATACCAGGTTGGTGGTGCCCGCCTCCCACGCCATCCGGCTGCCCAGCTGGAGTTTTACCTCAATGCTCTCGGCAAGAAAAACTGGGAGCTGGTGGAAGTTGCCCAGGTGGGGCCGCTGCTGATGTTCTTTTTCAAGCGGCCCTTGCTCGCAGCTGCTGGCGAGAGCGCAGTCGATCGGGAATCCCAACCCCCATCCCAAGACACAGCCGAGCCCTGAGCTGGCGAGTTGGACTAAACTCAATTTTGGCCATTCACCAGATCCATGGACGACCCCACCATGACCAACGAGACCCAGATTCCGGTTCTGACCTTTGAGGGCAAGCGCTACGACCTCAATGCCCTGCCCGATGACCTCAAGGAGCTGGTGCGCGGCATGCAAGTGGCCGATGCCCAGCTACGCATCCACGAAGACACCCTCAAGGTTCTCGCATTTGGTCGCCAGTCCATGGCCGTGCAACTGAACGATAAACTGGCCAACATAACGCCGATTGACTGAGGAGACCAAGTTCCAGCCGCTTGACATTGGCATCCAAGAGTTAGCCTGCAAGCGGCCAATCCATACAACCAGAGCCTCCCCTAGCTAGCTAAATTTCGGGGTGCCATTATCGCTGGCTAGGCTGAGGCAAAATTATTTTCTTGCCTCAGCTTGAGGGCACCTCAAAAAACATGGATTCCGCAAAAATACAGATATCCTGGCAATTCTCTTTGAATTAGGTCCAGCAAATATCGCCTTTGCTTGGCTTATTTACATATTCCCCGAATTTGTCTATCAAAATTACCGCCATTCCAAAATTACCGTCATTCACTGCCTACCGCCATTAGATGTCTAGGGGCAGCATCAGAAGCCACCCCGCCAGAATTTACGGCTGCTTGATTGAGATCAGCCGGCCAGGGGAGCCAGGTCTTCAAAGCGAAAAACCTGCTGGCTTGCGGGAACATCCCCATGGTCCAGGGTTTCCACGACTCTTTCGCTGAGCACCCAGGGACCGCCATCACCTAGGCAAACGAAGCTGTCGCGGAATTGGCTTTTGCCACCGCGGAGCTCCCCCGTGGCGGGATCGGCATACTGACTGGAGTAGCTGTGGCTGAGGTAGCCATGGACAGTATCGGTAGTGCTCTCGGTGAAAATAGTCACCACCGTACCGTGGATGTGTCGGTGAACCATGGTCACCACATCGTTTTTAATGCGATAACGATCACCAGCATTTTTGCCGCCCACAATCACCTCAAGGCCCACGGAATCGGTGTCGCCAGCCGTGAAGCTGTTTGCGCCATGGGTCTGTTCAAAACTGCGCCGCACCCGGTGGATGGCCACCTCCCATAGTTGTGAGGCGATCGCCTTGTGCACCTCGGCATCGTCAATGCCCTCCACACTGGCCTTGAGATCGGCCCCCACCTGGAAGCTGCCCTCCAGTTGCCGCTCCCCCTGCTGCCATAGGCAGCGGCCCCGGTAGCCGCCGAAGCCAGGTTCCCAGGTGTAGCGATTTTCATAGGCGGCCCGGAAGGCCGCGGCGCAGTCGCTACCGGGGGCAATCGGGGCTGGGCTGGCAAGGGTGATCAAGTTGATCGGGAGTGGCTGTGACAACCCTAATCATTACCTTGAAGCACCATGAACCCCCCTGAAGCCAGCGGTGGCTGGCGGCCAGGGCTAGGCCAGCTATGCAAGCCAGGCCAGCAAGCCAGACGAGCGGCTTGTCAGCTCAGGCCGCCAGGGGATGCAGGTCCTGGAGGGCATGGATCTCCAGATGCTGGTGCTGAAGGGCTGCGATCGCCTCGACGGCCGCTCTCGCTCCAGCCAGGGTGGTGACGGTGGGTACCGCGTAGTCAAGGGCGGCTCGGCGCAGGTAGGTGTCGTCGTGGGCGGCTTGACGACCCACCGGGGTGTTGATCACCAGCTGGATAAGCCGGGAGCGAATGGCATCCTCGATATTTGGGCGCCCCTCATGCACCTTGAGGATCGCCTCCACGCTCAAACCGGCCTGGCGCAGCGCCGCGGCCGTGCCCTCAGTGGCTACCAACTGGAAGCCCAACTCCGCCAATCGCCGGGCCACCGGCAGCAGCGAGGGCTTGTCGCGATCATGGGTGGAAAGAAACACCCTACCTGTGGTGGGCAGGGCTTCCCCGGCAGCCTGCTCAGCCTTGGCATAGGCATAGCCGAAGCTTTTTGCCGTGCCCATCACTTCACCGGTGGAGCGCATTTCCGGACCCAGCAGCGTGTCGGAGCCGGGAAAGCGCTTGAAGGGCAGCACCGCTTCCTTCACCGACTGCAGCGGGGGAATCGGTTCTGAACTGAGCCCCAGTTCCGCCAGGCGGCGACCGGCCATCAGTTGGCTGGCCAACTTGGCCAGGGGCACGCCAGTGGCCTTGGCCACGAAGGGCACGGTGCGGGATGCCCGTGGATTGGCTTCAATGATGAACACCGTTTCGACGCCATCGTCGCTGCGCTGCACGGCGAACTGCAGATTGATCAAGCCGCGCACCTGCAGGGCCCGGGCCAGCTGGCGACTCCAGCCACGAATCGTGGCCAGGGCCGCCGCGCCCAAACTCACCGATGGCAGGCAGCAGGCGGAATCGCCCGAATGCACGCCCGCCGGCTCTATGTGTTCCATCAGCCCGCCGATCACCACCTCACCATCGATGTCGCAGAGCGCATCCACATCCACCTCTGTGGCGTTTTCCAGGTACTGGTCGATCAGTACTGGGTGGTCTGGTTCCACGTTCACCGCCTCCAGCATGTAGCGGTTCAGTTCGGTTTCGTCGAACACCAGCTCCATCGCCCTGCCGCCGAGTACGTAGCTGGGACGCACCACCACCGGATAGCCCACCTGGGCCGCCACCTGCCGGGCCTCGGCCTGGCTGCGGGCCAAGCCGTTGCGCGGTTGGCGGATCTCCAGGCGGCGCAGGATCGCCTCAAACTGCTCGCGATCCTCGGCGCTGTCGATCGATTCAGGGGATGTGCCCCAGATCTGGGTGCCAGTGGCCAGCCCCTCGGGCGATTGCAGCCAGCGCAGCAAAGGGATGGCCAATTTGAGCGGTGTTTGACCGCCGAACTGCACGATCACCCCTGTGGGTTTCTCGGCCTCGATCACATTGAGTACGTCTTCGAGGGTGAGCGGTTCGAAGTAAAGACGGTCGCTGGTGTCGTAGTCGGTGGAGACCGTTTCTGGGTTGCTGTTCACCATCACAGTTGCAAAACCCTCCTTTTGCAGAGCAAAAGAGGCGTGGCAACAGCAGTAATCGAATTCGATCCCCTGGCCGATGCGGTTGGGGCCGCCGCCCAGGATCATCACCTTGGGGCGCGATTCGGGCTGCACTTCGTTTTCCGCTGGCACCAGCTGTAGCTCGCCGGCGCTGTCGAGGCGCTCCAGGGGCCGCTCGTAGGTGGCGTAGTGATAGGGGGTATGGGAGACGAATTCAGCGGCGCAGGTGTCCACGGTCTTGAACAGGGCCGTCACCCCCAGGTTCTGGCGCCAGCGGCGCACCGCCAGTTCCTCACTGTTGGTGGCCCAGGCGATTTGCCGATCCGAGAAGCCCAGTTGCTTCAGTTCCAGTAGGGCCTCAGCCGACAACTGATCGAGGCTGCGGCCCCGCAGCAGGCGCTGCTCGGCCTCAAGAATCAATCGCAATTTGGCCAGGAACCAGGGATCGATGGCGCTGAGGCGATGGATGTCCGCATCGCTGCGGCCGGCCAACATCGCCTTGCGCACCGCAAAAATCCGCTCCGGCGTGGGCACCCGCAGGGCTCGATCGATCGCCGCGGGCTCGGCTGGCTGATCGGGCCGGTCGCAACCCCAGCCGGCATGGCCAGTTTCCAGGGAGCGCAGCGCTTTTTGAAAAGACTCCTCAAAGCAGCGCCCGATCGCCATCGCCTCTCCCACCGACTTCATTGAGGTGGTGAGCACCGCCGGGCTGTTTTGGAATTTTTCAAAGGCAAAGCGCGGGATTTTGGTAACTACGTAGTCAATTGTTGGTTCAAAACAGGCGGGAGTGGCACCAGTGATGTCGTTGACAATCTCATCAAGGGTGTAGCCAACCGCCAGGCGGGCGGCGATCTTTGCGATCGGGAAACCAGTGGCCTTGGAGGCCAGCGCCGAGGAGCGGGAGACGCGCGGATTCATCTCAATTACCACCACATCGCCGTTGGCTGGATTGATGGCAAACTGGATATTACTGCCGCCAGTATCTACGCCTATTTCCCGGATAATGGCGATTGACTGATCACGCAAACGCTGGTATTCACGATCGGTAAGAGTCTGGGCGGGCGCGACGGTAATCGAGTCACCAGTGTGCACACCCATCGGATCGAGGTTCTCGATCGAGCAGACAATCACCACGTTATCTGCGGTGTCGCGCATCACCTCAAGCTCGAACTCCTTCCAGCCCAGCAGTGATTTTTCGATCAATATTTGACTGACCGGGCTGGCGTCAAGGCCGCTATTGCAGATGGCCCGATACTCCTCCGGGTTGTAGGCGATGCCGCCGCCACTGCCGCCCATGGTGAAGGCGGGTCGAATGATGCGAGGGAAGCCGCCGATGGCCTCCCCCACCGTCTCGGCCTGTTCCATGGTGTTGGCAATGCCGGAGGGACACACCGTCACCCCGATGCGCTCCATCGCCTGCTTGAACAGCAGGCGATCTTCCGCCTTGCGGATCGCCGCCAGATTGGCGCCGATCAACTCCACGCCATGGGCTGCCAAGGTGCCGTTTTCGGCCAGGGTGACCGCCAGGTTGAGGGCGGTCTGACCGCCCATGGTGGGCAGCAGGGCATCGGGCCGCTCGATCTCGATCACCCGGGTCACCACCTCGGCGGTGAGCGGCTCGATGTAGGTGCGATCCGCCATGTCCGGATCGGTCATGATCGATGCCGGATTGCTGTTCACCAGCACCACCTCAAAACCCTCGGCACGCAGCGCCTTGCAGGCCTGGGTGCCGGAGTAATCGAATTCACAGGCCTGGCCGATCACGATCGGGCCCGACCCCAGCAGCAGGATGCGCCGGAGATCCGTGCGACGGGGCATGGGCGAGGTCTGTAGGCCAAACCTGGCTAGCCTCTCACGCCTCCCCTCCCCCCTGGTGAGGTTTTTCCAAGCTTGCGGCGAACATCGCTAACCTGAGCCCAGCATCGGTGAGTGAACCCAGGTAATGAGTGAACTCCAGCGCCTGAAGGGGCTCTTGCCCCCGGAAATGCAGAGCTGGGTTTTCGTGGAAGCAGCCGCCTCCGTGGAGCCGCCGCTGATCACGATCGAAGAAATCGGCCGCGATGAGGTGGAAATCCAGGTGGACCTGGAGAAATGGGACGCCCTGGCCCTCGACCACCGCAACCTGTTGTTCTGGCACGAGGTGGGCCGGATCCAGAACGATGCGGTGCCCCGCGATGGCTGGGAGATGGCGGCGCTGGCCATCGGCATCGGCGGTGCCATCGGCGAGCTGTGGGTGCAGGACGGCCTGCTGCTGTTGCTGGCCGTGGGGCTGTCCGGCTTCTCCGGCTACCGCCTCTACGTAAAGAACAACTCAGAGAAGCGGCTGCGCGACGCCATCGAGGCCGACGAACGCGCCATCGACCTGGCCTGCAGGTTTGGCTACAGCTTGCCGAACGCCTACAAGAGCCTGGGGGGAGCGCTCAAGGAGTTGGTGGAGCAGACCCGCAAGAAGAAAAAACGCACCTTTTACGAGGACCGCCTGGAGGCACTGCGCAAGAGTGCTGGTAAAGCCCGCGCCGAGATGGCTCAGCAGCAGGGTTCCCGCCAATCTGTGAGCAGTGAGAATGTCTATGGCTGAAGCCCCCCCCGCCCAGGCCCTGGACAGCGAAGCCCTGGCGCGCCTGGCGGCGGAAGCCTGTGACGACCGCAAGGCCGTCGACATCCGGTTGATCCGGGTGGATGAGGTGAGCTCCCTGGCCGACTGGTTCGTGATCTGCAGCGGTCTTTCCGATGTGCAGGTGCGCGCCATCGCTCGCTCGGTGGAAGAGAAGCTGGAGGAGGAGATCGGTCGCCTGCCCCTGCGCCGGGAGGGCCAGCGCGAGGGCAGCTGGGTGCTACTCGATTACGGCGAGCTGATCGTGCATGTGCTCACCCCTTCTGAGCGCTCCTACTACGACCTGGAGGCCTTCTGGGGCCACGGCCAGCAGGAGCGCTACCTAAGCTCACTCCAGCTCCCCGGGTCTTGATTCGTGAATGCCGTGAGCTGCCCGGTCCCCCCCGAGCAACGGCCCCTGCAGGAGTATCAGCAGCTCTGCAATTCCTGGTTTTTCGCCTGGCCCAGCACCGATCTGGTGGGCCTGCTGAGACCTCTGGCGATCAGCTGGCTGCTGCTGCTCCCCTTGACCATGATCGTGGCCACCGGCAGCTGGAGCCTGCGTTCAGATCCAGCCAAGCTGGTGCTTTTGGCTGCCTTGGCGGCCACCGCCCTGCCAGGCCTGTTGCTGGGGCGCCAGTGGCTGGGCTGGAGTTACGTGCAAAGACGCCTGCTCAGCGACAGCGTCGACTACGAGGAATCGGGTTGGTACGACGGCCATGTCTGGCCCAAGCCCCTGGCCTGGCGCCAGCAGGACCTGCTGGTGGCCACCCATCAAGTGCGACCCGTGCTGGTGCGGCTGCGCCAGGGCCTTGGCTTGCTGGCCATCGCCCTGCTGCTCGGTGCGGGGCTCTGTCAGGCTCTTTGAACCAGGCCCCTGGGGTCACCGCTTAGCGCAACCCTCGCCATGACCCTGTCATCCAGCTTCGGTGGGTCCAGCCGCGTCGGTACGCCGCCCCTGGAGGTGCGGCTGCTGCGCGATGGAATTGTTGAATCGCGCCATCGGGTGCATGCGGCCGTGTGCGACAGCCGCGGCCGTGTGCTGCTCAAAGCCGGAGATCCCCAGTCGCTGAGCTTCGTGCGCTCGGCTCTCAAACCCTTCCAGGCGTCGATCTTCGTGGCCAGTGGGGCCGCCGATCAGGGTGGCCATGGCGAGCGGGGCTTGGCGATCGCCTGCGCCTCCCATGCCGGTTCTCCGGCCCATGCCCGGGAGGCCTTTCGGCTGCTCTGGAGCGCCGAGATCGACACCGACCATCTGCGCTGTCCGGTGCCCATGGGCGGCGCCAGCCCCTTGGAGCACAACTGTTCAGGCAAACATGCCGCATTCCTGGCCACCTGTCGCCGCATGGGCTGGACCACGGAGGGCTACCTGCAACTCGACCATCCCCTCCAACAGGAGGTGTTCAAGCGGGTGGCCGAGCAGCTCGGCATGCCCGCCGCCGAACTGCTCAGCGCCCGTGATGACTGCGGCGCTCCCACCCTGCAGCTGCAGCTGTCCCAGATGGCCCTGCTATTCGCCCATCTCGGCTCCGGCGGCCAGGCCGATCTGGAGCGTCTGAGCCGCTCGATGCTGGCCCATCCCGAGCTGGTGGCCGGCGAGGGCCGCTTTGACACCGAACTGATGCGGCGGGGCCTGGGCCAGGTGCTCAGCAAGGGCGGCGCCGAGGGCGTCCAGTGCCTCAGTCGCGTCGGGGCGGGCATGGGCCTGGCGATCAAGGTGGAGGACGGCTCCGGCCGGGCCAAGCACGCCGTGGCGCTGCACCTGTTGGAGCAACTCGACTGGCTGACCCCGATGACCCTCGAGGAGATGCGAGCTGGCTTCATGGAGCTAGCTCCCCATCTGCGGCTGGAGGTGGCCGGAGAACTGCGCTCCTGAAGCCGGCTGCGTGGGGCCGGCCAGTGGTCTGGTATGTTTAATAGGTGCCGCGGGGTAGAGCAGTCTGGTAGCTCGTCGGGCTCATAACCCGAAGGTCGCGAGTTCAAATCTCGCCCCCGCAACCAAATACCAGCGTTTAACTTTCTTGCCCCGGCATTAATTTTGCCGGGGTTTTTTATTGTCTGCCCTATGGGTTTTCCAGCCGATACCAGCCTGCCCGAGGGCTTTAGCCCCGATGCCGTGGTGGTGGGCTCCGGGGCCACCGGTGGAGTGGCCGCGATGGTGTTGGCCGAGAGGGGTCTGAAGGTTTTGGTGCTCGAGGCTGGCCCCCAGCTCAGTGCTAAGCAGGCCCTGGGCTGGGAGCCGCTCAACAGCCTCAGGCGGATAGTGAATCTGAGCAGCGGCAAGCACGCCCGCCAGCTACACCACCCCGGCTACTGGAAACAGAATCCAGTGCTGTTCGCCGACGAGCGGGCCAACCCCTACACCACCCCCGCCGATGCCCCCTTCCTGTGGAGCCGCGGTCGCCAGGTGGGCGGTAAAAGCCTCAGCTGGGGGGGGATCACCCTGCGGCTGTCCGATTACGAGTTCAAAGCCGCTGAGCGCGATGGCCATGGGCCCAGCTGGCCGATTAGCCATGCCGACCTGGACCCCTACTACGGCCGCCTGGAGCAATTGCTGGGGGTGCATGGCGGCAGGGATGGCCTGGACCAGCTGCCGGACGGTCAACTCCAGCCCCCCCTGGCCTTCACCCCCGGCGAGCTGCGGCTGCGGCAGAGCCTGGCCCGGGAGCTGGGGCTGCCGCTGATCCACTCCCGCGGCTTTCCCCTGCACCGAGGCCCCGGCTGGCCCAGGTCCAGCAGTTGTGGCGTCACCCTGGCCCGAGCCCTGGCCACCGGTCGGGTGCTGCTGCGCTCCGAGACGGTGGTGAGCCATGTCGAGCTAAACGCCAGCGGCGATCGGGTCGAAGCCCTGGTGGTGGTGGATGGTCGCAGCAAGTTGCAGCAGCGGCTGACCGCTCCGCTGGTGGTGCTCTGCGCCTCCACCCTGGAGAGCCTGCGCATCTTGTTGCATTCCAGCGAGAGCCACCGGCTGGGCGGGTTGGTGGATGGCTCCGGCTGCCTGGGCCGCTATTTGATGGATCACATCTCCACCTCCCGCTTCTTCTCCCTGCCAGATGTGCCGGCCGCCGCGGCGAGCGAACTCTCCGGCGCTGGCAGCTGCTTCATCCCCAACACCCTGCAGCTCGACGCCCTGGGCCGCTGCGGCCCCCAGCCGGATGGCCCGGTGGACTTCCAGCGCGGCTATGGCATCTGGACAGCGCTGCAACGCTTTGATCCCCCCCCACTGCTGCAGCGGCGCCGGGGAGAGGCGGTGGGCTTCCTGATCGCCCATGGCGAGGTGCTGCCCCAGGCCAGCAACCAACTGAGCCTCGATGCTGGCCAGGTGGATGCCTGGGGCCTGCCGGTGCCCCACATCTCGATGCGCTGGGGCGACAACGAGCGGCGGATGGTGGCCCACATGCATCGGCGCATGCAGGCGGTGGTGTCGGCCGCCGGGGGCTGCATCCGAGCGATTGAAGACCTGTTCGTACTGCCTTTGCTGGAGCCCTGGTTGAAGAGCAGCCTGGCCGTGAGCCCTGACGCTCCGCCACCGGGCTATTACATCCATGAACTGGGCGGTGCCCGCATGGCGGCAACGGCCGATCAGGGGGTGGTGAATCCGTTCAACCAGTGCTGGCAGGTGCCCAACCTGTTGGTGGTGGACGGGGCCTGCTGGCCCAGTGCCGGCTGGCAGAGCCCCACCCTCACCGAGATGGCGATCACCTGGCGGGCCTGCGAGGCGGCCGCGGCCCGTCAGCGCCTGGGCTGATCGTGATTAGCTTTTTGGCTTGATCCACAGCCGCTTGGCTTGGTCCAAAGTTGATGTGTGGGATGGCTCACCGCTAGCGCCATAAGGTGCCAATGGACACACTCTGTTTGGGGCTGAATCCGCAAAATCAGTGGGCGACCTTTCACAGGGTCGGGCAAGGGAGAATCGAGGCGGAGGTGGCACCTCCGCTTTTTTTTGACCTCTTTAATTCAGCTAGTTCGGCTTCTGGTGGGGCTGGGGCCTGTGACAAGACTTTCGGCTTGCCCCCCACTATCAGCAATGTTGTCCGCTTTCCCTTTAATTGCGGCTGAACAGGCTGTCAAGATAGTGCTGGGTTACGCACTTGTCTGAACAGCCGTTCTGAAACAAAAAGCAGGCCAGTGCCGAGGTAATCAGCGAATATTGATTCCAGCTTGGGTTGGCGGCGATGAAAGCCCTCATACCATCGAACAGCACCTCTGGCAACTCCGCCTCCAAACTGATTGTTTCTAGGCCCATTACCCCCAGACCGATGGTACCTAGACTAATTGCTTGCGGCCCAATTGCTTCCGGGCGAATTACCTCCGGACCAGTTATCTCCGGACCAATTACTTTCTGCTGGCACTGCTCCAAGTGGAAAGCCCCCAGAACAAAGTCAATCGAGCTCGATCCTGGCTTTAAAGCAATTTTTGGCAGTCGATCACCATCCGCACGATGCAGATTCTTTTTAACCCGAAGCCTGGTTTTGTCCACCTGGGGGCGAACCTTTGCCGCCTGAAACTGCCCCATATTCATCTGGAGTTGATCCATGTCTCCGCGAGGCCGCTCCATATTCACTTGAAATTGATTCATATCCACCTGAAGTTGATCCATATTCACCTGGCATTGATTCGTGTCCACTCGATCCCGATCCATCTGCTCTCGATACTGATTCATCTCCATTCGGCTTTGATCCATCCCCATTCGTTGTCCTTCGCTGCCTGACTATCTTCCCACTAAGACACGTAGGAGTGCGAAAAGTCAAAGTTGGCTGGCCAGGCCGGAATCACTGCGTTCTGACCTGAGAAAGACCGTCACCACTGGCTAGAGCTGCAGCTTATCGAGCGCACAGGTCGCACATGATCCAGATGCTGGTTCCTGTCAAGTGCCTCGGCACCTGAAGTGATCATTCCCCAGGGAATCAGCTGCAGTGGCGGGACGAAGTTGATTCCCTGGGGAAAACCGATCCATGGATTGCGGAAATCTTCGGCCAAACGGGGAAAAGCAAAATAGATAAAGATTGGTTATCTGAGCGCTTGCTGGGCCCGGTTCGCGCCTGGGCAAAGCTCCTTTAACTGGGTCGCTGGCTCTGGGCAGGCTTGCTCCTGCTCAATCCAGCCGGCTCCAGGTGCCGCCGCTCAGCCGTTGCCTTTGCGCAGGGTGCGGGGCCCCAGGGGGTGGTCGGCATGGGGATAAACCGGGTGATGGTGGTGCCCCCCGTGATGGCTGTTGGGATCGTGATGCCCCCCGTGATCGTGGAGCCCCTCGTGATGGTGGTGCCCCTCGTGATCGTGATGGCTGCTGGGATCGTGATGCCCTTGATGACCGTGCTGGCCCTCGTGATCGGGATCGGCATCGCCAGTGCCCCCGCTTGGGTTTGGAGCCGCGGCGGCAAGGGGTAGCGGCAGGCCATCGGGCTGGCAGGCGCCGGTGCACTCCTTTTCACAGAGATTGCAACTCTCAGGCAAGCCCTCCACGTGGTGATGGTGACTGTGCTGAGGTGCCCCCACCTCGGTTTCAAAGCCGAGCACCTGGGCCCGGTATTTGCACAGGGAGCAGTTCATGTTGGTGTCGCCGCAGATTATCTCCTCAACCCGCTCCACAAAGGTGTCGAGCACGCCGGCAGCCTGGGCCAAATAGCCGGCTTGCACAAAGGAAAGCTCGGGATGGTCGGCCGCCACCCGCTCCGTGTGTTGGCGGATGCGACTCACCAGCACCCCGGAGAAGAGGAAGTAGGGGAACACCAGCAGGCGCCGGAAGCCCAGCTTGACGGCATGGCGCAGGCCTGGCTCCACCAATGGGAAGGTGACTCCCGAGTAGACGGTCTCCCCCCAGCCAAAGCCAAAACCCTCCACCAGCATCCGGGTCACCTTGGCCACATTGGAGTTGGCATCGGGGTCTGACGAGCCGCGGCCCACCACCACCAGCAGGGTGTCGTGCAGGGGCACTGGTTCCAGGCCGGAGGCCAGGGCCTGCTGATCGTCCCGCTCGATCGCTTCCCGCAGGCGCTGGCCGGCGGCCTGGATCATTTTCAGGTCCACCCCCAGTTCACGGCCGTAATCAACCCGGACACCGGTTTCAGCGGCCCAGGTGTTCAGTACTGAGGGGATGTCGTTTTTGGCATGACCTGCGGCGAACAACATCGCCGGCACCGCCAGAATGTGTTGCACCCCCTGGGCCCTGAGCGCTTCCAGGCCGTCGCGCAGGATCGGCTGGGCAAATTCCAGGTAGCCGTACTCCAGGGGCAGCGGCCGCAACCTTTGGCGCAGGGCCCCAGCCAGCTCGGCAAACTCGGCCACCGCCAGGCGATTGCGACTGCCGTGGCCGCAGATGAGCAGGCCGAGGCGGCCAGCGGCCGCTTCGCTCAACAGGGGAAGGGAGTCGGAATTGCCAGGAGCCGGATGCATGGCCAAATGCGCTTGAAAAGGACCCTATCGCTGCAAAACCGCCCGACGACTGCCGGCCGCCTTACCGGCAACTCCCACCAGACGCCTCGGCAGCCCAGCCAGGCGCCGCAGCATCCCAGCAAAACCACAGCAACCGAGCACCGCACCCCGCCACCGGCCGCAGCCACCAGCCGATTACACCGGCAGAAGACACCGACCGATGCCAGCTGCGCCAACAACTGGATGCTGAAATCCGCACCCACAGCTGCCCCCAGGTCAAGCCTTTGACAATCTTTGTTACAATGATTTAGTAATTCGTTGCAATTCACCATGAGCCGTTCCCCCCAGGCGGACGCCAGCTGGTTTGAGAACGCCGCCGCCGCTCAGATCCATGCCGAACAGCTGCGGGCCGCCGAGCTGTTTAACGGTCGTGCCGCCATGCTCGGCTTTGTGATCGGAGTGCTCACCGAGGCCATTACCGGCCAGGGCATCCTTCACCAGATCGGTCTGGGCACCTTGCTGAGCCAGGGTTGATCCCCAGGCGGATTCTCAGGCGAGGCTGTCATTCTGGTCATTGTCTTTCTGGTAGTCCATGGTGCTGCGGCTACCGCCCTTTCAGCCCCTGCCGGCCCCAGATCCGGCCCAGCCCTTGCTGGAGCTGCCCCTGGCCCAGCTACATCCCACCCAGCTATGTGTCGGGTTGGCGGAGGTTCGCAATCGACAGAAAGACTTCGGCGAGGAATCCAGCCAAGAGCGCCGCAGCTATCTGCGCGGCAAGCCCGTGCCCCTGGCCCGCAGTGCCAGGGGCGAAGTGTGGATGATCGACCGCCACCACCGGTTGCGGGCCCTATTGGAGCTGGAACCGGCGGCCAGCGCCTTTGGCTATGTGGTCTTGGAGGTAGCCAGCGAGGATCCACAAGTGGTGCTGGAGCAATTGCAACTGCGGGGTTGGCTCTACCTGCACGATGGTCGCGGCGTCGGTCCGATGCCCCCGGCTGCCCTGCCCCCGAACCTGCTGGGCCTGCAGGACGATCCGTTTCGCTCCCTGGTTTGGAAACTGAAGAAAGAGGGGGTGATCGCAGCGGCTCCCTTGATCCCCTTCCATGAATTTCGCTGGGGGGCTTGGCTGCGTAGCCGCTCCCTGCCGCCGTTCAGTTCCCAGCACCTGGAACCGGCCCTGCCGGCGGCACGCACCTTGGCCCGTTCCAGATCAGCTGCCCATCTGGCCGGTTGGCAGGGACCAAGCTGAGCAAAGGTGATCAAGATTGGCCTGAGAGCGGCTAACTGCCATGAGCTTCCGCCACCTGCTGGTCGCCATTGATGGCTCCGAGCTATCCGATCAGGCTGTGGCCAGGGCAGTGGATCTGGCCCGCAGCCTGGGGGCACGGATCACCTTTTTCCACGCCGATCCAGGCCTGCCAGGGTTGCTGGGTGGTTTTGGCGAGCAGCTGGACCCCAACACCGTGCAGCTGCTGGTAAGCGCCAGCCATCGGCAGGGGGACAGGATTTTGGCTGCCGCCCAGGCCCAGGCGGCAGCCGCCGGCATCGATGCCGCCATTGAGAGCGGTATCAATCCCCTACCCCATGAGGCGATCCTGGCGGCAGCGCAGCGATGTGCAGCTGATTTGATCGTGATGGCCAGCCATGGCCGGCGAGGCCTGAGTGCCCTGTTTTTGGGCAGCGAAACCCAGAAGGTGCTCACCGGTAGCCGCTTGCCAGTGTTGGTGGTGCGCTAATAGAGGGTTTGCTGTGGTTGCTAAGATTTTTGCAGATAAAGTGGGAGTGAGTGGCATTGCCGCACCCTCTTTTTTTTGCTCAGCTCTCGGTCCGCTTGATGTTGTGGAGCGGTCTTCAGAGGTTTTCGAGAGCCTCCCACATGTCTTCCTGGGCCTCGCTGGTGTAGCCCAGGCCATCGGCGCGGCTGCGGAGCATCTGGTGGGACGCCTCAATCAGCGGCCGCCGGAGTTCTTCGATCATCTCCAGCGCCCCCTGCCAGGGGCTGGTGTCATCACCTGCTTGCGCGAGCGCCCGCTGCCCCTGTGGGGAGGCAAGCGCCATGTTCAGGACTTCCAGGAAGGCCTGCGTCCGTTGCCAGCCAATGGTGCTGGCGATTTCGAAGATTTCGTCTTCGATGTACACCTGGTGCTCGAACCAGCCGCGGTCCCAGGGCTTGGGGCCTTCGCCGGAGGCCGCTGCTGCATGAGCATCGGCCAGTCTCTGCTGCTGTGCGCGCTCGGCCAGCGCCTTCATGTCTTCCACCGACATCAGTAGTTCGGTGTCCGGCTGCGCCTGGCAGTAGTCAGGGGAACTGATGAAGGTGGCCTCCTTCATCTGGTGGGTCTGGCAGGCCTGGATGAAGTTGTTGATGAATTTGAACATTTGACTCCAATTTCTTAAGCAGTGGTTCTATGGTCTGCGGCGGGTTCTGAACCCTGCCCGATTGAGTCCGAATCAGCTCACACCTCCGCGCTCTCGGCGACGAAAGAAGAGTTCAAGGAGCCGCTCGTGGCGCGGCGATTTCCGGCTGCGGTTGCCGTTGTACACCGAGTCACCGGTCACGGGATCGGTGTAAACCGTTCCACGACGACACTTTTCCACGGTAATGCCGGCCCGTTGCGCCCGGCGATCTGTCGATTTGGTCATTATCTGGGAAGGTGAAGAAGGAGAGAGAGGCGTTCACCTCTCTCGGGAATAGTACCCCTTCGCCAACAGCCTATCAAGCGCAATCCCCGGAAAAAAATTCCTGAAAGAAGCAAGAGTTTATAGGTTGCGCAGTAGACCTTATAGGTTGCAGGTAGACCTTGCAGGTTGTGCGCAGCAGACCTTACAAGTTGCATGCAGACTTTAAAACTTGCCTGCAAGCTCTACAGGCTTCATGCAAACTCTGCGCACTTTACGCAAATTCTCCACGGCGCTTCTTGTAAGTTCTGCGGCCTTCATTCAATCTCTGCGGGCTTATTGTAAGTTCTGCAGGCTTCATGAAGGTTTTCGCGCTTCTCTTTTCGATGGCCGCCTGATCTGGCGGAGCAGGCCTGCGGCCTGTTGCCCCCTGAGCTGAAGGCCGCAGCCAGCGCTGCACTGGAGCTCTATCAGCAGCAAGATCAGCAGGGGGACGATGCAGGGGCCTGAGGTGCGCAGTTTTGCTGGGCCAGCCCCTGAAGTGGCTGGCCGGTACCCTCCCGTGGAGAGCTGGCTCACCGATGAGCAGGCCGCCACCCTGAACGCCTACGCCGACGCGCTGACTAAGGGGGCTAAGCCGAGCGAGGCCCTGGCCGTGATCGGACGGGGGCCGATGGTGGCCCCGCCGCAGGTGCCGGGGTGGATGCCTCCGTCTGAATGGGAGCCGCTCGCCCCGCAGGTGAAGTCCGCGGATTCTGAAGACGACGCCTACGACGCCCTGGAGCTGCTGGGCAAGCGCCTGCGGGCGTTGCGGGTGCGGTGGAGCTGGGCGCCCCGCTCACCACCCGTGAGGTGCGACTGTTGCTGGGTGCTAACCCCGGAGCCGAGCAGGTGACGCGGGCTGGTGTGAACGCCAGACACCTGGCCCGCAACCTGTGGCAGCTCAGCCGAGTAACGGAAGACCGCCGGGAGAGGTGGTGATCGTCATGCGTACGCCACCATCACCACCGCCGCCGCCACCGCCAAGCGGGAACCCTGAGGATCTAGCCGCTATTCAGCGTCGTCGGATTCTATCGGCTGGCAAAAAATCAGCGCAAACGATCTGGCTAAGGCAGCAGCTCCTCCAGCATCCGCAGGGCCGCCATCACCGAGGCCCCATCACGGTTGAGCAGCGGCAGGCACTCGCTCCAGCCAGTGGCCATATCGG
>JBIKVR010000013.1:0-39515 GCA_044356735.1 Prochlorococcaceae cyanobacterium
GGAACAGGGGCGGCAATTCACTGAGCGTCACGAAGTCAGAAGCCAGGAAGTCTGCGCTCACCAGCAACAGGGCCACGCTGGCGCTGGCTAAAGCCTGCTCAATCTCCTGCCGCCACAAGCCACCCGCCTGAATACGGCTGTCGTCCCAACGCTCAAGGCCGTAGCGCTGCTCCAGGGGCTTGATCATCCTGCGCAGTCGCTCCACCCATTCGGCATCGCGATGGCTGTAGCTGATGAACAGCTGGCGGCGCTCCGGTTTGGCTGCGGCCAACTGCAGAGGTTGGCCCTGCTCGCTGCTCAACCGTGGCTGCCGAAACTGGTCCCGAGAGTAAACCCCATCTGATGACTCTGGGAAACGCCCTGGCACATCAGCTCATCGCTGGGCGGCCCTTGCAGCCTTAGCACTCAGGTACATCCTGAGAAGAACCGCATAAGCTTCCGCTACCCGGCCCAAACCAGAGATAGCTGCGGCACAACCGTTGATAAAACCCTCAAACCTCCCAGATCCGGCGCGGGTCGATCACCAGGCCGGGAAACTCAGGGCCGCCCTCCAGCAGTGCCGGATCGGTGAGCACCAGGGGAGAATTGGCTGTTTCTGATGCCCCTGCCTGCCACACCTCCACCGTGCGGCTTTGCGGCAGTAGCAGCCAGCCCAAACTGGCCCCATTGGCCATATAGACGGCCAGCTTGCGGCGCAGCACCTGCGGCTCATCTGAAGGGCTGGACAGCTCCACCACCAGATCGGGGCAGAGCGGCGGGAAGCCTTCCCGTTCGGCCTCGCTCAACGCCTGCCAGCGTTCCAGCCGCACGACGCTGGCGTCGGGGCTGCGTACGGAGCCATCGGGAAGCAGGAAGCCGCTGGAGCTGTCGAAGAGCTTCAGGGGCAGGCGGCTCTGCTCGATCGCAAGCCACAGCAGGGCCCCGAGAGTTTGGTTTCGCGCACCTGTGCTGCCGCCGGTGGTGGTCATCTCGATCAGGGTGCCATCGGCAGCGAGCTCCAGCACCGCCTCTGGGTTGGCCGCACACACCTCGGCGAACTGAGACGGCGTGAGGGTGAGCGTGCGGGGCAGGGTGAGCATTAGTAGCCCTGCGGCAGGAGCAATATCAGGCTAATCGAAATTCGAAAGCATTCATGCCCCCTGCCGCTGGATCTTGATGTTGGACGGCGGACACTTGAGACGGAACGGTCGCTCTTCATGTCGGGCAGCTGCAGTCAGGATTGGGTAGAGTTGATGAATCGCATCGGCAGGCGTACTCTGCGGCCGCTCATGCCTAGCTGAGAGCCCATCGGCCCACCGCAATGCCCGAGATTCCCTTCACAAGACTCTATGTCGATGCGTTTCGCGGACTGCATTCTCTGTCTTTAGACGACTGCGGTCCTGTGAATCTCCTGGTCGGCGGAAATAACAGTGGAAAGACCTCAGTTCTCGAAGCGTTGTTGTTGCTTTGTAACCCCTTTGACCTTAGGCAGTGGGAAGCAGCTGTGGACCTGCGGACCACTTGGCCGCTTGCAGATTTACGATTTCGGGGCTCGGGGCTGAGTAGGATCGAAGGCCTAACGTGGCTCTTTCCTCATGATGGCGAAGAGGTAGGTCATATTGGGCTTGCCGGAGGACCAGAGATTGGCATCTTATCCGCATCCGCTGAGCGGATCGTCGGAATTCCACCCGAACGCCCAATTGCCACAGACGATGAGTTCATCGAAGGCGCTCTTCCTAGACAACACATGGCCAGGGATCAGGACTCGGCCAATGACGGCCAGGTACCGGGGCTTCAGCTGGAAGTGACCCTTCGAGGGCAGCCAGGGCAACTCGCGCTTTTTCCTATACCTTCTCACACCTATCGAATGGTGCTCTGGGGGGGTGCGCGAGCTTTTCGCGGAAGTCAACACAAACGCAAAAAACAGGTACCCGTTGCATTTGCTAGTCCAATATCGCATCGGAGCGATGGCTACCTCGCAGCCAGCGTTGGGAGACTCTTGAGAGTCAGCAGGAAGCACCGCGCCATCGAACTACTCAAGATGTTGGATTCGCGCATTGTAAACATCGAGATCAGTACCCCAGCTGAATTTGATCCCGGGAGCATCCTACTACAAGGAAGCCATTCTCCTACACTCTTTGTTGAGTACGAGGGGGCTGGCCTAGTCCCGATTCACGCGATGGGTGATGGACTTAGGCGCGCTCTTCACTTGGCGATCGTCCTGGCTGAAGTAGATCCCGGCGGAGTACTGCTAATTGACGAGATCGAAGTAGGCATGCATACATCAGCCCTGAGTGGCGTCTTTAACTGGATTGTGTCAGCTTGCTTGGAGTCAGGAGTCCAACTCTTCGCTACAACTCACAGCCTGGAAGCAGTTGACGCGATGCTTGAAGGAACAGAAAAGGAGAACCTAGTGCTTTATCGGATCCGAGACCAGAGAGTGCGCCGCTTCGATGGTAAATTGCTACATGTGTCTCGCATGGAACTTGGCCAGGAAGTTCGATAATGCGGCGAATTTACTTTGTCACAGAGGGTCCGCATGATGTAGAGGTGATTGGGCGACTGCTGTCACCACTCGGCGCTAAGCGAGTTCAGAAGTTCAGAGAGCTAGACTTATTTTGGGAGCGGCTGGTGCCTCGAACCTTTCCACATGAGGGCGATTTACTTCGCAGAGTCCCTGTTCCAGTATTTTTTCAAGCAGATAAGTTTAGTGTTGCAGTTAAGCCTGCCGTCGGCATCTCAGCGATTCCTCAAGTCACTCGCGCATCGCTTGCCGCGCTGGACGATCCCCCAGCGGCAGTTGGCGTTGTAGTCGATGCTGATGCGCAAAATGCCTTAGACGTATGGCAGAAGATAACGGATGAGATGCCAGAGTTCGACTTTGGCAAGGGGCCTGGTCAGCTTGGTCTTGGTGAGCCCAGGTCCGGAGTATTTGTCTTATCGAATAACAAAGATGCAGGCACGCTCGAGACCATTCTCTTGAAGTGCGGAGAACAGGTTTATCCAAGTTTAATTGAAGGGGCACGTGCCTGGATAGGTCCGCTCGACCCAGCAGATCGAGCCATTTTTGTGAATAAACAAGAAGGTCGAGATTTAGCCAAGCCCGCAGGTAAGGACAAGGCGGTGGTTGCTGCAGTGGCTAGTGTCTTACGGCCTGGCAAATCTGTTCAGGTATCCATTCAGGACAATCGATGGATCAGTGACCCCGAGAAGTTGGCCGTCGCAGAAGTTACAGCACTTCAGAAATTCATAACCGGCTTAATTCAAGATTAGCCCGTCGAACGCTGTCCCTGAGTGGCAGGCAGGGAGGCTAAGGTCGCGCAGCAAGGATTTGAAGGCGGCCTTTCCACTCGAGGAGCTTGTTATACGCTTATAACATAGGCTGGTGAACAAGAGATCTGCAAATGTCGAAGTCGTGCGTATCCGGGCTGGTATTATAGATCATGGCGTGTGGATAACTCTTCCTAGCGAGCGCACATAACTCTGCCCTCACATGTTGACTACATCTCAAACCCAGAAGAATTTCTTGAACAGCCAATGATTCGTGCTTTAGGTAGAACTGTGAACTATCAGCATTAGATTCCAGCTTCGGATACGAAAGACTAATTATATACCTTACCTCCTCCTCGTATTTCCAGTGCAATGACTTCCTTGCGATAATTCCCTCAACGAGTTCCGGTGTGATTCGATTTTTTAAGACTTCTGTCTCATTCAGTGGAAACCTCTCATCCGAATAAGCCACTTCCAGCTTGGGCAGCGCCTTTGAGTTTGAAGGCAATTTATATCCAACACAAAACCCTTGAAAACCTGCCGAATAGTGGCTCCACATGAGTGGGTTTGTCCATGACTTTGACAAACAGAGAACGCCAATTCTCTCGCTTAGTATACTTAGCAGCTTTATCGCAATGTCCTGTGAGTAAGTGTCAAACTCTTTCGGGGCTTGATTCTGGAGGTATGTTTGATTTTGCTTGAGAAACTTCTTAAACTCACTCTTGGAATAATGGAGATGATGCTCACGCAATACAGCTCTTCTGTATCTTTCGGCTTTTTTCTTCGTAAAGTTACCTGTGTTCTTTAGCATCTTCTCTGATCTTTCGTCCCTGATGATTCTTGGCAGAAACTCAAAAGGATCATTAAACCACTTGGGGGGCGTAAAAGCCAGGGTTTGATTCTTTAATGCTATTAATGTACTTGGCGGGTAAAACTTATAAAGAAGAATCTGATCTTCGCTGAGGCCTGCCTGAGTCTCGCTTCCCATATTGCAACTAGTGTTTCAATAAGTCTAACAGGGCTTACCAGTGCGTATAACGCTTTCTTAGGTGGTTCCGTGAACCAGGGCATGTGAGCCCCTCCTTTCCGTAAACCACGGCGAACTGGCTTCGGCAGGTCTTTGATATCCCTGATCCCGCATACGGTCTCGCGGCAGACCAGCTCAAGATAACCGTGGTTCACAGGTCCGATAACCACATGTTCAGTACGCTACACAGTGTCCGCTGGGCTGCGTACTTAGTAACGGGTTTCATCCACGGGCTTGCCGTCGCTTCCAGCTTGTCCATTGCATCTGCGGCTATCAGTTAGGGCGCAACGGCTTGAACGAAAGAAGGAGCCGAGCGACGATGAACCGTATTCTTGATCTTCTCGCCGGATTTTTCGGTGGCCAGGTCAAGCTCGTAGCTGTTCTGCAGGTTCATCCAAAAAGCAGCCTCGACGCCGAGCCACTGCTCCAGGCGCAGGGCGGTATCGGCTGTCATGGCACGTTTGCCGTTGATGAGCTGATAAATCCGATTGGACGGCACATGCAGCTGGCGGGCCAGCTCTGCTGCGGACATGTTCAGCTCCTGCAACTCATCTGCCAGAATCGTGCCGGGATGAATGGGATAGACCGGTCGTTTTTCTGTCTTGGTCATGGTGGTTTTCCCTCAATGATAATCAACAATCTCGATATTGAATGGGCGTGGTGAGTGCTCTGGCCACTCAAAGCAGATGCGCCACTGCTGATTGATGCGGATGCTGAACTGCCCCTTGCGGTCTCCGCCGAGAGCTTCAAAGCGGTTGCTGGGTAACAACATCAAGTCCTGGCGGGAGATGGCGGCTCTGAGGATCAGCAGGCGCTTTTTCGCCTGCTCCTCGAAAGCCTGAAATTCCCTGACCCGCTCACCGTTGGCAAATCGCGCCGTGCGCTTGTCCCGGTACAGGGGCGGTGCTCTCTCCTCGTGGGGCCCCTGCGGGCTTGCGTCATTGCTATCCGTCGCCATGGGGATAGATTGCCAGTAACGACGCACTACGTCAAGCGTTGATTTTCGTCCGCAGGAGAGCCTTCCCTGCTGGTTTGGCACCCTCGAAACAATCCCCCTTGACAAATTGGCACATTTTGTCGAGGGTTTCCGGAGGTGCCCCCTGGTTTGCAAGGGGTTTGGGGTTGTTGAAACGGGCGAACTCTCGACAAAACGATGAATGATCGAAAACACCTCTCCTGCAGGGAATTTGAACGGCTCTTGGAGGCGGTTAAAGGGAGTCGGAACGAGACCCGCGACCGCTGTCTAGTCCTGTTGACCCAGAACTATCTCGGGCACCGCAACATTCAGCACACCCTGCGCCATACCGCCACACACCGCCACCAACCCGGCACGGTTTGAGAAGCTGTGGCGTTAACGCTCCAAATCAGAAGCGGGAATGAATCTCGGTACAGAAGTCAGCCATTGCTCCCGTTTTCTGGATTTGGATGCTAGAAGGTGTCATCTTTCAGGCAAGCAGACAGTATTTCAATAAGTTGGCAAATGACTTCTGAAAGCTTGGAATGAGTCAGATGTCCAGCAACTCCAAGAATGAGAGCCTCATTGGCAGTGAAGAGCTTGGCGCCACGGATGAAACTGTCTCGTTTGATGCCACCGGAGAGGAAGTCGGACTCTTTGATGGACATGGCATGTAAATCACCATATTGCTTGCTGGTGATCTGACAAAGAAGAAAATCGCCTCTGCCCGCTTCAGCAAGGACAAGGGCGGGCCTGCGCTTGGATTGCGACAGATCGAAATAAGGGAATGGAATGATGACCACATCACCTACTAAAGGTGCGCCCATGCTTCCTCTTCATCTGGATTGAGCCAATCATCTGAAAGCGAAGGTTCGCTCAATGCGATTCCGCTTAACGCAGAATCCTTGTCGCTTCGTGGCACTGCGACCAAGACCTTGAGGCCCTTTTGGAGGTGTACTGATGTATTGAGACGAATTCGTCCGTCAGGCTCAACAACAGCATCATAGAGATTTTCCATTTCTTTCTTTAGATCTCCACTGCATATGATTCCACATTAGCCAAGAAACCATCGAGTTGCTCTCCTGGCTTGTGAAATGGAGCCCGGACGCCTCTGCCTCGAAAGGACTGACCCCTCAGCCTCCCACACATCCTTCGAACGCTTTCTTAGGCGGTTCCGTGAACCAGAGCATGTAAGCCCCTCCTTTCCGTGAACCACGGCGAACTGGCCTCGGCAGGTCTTTGACATCCCTGATCCCGCATACGATCTCGCGACAGGCCTGCTCAAGATAATCGTGGTTCACTAGTCCGATAACCACATGTTCACTAGGCTACACAATGTCCGCTGGGCTGCTTACCCAGAGGGGCCAAGGTACGGCAGCTGTACACGGCCCCAGCCAGCCGTATCTAAAAACCGCCCCAATTCAGGCCTGGAGACCATTCAGCGCCGCAGCCACCACCCGATGGTCCGGGTCCTGTTGGAGCTGTTGCAGCAGTTGGCGCGCCTGATGGGCTTCAGCGTCGCCGGGCCAGTCGCGCACCAAGCGACCAAGAATTTCGGCGCCGCCCACCCGCACCGTGCCATCGGTGTCTTCGATTGCCAGGGTGGCTAATTCGAGCAACCAGGCGGCCGGGATGCTGGGCTGTTCGGCCAGGGCCGCCAGCACGCTGCAGCGCAATAACCACTGGTGGTCGCGGCTGAAGGCCGCCTTGAGCAGGGGCCAGGCCCGCTCCAGGCCGTAGCTGGCCAGGGCATTGGCGGCTTCTGCCCGCACATTTGGATCCTGGTCGTGCTCTAGCACCTCCACCAGGGCCTGCCAACCCGCCTCGTTCCGCTTCACCCCCAAGCCGGCGCAACTCAAACAACGCACCGTGAAGCCCTCCTGCTCCAACCCCAGCAGCAGCAGCGGGATCGCCTGCTCCGCCGGCACCTCACGCAGATTGGCCAGGGCCGGCATCGCCCGGGCCGGATCCCCGGAGGCGATGGCGGCTTGCAGTTGCTGGAGATCGGAATTGTCAGGCATTAGCAGAATTGGTGAATTGAAACGGCTGGAGACTGAAGGCTGGAGATTGGATTTTGAGATCGGATCTTGCTGTTTAGATCTTGCTGTTTAGATCAGAGGAGATGGGGTTTGGTCTGGGCCTGTTGCTAGGACTGGGACTAGGCGATTGATGTAGGCGGTTGATGCCGGAAATTGCCTCAGGGGGTGGCCGCCGCATAGGGGTTGGGGTCCGAGCTGGGGCGAGGTTTGGGGCCCGGAGTTGGAGCAGATGGGGCCGCTTTCAGCTCCTGCTTTGATTGGAAATAGGCAGTCTCTCCTGGCGCAGGGAGTGCAGCAAGCGGCGGCGGCGGCGCAGCTGTCCCCAGCCATTGGTCACCAGCAGGCCAATACCGATAAGTAGCGGCGGCAGCACCGCCAGACGATCAACGCCGTGGCGCTCTGACAATGCGATTAAGCAGAGCAGAATCAGTAACGGCGCCGCCAGGGTTAGCCAACCGAACAGCTGGCTGCGGGGGGCCTTTGAGCCACTCAATCTGCCGCCCCCTTGTTGGCGTTGGCAGAGCTGCTGGCCTTGGCCATCCAGCGCAGCAGGCTGCCGGTCAACACCTTCACCCCCACCGGCAGGCTGGCCTCATCGGGCGCAAAGCTATTGCTATGCAGGGGCGTGCAGCCCCCGGGGCCGGCCACCCCCAGGCGAAACATCGTGCCTCGGGTGCCATCGAGCAGCTGGGCGAAGTCTTCCGCCCCCAGGGAGGGCTGCTCCAGCCACAGCACCTGGCCTGGCCCCAACAGTTCACCGCCCACCTCGGCCACCATTTTGGTTAGCTCCGGGTCGTTGTGCACCGGTGGCGAGATCACGCGGTAGTGCACCCGCGCTTCGCCGCCGTGGCCGCGGCAGAGGGCATGAACCGTCTCCTCAATCCAGCCCGGCAGCTGGGCGTGCACCTCCGTATCCAGACAGCGCACGGTGCCCAGCAGGCGCACGTGGTCGGCGATCACATTGAACGCCTTGCCCCCCTCAATTCGCCCGAAACTGACCACCACCGGATGCAGGGCATCGAGCCGGCGGCTGATCGCCTCCTGCAGCCCGCTCACCACCCGCGCCGCAATCCAGATCGCATCGGTGCTCTGATGGGGTCTGGCGCCATGGCCCCCCTCCCCCAGCACCTCCACCTCCAGTTCACCCGCCGCGGCCGTGAGGCTGCCGCAGCGCACGCCGATGCTGCCGGCCGCCAGGCTGGGGAAAACATGCAGGCCAAAGATCGCCTCCACCCCCTGCATCGCCCCATCGGCCCGCATCCAGGCCGCCCCCTGGGCCGTCTCCTCCGCCGGTTGAAACAACAGCCGCACCCGCGCCGGCAGCTGCGGCGCCACTTGGGCCAGCAGCCCCGCCACCCCCAGCCCCACCGCGGTATGCAA
The DNA here is from genome assembly GCA_044356735.1 of Prochlorococcaceae cyanobacterium. Classification (GTDB taxonomy): domain Bacteria; phylum Cyanobacteriota; class Cyanobacteriia; order PCC-6307; family Cyanobiaceae; genus UBA5018. The sequence goes on from JBIKVR010000013.1 coordinate 8,651, forward strand.
ATCGTGGCCGCAGGCGTGCATCAACCCCTGGATGCGGGAGCTGTAGTCCAGGCCGGTGCGCTCCTCCACCGGCAGGGCATCCATATCCACCCTCAGGGCCACCAGGGGGGCCGCCTCACCGCTGGCCAGGTGGCTGGGCCCCAGTTCGGCCAACACCCCCGTGCGTCCCACCCCCTCGCGCACCCGCCAGCCCCAGCGCCGCAACTCTCCCGCCACCAGGGCAGCCGTCTGCTGTTCGTGGCCGCTCAGTTCCGGGTGGCGATGGATGTGGCGGCGCAGTTGGATCAACTCCGGCAGCAAGGCCTGCAGCTGGCCATCCAGATCGAGGGCCTGCCAGGAAAGGGGCGGTGGCGGCGGGGAATTGCTGATCGAAGCGGGCATGCCGGAATCACTCAGGCGGATGCCAGAGCCAGGAACTGCTCCAGGGCCGACACCGGTGCGGGCGGCCAGCGGCGCGTGGATTGCAGCCATTCTGGCTGCCTGTAGCGGGGATCAAGCCCCGATGCGGAGGCCCAATTGCTCTCCGCCTCACCGCTGGCCCCCAGCCGCCAGAGCAGGGCTGTGAGGCCAGCTCTGGCATCGGCAAACAGCGGATAGCGGCGAATCAAGGCGCGCAGTTCCCGTTCCGCCTGCTCCAGCTCCCCCAATTGGAAGGCCGCCAGGGCCGCACTGGATCTAGCCATGGCAAAGCCGGGGCGGCTGTCGGCTGCCGTCCGGAAGCTATTGCGCGCCGCCAGCCAATCCCCCTGACTGCCCTGCACGTTGCCAAGGTTGTAGAGGGCTGCGGACCGCAGCTCTAGATCGAATTGGCTGGCTGGCTTGTCTGAAGTGGCTGGTTTGGCGAGGGTGGCTGGGTTTTCTGAGCTGGCTGGGCTGGCGGGCGGCTCCAGGATCCAGCGGTAGTCGGTTTCGGCCGCATCCCAGCGCTGCAGCGCCTCCTCGGCGATACCCCGGTTCAGGTGGGGTTCCGGGTTGCTGGGCTCCAGGGCCATCGCCCGCTCCTGGTCGGCGATCGCCGCCAGCGGATCCCCCAGCACCAGCTGCACATTGCCGCGATTGCTCCAGGCGGCGGCATCTTCTGGTGCCATCTCCAGCACCTGGTTCCACAGCGGCAGGGCCTGGTCAAAACTTCCCTCCCGGCTGGCGGCCAGGGCCTGGGCAAAAAGTTGGGCCAGGCTCGGGGGCCGCGGCGCCGCCACCGCCAAGCCCTGAGCCCCCAGACCGGGGATGGTCAGCTGCGCCATCAACACCAGAATCAGCAATATTCCGCTCATCACTGGGCTCCAGGCAGATCCAGCTGGGCCGGCCAGCCCAGGTGGCTGCGACCGGCGGGGGTCACCTGCCGGCCGCGGGGGGTGCGCTGCAGGAAACCGAGCTGCAGCAGATAGGGCTCCACCACGGTTTCCAGGGTGGTGGAATCCTCCCCCAATGCCGCCGCCAGGGCATCGAGACCGGCGGGGCCACCGCCGTAGCTCTCCAGCAGCAAGGTCATCAGGCGCCGGTCGCTGGCATCGAGGCCGCGGCTATCGACGCTGTGCAGGCTGAGGGCCTCATGCACCAGCTCTGGACCGATGCGCAGCTGGCCATTCACCGCCGCCACATCGCGCACCCGCCGCAGCAATCGGTTGGCGATCCGCGGCGTGCCGCGGCAGCGGCGGGCCACCTCCAATGCCGCCTGCTGTTCCAGGTCTAGTTGCAGCAGGCCGGCGGCGCGCTGAACGATCGCCTGCAGGTCGTTGAGGTTGTAAAACTCCAGCCGCTGGATCAAGCCAAAGCGATCCCGCAATGGCGAACTGAGCGAACCGGCGCGGGTGGTGGCGCCCACCAGTGTGAAGGGAGCAATTTGCAGGCTGCGGGTGCGGGCACTGGTGCCCTTGCCCACGGTGAGATCGAGGCGAAAATCCTCCATCGCCGGGTAGAGAATCTCCTCGGCCACCCGGTTGAGCCGGTGGATTTCATCGATGAACAGCAGTTCACCGGGCTGCAGGTTCACCAGCAGGCCAACTATGTCCCGCGGGCGCTCCAGGGCCGGTGCGCTGGTGATCCGGCAGCGCACCCCCAACTCCTCCGCCAGCACCAGGGCCATGGTGGTCTTACCCAGGCCGGGCGGGCCATACAGCAACACGTGATCGAGGGCCTCCCCCCGGCTGCGGGTGGCCTCCACGGCGATGGCCAGCACCTGCTTCAGTTCGCTTTGACCGATGTAATCGGCCAGCCGTTTTGGCCTCAGGCCGTCTTCCCTGGCTGGCGGCTCGCCCCAGCCGGTGTCATTCGCTTCTCCAGTTTGATCCGGTTTGGCCGACGCCAGCGGATCGCTATCGGCAGCCAGGGCAGTGGGATCCAGCAGCCGGCGGTTTACCGGCGAGCTGGCGGGCTTGGCGGGCAGCTCGCCCGCCTGGGCGCTGCCGCGCTCACCCGCCGGAGAGCTATCGCGCCGGGGCGCCCTCATGTCCGAGGAAACGATGGCCATGGATGGAGGGTACCGGCCCCTGCCTAGGGTCGGAGCAGCAGATCAGCCAGGGGAGCGGGTAGAGGCGATGGCCAAGGGGGGCACCAAGAAGCTCGCCGCCAAGGCGCAACGGGATGCCGCCAACCGGTTGCTGGCTGACAACCGCTTTGCCCGCCATCAATACGAAATCCTCGAAACGGTGGAATGCGGCATCGAATTGCTCGGCACCGAGGTGAAATCGATCCGGGCCGGCCAGGTGAACCTGCGCGATGGCTTCTGCCTGGTGCGCAACGGCGAATTGCAATTGCACAACGTGCACATTTCGCCCCACAGCCATGCCGGCCGCTTTTTCAATCACGATCCCCTGAGGGTGCGGCGGCTGCTTGCCCACCGCCGCGAGATCGATAAATTGCGCGGTGGCATCCAACAGAAGGGCCTGGCCCTGGTGCCGCTGAACATCCACCTCAAGGGTTCCTGGCTCAAGGTAACCATCGGCCTGGGCAAGGGCCGCAAATTGCACGACAAACGCCAGGAAGAGCGCCGCAAACAAGACGTCAAGGACACCCGCGCCGCCCTCGCCCGCTTTTAGGGCCTGAGCCGCTGCTGGGCCTGAGCCGACCCTCAGCGGGGGCTGCTCTCCTGCGGTGGCGGCGGTGCCAGCGGCGCCACCACCGGTGGGCTGGGCGCCGCCGGGCTGGGGACCAAGGGGGTGGCGCCGCTGGTGGGCGATTCCGGCGTGTCGGGGCTGGCGGGCACCTCTGGCGCGGGGGCAACGGGCGCCACGGGCGGATCGGCCCGCAGCGACAGGGTGATCAGCCCAGCGGCCACGCCATCGTTGGTGACCAACAATTGCAGAGGGGATTTGGCCTGGGCGGGCAGGCTGACCACCCGCAGCGGGCCCCTGGCCTCCAGCAGTTCGCCATTGGCGGCAAACACGCTCATCTGCATCAGCGGCGAGCCGTTCACGCCTAATACCAGCCGGAATCCAGCGGGCAGGCGAATCGGGAACAGGCGCGCTCCGCCGGCCTCCACCTGGGCTGACACCACCCTGGTCTGCAGAGGCTGGGCCTCAATCGCCTCGATCCGCACATTGGCCAGGCCCAGCTCGGCGGCGGCGAACCACAGCTGCCGGAACGGCTCGCCGGGTATGTCGGAGCCCACCCGACCGGGCAGCAGATTTTGGGCGCTGCCCGACACCAGCTGCCGAATCGCGGTGCCACTGAGCCCCTGGTTCATCAGGGCCTGCTGGCGCCTCTGCCAGTCGGCTTCGCTGAAACTGCCCAGGCGGCGGCGCAGCTCCAGCGGCAACTGCTCCACCCGCGCCAGCCACTCCTCAGCCAATTCATTCCACACCTTGCGCAGGGGGGCGTCGCTGGCGGCATCGCTGGGCAGGCGACCGCCCCTCTCCGGGAACTGGGCCAGCAGGCTGGCATCCACCAGCCGCAGGAACCAGCCCCGATCCACCTGCATCGCCCGCAGCCGGTTGAGCAGTTGCTGCCGCTGGTCCACCTCCGCGGCCGGCAGGCTGCTGGGCAGTTGCAGGGCCGCATCGGGGCGCGGCTCGGCCTGCTTGCCGCGGCTCAACCACCACCAGCCGAGAGCAGTGCCGACCACGGCGGAGAGCAACAGGGCAATCACCACTGGCCATAAACCGCCCTCGGCCTGCTGCTCCCGCAGTTCGGCCCGCTGGCGGGCCTGGGCCGGCGAATCGAAGCTCGGCTCCGGCACCCGGGGCGGCCCGGGCGGCTGCAGGGCGGGCAGCAGCGGGGCGCTGGGGCTGGTTTCTGCAGCGGGCTCCCGGGCGTCTGCCTCGAGCTCCCGGGCGGTTGAGGCGCTGAGCGCCATTGCCGCCGCCGCTGCTGCTGCAGCGGCGGCGGCTGCCCCCTCGGGCATGGCGGCGGCTGCTACGGGCGGAGCAACTGGCGGTGGCACCAGGGCCACGGTGCGATCGGCCCTGGGCACCGGGCCCGTGCTGTCGGGCATCGACAGTTCCTGGGCGGCGGCCAGGGCCTGGCTGGCTGAGCCAAACCGCCGCTCTCCCCCCTCGCCAATCAGACGGGCCAGCAGCTGGCGCAGGGGGGCTTCGCTGGCCAGGCAGGCGGGCCAGCGCCACTCCAGGCTGCCCGGATCCAGCAGCCCCTGGGGCGGTTCACCGCTGAGCAACACCAGGGCGGTGACCCCCAGGGAGTGCAGGTCCATCCAGGGCTCGGGCCGCGGGCTGCGCAGCCTTTCCGGCGGCGCGTAGCCGGGGGTGGAGAAGCCAGGCCCGCACACCAGGCCGAAATCCAGCAGCACCGGCAGCCCGTCGCTGTCTCGCCGCAGCAGGTTGGCGGCGCAAAGATCGCCATGCACCAGCTCCTGGCCATGCAGCACCGCCAGCACCGGCAACAGTTGCCGCAGCAGCAACAGCACCTCGCCAGCGCCAAACACCAGCTGGCGCTCGGCCCGGGCCCGCTGCAGCTCCAGATAGGTGCGACCGCTCTGCCACTCGCGCACCAGCCACAGCTGATCCGCCTCGGCAATGGCGGCCCCCAGCCGCGGCACCTGGGGATGGAGCACCCCCTGCAGCTGCCGCCAGAGGGCGGCGGCGCGGTCGAGGTCGTGGGGAGCGGCCAGCTGCCGCAGGGCCAGCGGCGCATCGCCGGCCAGCTGATCGCTGGCACGCCACAGGGATCCCTGGGCGCCATTGCTGAGGCACTGCTCCAGGCGATAGCGCTCGGCGATCAGCCGGCCCGGTGCGGCGAGGGGCGCGATCATCAGGCGGCTCCAGTCAGCTGGCCCTGGCTCTGGATCTGGATCAGGCCCTGGCGCTGGGGTTGGTGGAGGCCCTTCTGGCCCAGCCAGTCGGCGTCATAGAGGCGCGAGCGGTAGCGATCGCCGCTATCACACAAAACGGTCACGATCGTGTGGCCGGGGCCGAGGCGCCTGGCCGTCTCCACCGCGGCCGCCACGTTGATACCCACCGAACCACCCAGGAACAGGCCCTCCTGCCAGAGCAGCTGGTAGATGGTGTCCAGGGCCGCCTGGTCGTCGATGCGCACCGCGTCATCGATGGGAGCACCCTCCAGGTTGGCCGTGACCCGACTGTTGCCAATGCCCTCGGTGATCGAGCTGCCATCAGCGCTGAGGGAGCCGGTTTTGACCCAGCCGTAGAGGGAGCTGCCGCAGGGATCGGCCAGCACGCAGCGGACGGCGGGTTTTTGCTGCTTGAGATACATCGCCACGCCGGCGTAGGTGCCGCCGGTACCGGTGGCCGACACCCAGGCATCCACCCGGCCCTCGGTCTGCCGCCAGATCTCCGGGGCGGTGGTGTTGTAGTGGGCGCGGCGATTGGCCAGGTTGTCGAATTGATTGGCCCACAGGGAGCCGGGCGTCTCGGCGGCGATGCGACCGGAGAGTTTTACGTAGTTGTTGGGATCCTTGTAAGGCACGGCTGGCACCTTGCGCACCTCAGCCCCCAGGCTGCGCAGCAGGCCGATCTTTTCAGCCGACTGGGTGTCTGGAATCACGATCAGCGCCCTGTAGCCGCGGGCATTGCAGAGATGGGTGAGGCCGATACCCGTGTTGCCGGCTGTGCCCTCCACCACCGTGCCGCCGGGCTGGAGCAGGCCCTGCTGCTCCGCCTCCAGCAGGATTCCCAGGGCGGCGCGGTCCTTCACCGAGCCGCCGGGATTCATGAATTCCGCCTTGCCCAGAATTTCGCAGCCGGTGAGCTCACTGAGGGCGTGGAGGCGGATGAGGGGGGTGTTGCCGACAGCACCGACGAAACCCTGCGTGATGCCACCCATGGCCTTGGCCTGCCCTGTTGATGTCCGGTGGGCGAATCGTAGGCAAGCTGCCTAATGTCTCCGCTGGAGAGAGCCATTGATGGCTGCATATGTCGAAACACCAGGCTCGCCTGGACACCAGAGCGATGTCTGAGTTTTCGTCGCTGAGCCAGTCTGCGGATCTGCTCCAAATGCCCCAGGGCACCGGGCTTGATAGCTCCCAGACCCCTGGGCTGGGAAGCCCCCAGGCAAACGGTCTGGATAGCCCCCAGGCACCTAGCCGCTCTGAATCCTTGGCCAGCAGCCAGCTCGCTCAGCGGTTGGCGGCCGTGCGCCGCCGCACCGGGGAGCTGATCGCCCCCCTGGAGCCGGAAGACCTCTGCCTGCAGGGCATGGCCGATGCCAGCCCGCCCAAGTGGCACCTCGGCCACACCAACTGGTTTTTTGAACAGTTTTTGCTGCGCCAACCGGCCATTGCCCAGCTGCTGGGCAGCTATGAGCCGGCGCCAGCCAGCTGGGCCTATCTGTTCAACAGCTACTACGAGGCGGTGGGGCCCCGCCATCCCAGGCCCCAGCGGGGCCTGCTCAGCCGGCCGCCGATCGCCGAGGTACTCGCTTGGCGCGGCCGGGTGGATCTGGCGCTGCAACAGCTGCTGGCGGCCCTGGCCCAGCAACCAGCCGCCGCCGCCGCCCCCTGGCTGGAGCTGATCGAACTGGGTTTGCAGCACGAGCAGCAACACCAAGAACTGCTGCTGATGGACCTGCTCGATGCTTTCAGCCGCAATCCCCTGGAGCCCGCCTACGGCGACGCTCCCGAACTGCGCTTCCAGGCGGCCCAGGACTCGAGGGGCTCAGCCGCTTGGCTGAGCCATGGCGGCGGCCTGGTGGAACTGGGCTTTGGGGAATTGGCCTCTGGGAAGTTGGCATCTAGGGAGTTGGCCTGTAGTTATGAATCTGGTTTTCATTTCGACAACGAGGCACCCCGCCATCGCCAGTGGTTGGAACCCTTCGCCATCGCCTCCCAGCTGGTTACCAACGCCGAGTACTGGGCCTTCATCGCCGCAGGGGGCTATCGGCGGCCGGAACTGTGGCTGAGCGAGGGCTGGGCGCTGATGCGGCAGCGGGGCTGGCAGGCCCCGCGTTACTGGCGCGATGAAGCTGAATTCACCCTGGCGGGCCGCCGGCCCCGCTGGGGCCAGGCGCCGGTGCGGCACCTGAGCTGGTTTGAGGCCGACGCCTATGCCCGCTGGGCCGGGGCCCGGCTGCCCAGCGAGGCCGAGTGGGAGTTGATGGCCCCCCAGCTGGCCGATGCCTTTGGCCTGGTTTGGCAGTGGACCTCCAGCCCCTACCGGCCCTATCCAGGCTTTCGCGCCGCCCCGGGGGCGGTGGGGGAATACAACGGCAAGTTCATGAGTTCCCAGATGGTGCTACGCGGCAGTTGCTTCCTCACCCCCGAGGGGCATGAAAGGCTCACCTATCGCAATTTCTTTCCGCCGGCCAGTCGCTGGCAGGTGGCTGGGCTGAGGCTGGCCCAGGAGGCACCATGAGCCTGGCGATCGCCCCGGAACTGATCGATCTCCACCCCGAGCCGGCCGACCTGCGCCGACTGGTGTTGCGGGGGATGGCCTCTCGGCCGCGGCAACTGCCCGCCTGGCTGCTCTACGACGCGGAGGGATCGCGCCTGTTCGATCAAATCTGCGAGCAGCCCGAGTACAGCCTCACCCGCACCGAGACGGCCCTGTTGGAGGAGCTGGCCCCGCAGCTGGCTGCGGCCCTGGGGCCGGGCACGCTTGTGGAGTTTGGCGCCGGCAATGCCCGCAAGGCGGGGCCATTGCTAGATGCCCTGCAGCCCGCCGCCTACGTCGCCCTCGACATCAGCGCCGAACATCTGGCGGCGGCCTGTGAACAGCGGCAGCACTGCCATCCCCGGGTGCCGGTGTTGGGCATCTGCGGCGACTACAGCGCCATGGCTCGCCTGCCCGCCCACCCGCTGCTGGAAGGCCAGCGGCGCCTGGGCTTCTATCCGGGCAGTTCGATCGGCAACTTCACGCCAACAGAAGCGACGCAGCTGCTGCGCCAGTTCGCCCAACTGCTGGGGGGCGATGGGCTGCTGTTGATCGGCATCGATCATCCCAAGAGCCGGGAGCGGCTGGAGGCGGCCTATGACGATGCGGCGGGCGTGTCGGCGGCCTTTGCCAAGAATTTGCTGGTGCGGCTGAATCGCGACCTGCACAGCGATTTTGATCCGGATCGCTTTCAGTACCAAGCCCGCTGGCAGCCAGAACACAGCCGCATTGCCATGGCCCTGGTCAGCCGTTGCGACCAGCTGGTGCAGCTCGCTGGCAGCAGCTGGCCCTTTGCCGCTGGCGAGGAACTGATCAGCGAATTCAGCGTTAAATACAGCCCGGAGGCTTTTGGGGCCCTGGCCGCCGTTGCTGGTTGGCGGATGGTGCGGCGCTGGAGCGATCCTGGCGGCGACCTCTCCCTGGTGTTGCTGGCGGCGCGAGACTCTTACCAACAGCACTTAGTGGGATGAGCCGCGAACAGAAACGCTCCGCCATGCTGCAGGTGCGGCAGGAGCTGATCGCTGAACTGGAGACGCTCTACAGCCGCGCCTTTGATCGCATCGGCGAGCAGGACCTGGGCGAGGGCGCCATTGCCCGGTTGACCCAGCTGTTGCTGATCTCCCGCGAAGCGGCGATCACCCCGCTGCGGCAGGAAATCGAAGCACCGCTGCTCACCTATGCGCCTGGTGAGCGGCCAACGGAGCCATGAACGACTGGTGGGAGCAACTAGAGACGCGGCTGGAGCGCGAATTGGCCAATTTCCTGACGGCCAATCCGGCCCAGCAGGCCCTGTTACAGGAGCAGGAAGCCCGCGACCGGCAGGCCAGCCTGGTGGGGGAGCGCGGCCGGCTGCGGCGCCAGGCCGAACAACAGCGCCAACAACTGCTCAGCCTGGCCGAGGAGATTCGCTCCTGGCGCCAGCGGGTGCAGCGGGCCAGAGCGGCCGGTGCCGAGCCCTTAGCCGAGCGGGCAGAAGCCCATCTAACAACTTTGATGGAGCGGGGCCGCGAAAGTTGGCGTCAATTAGCTGAGCTGGGCCAGCAGTTTGCCGCCGTGGAGGCAGCTCTGCGGGCCCTGGCGGTGGCGGAACAAGCCACCGCCACCAGTGCCGCGCCCGGGGGCAAGCTCGATGAATTGGAACAGGCCTGGGCCGTCTTCGAGGCCGAGCAGCAGCTGGAATCGCTGAGGAGGCGCCAGAGCTGATGCGGGGGGCGATGCTTGCGACTTGGCCATTCAATTCACCTAAACACTTGCGACTTGGCCATTCAATTTATCTATGCGATTGATCCATTCAAGGGAGACTGGGGTCAGCCAAGGCCCCCATCTATTCAAGATGGCCAGGTATTCAGGATGACCAGGTATTCACATCGGCCGAAAATTACTGTATCAACGAAGACCGATTATCGTTTCAGCTGGCAGGCCAGGGGCGGCTTGGCCGGCAACGGTTTGCCAATTGTGCTGCCATGGCAGCAGCGCATCTACCGCATTACAGCCAAAGAGGCCTAATCTGAACCAATGCGAACCAGTCTGGAATTGCCGGATTCCCTGTTTGCCCGGCTCAAGGCCCGAGCCGCCATTGAGGGCGTGCCGATGAAGCAGTTGTTGCAGCGCTATGTGGAGGAGGGGTTGATCGCCAGTTCCAGCCCCTCCGGCAGCAGTCGCAACAGCGACGCCCTGCCCACCCTGCTGGCCAAACCCCTGGCCATCGCCCCGGAGCTGCTGAGCAATGCCGGCCTGTTCGGCCTGCTGGAACCTTCTGCTGGAACCTTGAGATCAGCGCCTTGATCATCGACCTGCCGGATTTGAACGTGTGGCTAGCCCTGGTGTGGCCCCTGCATCCCCAGCACCTGCGGGCTCGCCATTACTGGCAGCTGGAGGCTGGTGGGCGGGTGGTGCTTTGCACCAGCACGGCCTTGGGGCTGGTGCGCCTGCTCTGTAACCCGGGGGTGATGGGCGAGGCCAGCCTCACGCCCCAGGCCGCTGGCGAGGTGCTGGAACGGCTATGTGAGCAGCCCGGCGTGGGCTTTGGCGGCGAACCCACCGATAGCTGGGAGGTGTTCCAAGCTCTGCTGCGCAAGGGCAGCTTGGCCTCGCGTCACTGCACAGATGCCCATCTGGCGGCGGTGGCGATAGTGAATGGCTGGAGGCTGGTTAGCCTGGATGGCGATTTCGAACGCTATGCGGGCCTGAATTTATTGCGGCTCTGAATCTTGAGCTCCTGATTGAGCCTGATGCGCTGATTACAACCCTGAATTATGAAGGTGCTTAGTGGAGCGCCCAATCCAGTCTCTAGCCCATGTAATCCAGTAGGTGCTTGACAGATCGCCCGTAAACAGAGCCTGTTTAGACAGGCTGGGATCCAATTCAGACTGAAATCAAACTTTGGGGGCCGGGGGCATCAGGCTGACGCCCTCGGGGGGCGGGGTGGGGTCGGGATCGGCAATAAGCATGTGCTGCAGCACGATCTCCGGGCGTTCGCTATCACGCCAGCGGATTCGATAGGCCGGCATCTTGGTGCCCCTACTGGTGGTCTGCTCCACAGGCTCCATCACCCAACCGCGACGGGAGCGGCCCTGGGGGTTGCGCTTCACCACCGCGTCGGCGTGTTGAAAGCGAAAACCAACGCGCTCACCGCTCATGGAATTGGTACCCGGCTGGGGGAGATTGCTCACTCCCGAGAATTATCCCACTGCAACCGATCCTCTCCCGATCCACCTGGCCCGCCAGATCCTGCGGGGCTAGGGGTCGCGCCGAACAGCTGCTACCAGATTCTGATCAGCTGGGGAAGTCAGCTGGGGGAGTCGGCCTCTGGCCGCTGGCTGGTTTTGGCCTCTGGTCGCAGCAGGGGGAAGGCGATTACGTCGCGGATCGAGGCGCTGTCGGTGAGCAGCATCACTAGCCGATCGATGCCGATGCCCAGGCCGCCGGTGGGGGGCATGCCCACCTCCAGGGCCTGGAGGAAGTCCTCGTCCACGCCCTGGGCCTCCAGATCGCCCGCGGCCCGGCGCTGCTGCTGGGCCTGCAGCCGCTGGCGCTGGTCCAGCGGATCGATCAGCTCACTGAAGGCATTGGCGGTTTCGCGGCCCACGATGAACAGCTCGAAACGCTCCACCAGGCCCGGTTTGCTGCGGTGAGCGCGGGCCAGGGGCGAGTTTTCCACCGGGTAATCGAGCACGAAGGTGGGCTGGATCAAGCTGGCCTCCACCCGCTGCTCGAAGGCCTCCACCAGCAGGCGGCCCACGGAATCGGCCAGGGCCGGCGTCTCCAGGCCCAAGGTCTCCATGGCGCTGGCGGCCTGCTCGCGGCTGGTGAAGGTCGTGAAATCCAAACCGGTGGCCTCCTGCACCAGCGAATGCATGGTGGCCCGGCGCCAGGGGGGCGTCAACTCGATCTCGGTGCCCTGGTAGCTGATCCGGGTGTCGCCGCACACCTGCTGGCACACCTCGGCGATCAGCCGCTCGGTGAGCTCCATCATGTCGGTGTAGTCGGCATAGGCCTGGTAGATCTCCACCGAGGTGAACTCGGGGTTGTGGCGGGTGCTCACCCCCTCGTTGCGGAAGATGCGACCCAGCTCGTACACCCGCTCAAAACCGCCCACCACCAGCCGCTTCAGGTGCAGCTCGGTGGCGATGCGCAGGGTGAGCGGTAGATCCAGGGCGTTGTGGTGGGTCTCGAAGGGCCGGGCATCGGCGCCGCCCGGCACGCTCTGCAGCACCGGGGTTTCAATCTCCAGGAAGCCTCGCCCATCCAGCCAGCGGCGCATGGTGCTCACGGCCAGGGCGCGGCGGCGGAAGGTCTCGCGGGTTTGGGGCGAGACGATCAGGTCGAGATAGCGCTGGCGGTAGCGGGTCTCCACATCCGCCAGGCCGTGCCACTTATCGGGCAGGGGCTGCAGGCTCTTGCTGAGCATCGACCAGCCCTTCACCTTCACCGAAAGCTCGCCCCGGTCGGTGCGCTTGAGGCTGCCCTGCACGCCAATCAAGTCTCCGGCATCCACCAGGGAGGTGAGCTGGGCGAAAACCTCGGGATTGTCGGGCTGGGCCTTCTGGAGGGTGGCCTTCTCGATGTAGAGCTGAATCGGGCCGGATTCATCGGCCAGGGTGAAAAAGGCCAACTTGCCCATCACCCGACGGGTCATCACCCGGCCGGCCACCGCCACCTCCAGCTCTCGTTCCTCGCCGTTGGCCAGGTCGGCGTGTTCCGTCTGCAGGGCCGCAGTGCTGTGGCTCGGTTGGAAGCGCAGGGCGTAGGGCCCCTGGCCCAGAGCTGCCAGGGCCTTGCCTTTCTCCAGGCGGGTCTCACGCAGCTCAGACACGGATGCGGGGATCTCAGCAGGAGCCATCCTGCAGGACGATCAAACCTGGCCGGCGATGTTTTCGATTCCCCAAGGTCTCGCCACCGGCTCCCGATCGGCCCGCTAGGGGCTCGCTATCAGTTCGCTAACGGCTGGCCAGGGGCTGGCTCAGCCCACGGCGGAGAGGGCCAGTTCACCCATGCGCTGGGAGGCGTAGCCGGTGCCCCGCACCGTGAGGATCAGTTCAGGATTGCGGGGATCGGGCTCGAGCTTGCCGCGCAGGCGGGCCACGTAAACGTCCACCACCCGCAGGTCGGCGGCGCGGCGGGGCGGATAGCCCCAGAGTTGTTCGAGGATCTCGGCCCTGGGCACCACCCGGCCGGGTTCGCGGAACAGCAGCTCCAGCAGGCTGAATTCGGTGTAGGTGAGGGCGATGCGCTCACCATCGCGGGTCACCTGGCGCCGGTTGGTATCCACCACCAGGTCGCCCAGCCGCATCACGCCGGTGCCATTGGACTGCTCGCGGGGTTCAGCGACGGCCGCGCCTTTGCCCATCCGCCGCAGGATCGTGGCGATGCGGGCCTCCAGCTCCTTGGGGCTGAAGGGTTTGGGCAGGTAGTCATCGGCCCCCAAATCCAGGCCTGAAACCCGCTCAGCCACGTTATCCAGGGCCGTGAGAAAGATGATCGGCACACAGGATTCGGCCCGCAGTCGCCGGCAGACGGCAAAGCCATCCAGCTTGGGCAACATCACGTCGAGCACCACCAGATCGGGTTGCTCCTGATGGAAGAGCGTCAGCGCCTCCTCCCCGTCTTCCGCGCAGATCACCCGGTAGCCGGCCAGCTGCAGGCGCATCACAAGCACCCGGCGCACAGCTGCTTCGTCGTCGACAATCAGCAGGGTCGCCCTGGGCTTGACCGAAAGCTGACTGGAGCCGTCGTCAGCGTGCATCTAGCCATCGGCGGGTGAAGAATCGCAACCATAACCCTCGACAAGGGCTTGGGTCACCCCTCAGAAACCCCGCCGATGGGGCGTTTTGGGCACATTTAAGCTTTTCTGCAGAAAGCCTTTCCCCGGAACGCTTTTCGCGGGGCAGCTTTGCGCCAGTGAACTTCTCAGCGGCTGATTTTTACCAGCAAATTTTTACCAGCAAGGTTTCGCCGGCCGATCAAGCGCTGCGGTTTTGCCGCTTATCCGCCTCGCCCAAGGGGCACAGCCTCGGCACCGAAAATATTGATACCTGGGCCCCCTTGACATCAGGAACCAGTCTTCAGGAACTGGGCATGTAATGAACTGAGCATGTCAGGGACTGGGCATGTCATGAACTGGGCATCAGGCCAATCGGCCTTTGGCCCATCAAGCCAGCCAACCTTGACCGATCAGGGCCAGCGGGCCTTGGCATAGAGATTCCACTCGGCGGCGGCGGTGGCCAGGGCCCTGTCACTGCTCACCTGGCCCAACATCGCCCGTTGCAGCTGGGTATAGACAATTGCCTGCAACCGTTTCACCCCCGGCATCGCCGGCACCAGCACCTGGGCCCGGTTCAGGGTTTGGGCCGACAGCAGCCGGGCCCGATGCACCAGCCCCTCAGCACCAGGAATGAGCGCTTCTCGGTCCAGTTGGCGCTGCAGCTGGGCCAGGGCAAGACTGGAGGAGGGCAGCACCCGGGCCTGCTCCGCGAAGGCCAATTGGTGGCCGGCGTTGGTAAGGAACAGGCCGAAATCCACGGCCGCCGCCGCCACGGCGCTCTGGCGAGGCACCACCAGATTCATCACCGCCACGTTGCTCACCCCCCTGCGAATGCCGCTGTCGCCGGTGATTGGCGGATGCGGTTCGGTGACGGCGGCGATGCCTGGAGCGTTTGTCTGCAGGTTGCGCAAAAAATCGGGACCGGTGGCCACCAGAGCCAGGTCACCGGATTGATAGAGCTCGATGGCCCGGCGATAGCCTTGGCTCACCACCTCCTGGGGCAGCAGGCCGCGGCGGTAGAGGTCGCTCCAGAAGCCAAATGCCTGGCGTCCCGCCGGGCTGTCGAAGGCCGCCCGGCGCCGCTCATCCAGCAGCTGCACCCCCATCTGCACCAGGATTTCCAGCAGCTCGGCGGAGTCATCCGGCACCGCCGTCACAAACAGGGCATAGCGACCCGTACGCCGCTTGATCCGCTCCGCGAAGGCCGGCAGCTGCCGCCAATGGCGCGGTGGCGCCTCGCAGCCGGCCTGCTGCAGCAGGCGCCGGTTGGCCATCGAAATCCGCACCGTTAAATACCAGGGGATGGCGAACTGCTGGCCCTGTTGACGACCGGCCTGCCAAATCGCCGGCAGGTAGCTCTGGGGGGCGCCGGGGGGCAGCAGCGGCTCCAGATCGAGCAGCCCCCCCTTGCTGGCCAGATTGGCGGCAAAAGGCGGGTTCAGATTCACCAGATCGGGCGCGGTGCGGGCGAATACCGCCGCCAACAACTTGCGCTCCACCTGGGCCCAGGGCACGTCGGTCCAGCGCACCCTCATGCCCGGATGCTGGCGCTCCCAGGCGGCGATCACCGCCTCGATGGTGTCGTTGAACTTTGGAGCCAGATCCAGGCTCCAAAAGTTGATCTCTCTGCCGCCCGCAGACCCGTCGCCAGGAGCCTGGCGGCGACAGCCAGCGGCGGCCATGGTCGCCGCCGCCGAGCCAGCGGCCAGCAGCTTCAGTAGTTGGCGCCTGGGGAGATCCATCGATCAACCCCTCGAACCAGCGGTCTGCTGGCGCCAGAACAGCAGTTGCAGAGAACAGAGCATCGGGGCCAGCAGGGCGGTGATCAGGGTTTGGGCAATCAGGGTATGCAGTTGGCTCCAGCCCAGCTCGCCGCCCCAGGCGCCGGGGGCCAGCAGGCTCAAATCAAGCAGTAGACAGCCCAGCAGAGCCAGCAAACCCAGGCTGAAGCTGCGCTCGATCGGGGCCCCCTGGCGGCCCATGCGGCCCCACCACCAACCCAGAAAGGTGAGGGCGGGCAGGCTGCTGGCAGGTCCCTGGTGCAGGCTGTCCAGGACCAACCCCAGGGCCACCCCGGCGATGGTCCCCGACACCGGTCCATCCACCAGGGCCCAGGGCAGCAGCCACAACACCGCCCAGGCCGGGGGCACGCCATTCAGCTGGAGCAGCTGCGGCGAGGCCAGGGTGAGCAGCGGCACCAGCAATGCCGTGGCCCCACACCAGCTCTGACGATGCAGCGGCGCCATTACTGACGGGCCTGGCGCACCTGCACCCAGTCCACGGCCTCAACTGGGGCGCTGAGCTGCACCACTGCCTCACTGGCGGGCACCGCCAGGTCGTCGACACTCTGTACCACCCCCACGGTGATGTTGGGCGGCACCAGGGTGCTGGCGGGGGAGGTGACCACCACATCGCCGGGCCGGACGCCGGGGTCCTTCTCCAGAAAGCGCAGCACCGGCCTGGCCGTGCCCAGGCCGGTGAGCAGGCCATGGCGGCGGATCCGCGGTATCCATACCCCCACCCGGCTGCCGTCATCGCTGAGCAACTGCACGGTGGCGGTGGTGGGGGTGGTGGAGGTAATCCGTCCCAGCAGCCCGCCGGGGGCCAGCACGGCGGCACCGGCGGCGACGCCGTCCAGGGAGCCCTTGCCGATCAGCAGCTGGTGCCACCAGCCGGAGACCTCCCGGGAGATCACGGGGGCCCCCATCAGGCTGTCGTTGGCCCCTGCCAGCAGCAGCAGACGCCGCAGGCGAGTGTTGTCGCTCTGCAGCTGCAGCAGCTGGCTCTGTTGATCGATTTGCTGGGCGGAGCGCAGCCATTCACTCTGGGCGCTGCCGGGCCAAAATGGTCTGCTGAGCAGGGCATAGGCATCCGCCAGCGGGGCCCCCTTGCTGAGCCGCACTCCCAGCAGGGCCAGCAGCAGCAGCAACCAGGGCCAGAGTCGGCCGAGGGAGCGCAGCTGAGCGAATCGAAAGCCGCGACCGGCCTGCATTGGGATCAGTGCGACTGACGCACGAAGTCGGGAGTGTCGAGCACCCGTTCCAGGCGCTTGTAGTCCTCCAGCACCATGCCGCAGCCGTTGACCACACAGAGCAGTGGATTCTCGGCCACATGGGTGAGGATGCCGGTCTCGTGGCTGATCAGGTCGGTGATACCGCGCACCATGGCGCCGCCGCCGGCCAGCATGATGCCGCGATCGACGATGTCGGCCGCCAGCTCGGGAGGGGTGCGCTCCAGGGTGCGCTTCACGGCCTCGACGATCACGTTCAAGGGCTCGGCCATGGCCTCGCGGATGTCGCCAGCGCGCACGTTGATAGTGCGGGGGAGACCACTGAGCAGGTGCAGGCCGCGCACATCCATGGAGGTGTTGTCGTGGTCGTCATCGGGGAAGGCCGAGCCGATCCGAATCTTGATCTCCTCAGCTGTGCGCTCGCCCACCACCAGGTTGTGCACTTTCTTGAGATAGATGCCGATGGCATCGCTGAGTTCGTCGCCCGCCACCCGCACCGACTCGCTTAAAACAGTGCCGCCGAGGCTGAGCACCGCCACCTCGGTGGTGCCACCGCCGATATCCACCATCATCGTGCCCACCGGTTCGGTAACCGGCAGCCCGGCGCCAATGGCGGCGGCCACCGGCTCATCGATCAGGTGCACCTCGCGGGCACCGGCCAGACCGGCCTCGCGCACCGCCCGGCGCTCCACGCCGGTGACGCCGCTGGGGATGCCGATCACCAGACGGGGGGCCATGATGCCGCGGCCTTCATTGCCCTTTTGGATGAAGGTCTTGATCATCTGCTCGGCGGCGTCGAAATCGGCGATCACGCCATCGCGCAGGGGTCGCACCGCACGGATGTTGCCGGGGGTGCGGCCGAGCATCAATTTGGCTTCATCGCCCACCGCCAAGGGCACGCCCCGCTCCAGATCGAGGGCCACCACCGAAGGCTCCTGCAGCACGATGCCCTTGCCGGACACGTACATCAAGGTGTTGGCTGTCCCCAGGTCAATGCCGATGTCGCGGGAGAACTGAAACCGACGGAAAAACACTGCTGACCGGCCTTCAAGAGATCGATCATAGGTGGGTGTTACAGATGCCCCTGGCGGTGGCACTCTCCTTGTGGTGGCAGAAAAGCGGCGCTGGAGGGGCGCCATCAGCCCGGGGCCCATCCCAGGGCCCAAGGCCAAGGCAAACCTGCCAATGCCAAGGCAAACCAGCCAAAGCCAGCCAACCAAGGCCAGCCAGCCAAAAGCCAACTAAGCCAAAGCGCTCTATGCCAAGGCTCTCTGTGGCAAGGCGAGCTGTGGCAAGGCGAGCTGTGGCAAGGCGAGCTGTGGTATGGCGATCTAGCCCAAGGCGAGCTGGCCCCAAACATCTGGAGGCAGCTGCTGACCGCACTGCTCCATCAAGGTCTTGTCCATCGCGGTCTGGTCCATCATTATTTGCGCCTTTCTGGCGTGAACCTGTCTGGTTCGCAAATCGATCTGGCCTGCAAACCAAGTCTGGAGCCAAGCTGGCTCCAGGGCTTCATTCCGCCACCAACTACACCCACCACTACATCCCCAGGAGACTGCCATGGGCGTCAATTCCATCACCCTCGTCGGCCGGGCCGGCCGCGATCCCGAGGTGCGCTACTTCGAATCCGGCAGCATGGTTGCCAACTTGACCATGGCCGTCAATCGCCGCAGCCGCGACGATGAGCCCGACTGGTTCAACCTGGAGATCTGGGGCAAGCAGGCCCAAGTGGCCGCCGACTATGTGCGCAAGGGCACCTTGCTGGGCATCATCGGCAGCTTCAAGCTCGACCGCTGGACCGACCGCGCTAGCGGTGAGGAGCGCACCAAACCGGTGATCCGCGTCGATCGGCTTGAACTGCTCGGCTCCAAGCGCGATGCGGCAGCCGGGGGAGGCAACTTTGCCGGTGGTGGCTATGGCGGCGGCGAACCCAGCGAGGAAGAAGTGCCTTTCTGAGCCTGATTTACTAGCTAGCCAGGTCTGTATTCATGGCTGGCTATGCTTTGCTGGCTCTGCTTTATAAACTGGCCCGATCTCGATCGCTGAGGACATATTCCCGGCCGGCTCGGCCTTGTTGGCTGGGCCTATCTTTATGACTGGCCATGCCCTGTTAACTGGTCCTAGCTTGGCCAGGGAAACCCCGGACAAGCATTTAGTTAGTTGACTAGCCGGTTAGACGGTTGGTTAGCCGGTTAGCTGGTTGGTTGGTTAGCTGGTTAGCTGGTTAGTTAGCCGGTTGGCTGGTTGATTGGTTGGTTAGTTGGTTGGTTGGTTGGTTGGCCAACCAACTAGCTAGCTAGCTAGTTGGTCAATTGGCTAGTAGGCTGGCTGGTTGGTTGGTTGACTGGTTAACCAGTTAGCTAGCTAGCTGGTTAGCTGATTAGCTGATTAGCTGATTAGCTGATTAGTTTATTCCCTGGGATCGAGCACCAGGCCTGAGCAGAGACCGCAGGGCCTGGTGCCGAATTGCCAGATCTTGTCTTGGCTAGGCTTTTAGGCCGCTGGCTGATTTAACCAGCGACTGACTAGCCATACTCCTGACGAGCAGAAGGCAGGCAGAAGATCAACGGAAGAATCAGTAAATGATAACCAGATGACAGCCAGATATAACTAGATGATCAATAGCGGTAGTGGTCTGGCTTGTAGGGGCCTTGCACGGGCACGCTGATGTAGTCGGCCTGCTGCTGGGATAGTTCGGTTAGCTTGGCGCCGATTTTCTCCAGGTGCAGGCGAGCAACCATCTCGTCTAGGTGCTTGGGCAACACATAAACCTGCTTGGCGTACTGATCACCCTTGGTGAACAGTTCGATTTGGGCTAACACCTGGTTGGTGAATGAGTTGCTCATCACGAAACTGGGGTGGCCAGTGGCGCAGCCCAGGTTCACCAAACGCCCTTCTGCCAGCAGGATGATCTTGTTGCCGCTGGGCAGCAGGATGTGATCCACTTGGGGCTTGATGTTGTCCCAGGGGTACTGCTTGAGCGAAACCACATCGATTTCGTTGTCGAAGTGGCCGATGTTACAGACAATCGCTTGATCCTTCATCCGGATCAGATGTTCATGGCGAATCACCTGGAAGTTACCGGTTGCGGTAACAAAGATGTCTACATCCGCCACCACGTCATCCAAGCGCACCACCCTGTAGCCCTCCATGGCGGCCTGCAGGGCGCAGATCGGATCGATCTCCGCCACCATCACCGTGGCCCCCAGACCGCGTAGCGACTGGGCAGAGCCCTTGCCCACATCGCCATAGCCCAGCACCAGGGCCACCTTGCCAGCCACCATCACATCGGTGGCGCGCTTGATGCCATCCACCAGGGATTCGCGGCAACCGTAGAGGTTGTCGAACTTGCTCTTGGTAACGGAGTCGTTGACGTTGATGGCGGGGAAGGGCAGCTCGCCGCTCTTTTGCAGTTGATAGAGACGGGCCACGCCCGTGGTGGTTTCCTCGGTGACGCCCTGGATAGCCGCGTGGATGCGGGAATAGAAGCCAGGCTGGGCGGCCAGCTTCTGGCGAATCGAGTTGAAGAGAGCCGTTTCTTCCTCGTTGGAGGGGTGATCGAGCACGCTTAGATCGCTCTCGGCCCGGGTGCCCAGGATCACCAAACCAGTGGCATCGCCACCGTCATCGAGGATCATGTTGGGGGTGCCACCGTCGCCCCACTCCAGGATGCGATGGGTGAAGGCCCAGTACTCATCAAGGGTTTCGCCCTTATAGGCAAAAACCGGAATATTGGCGGCGGCGATCGCGGCGGCGGCGTGATCTTGGGTGGAGAAGATATTGCAGCTGGCCCAACGCACCTCGGCCCCCAGGGCGGTGAGGGTTTCGATCAGCACCGCTGTCTGAATCGTCATGTGCAGGGAACCGGCGATCCGGGCGCCCTTGAGGGGCTGCTCGGCGCCAAATTTGCTGCGCAGGGCCATTAGGCCCGGCATCTCGGTTTCGGCAATGGCGATTTCCTTGCGGCCCCAGTCGGCGAGCGCTAGATCGGCGATCACGTAGGTGGCAGGGGGTGCCTGAACGGCAGAGCTAGTGGGGGAGGCCACCATGGAAATTGACTCCAGAAAAAGAAACGGTGGGGCAGCTGCACAGTCGCCGCATGGCAGCCGCTTGCCCCTGGGGAAGAGGGCCCAACGGTGACCAGCGCAGAGCCGGGTTGGTAAATATCTGCAGAGACGCCGAGGCTTCGGGCTCGCGTTAAGGCAATCTACAGCGATGGAATCGGCTACCGCTGGGCCAGTAGACACTGCTAGCTCAATAGCCACTGATGGCTGCTCAGCCACCGCTGGGCCAGCAGCCACTTCTGGCCCCCCAGCCACCGCTGAGACAGGTGATCGGCAGTGGCGGCTGGCGGATGTGCGGGCCACCTGGGCCCTGGGGCGTCAGCTGGCCGAGGAACTGCTGAGCCCACCGCTCACCCTGTTGCTGGAGGGCGACCTCGGTGCCGGCAAGACTTGCCTGGTGCAGGGCCTCGCCGCCGGCCTGGGCATCGCCGAGCCGATTACCAGCCCCACCTTTGCCTTGGCCCAGCACTATTGCGGCCTAAGGGAATCCGGCCAACCGGATGGCGGCCAAAGTGATTGCAGCCAAAAAGCTGTCAGCCAAAGGGATTACGGCCAGCGGACTGCCTTGGTGCACCTGGATCTGTATCGGCTGGAGCAAGCCGCCGCCGCCGATGAGCTGTTCGCCCAGGAGGAGGAGATCGCCCGAGATCTCGAGGCCCTGTTGGCGGTGGAATGGCCAGAGCGCCTGAGTGGGCCGCCGCCGGGGGCCTGGCGGCTGCAATTGCAGTTGCTCGATGCCAGCGATCCGGATCGGGGCCGGCTGGCCCGGCTCTGGCCCCCCGGCCCCCCATGGGGCGACGCCAGCCAGCCCCTGACGCCTGGGCCCTGAGCGCTCAGCGCGAGCCCTCAGCTCGAGCCCTCAGTCGCCGCCAGAAAGGCCAGTACCGCCAGTTCATCGGGTTGGGGATCGATGGCGCCGGCCCCTTGGCAAACCAGGGCGCCACAGGCGCTGGCAAATCGCAGGCGCCGCTCCAGATCCCAGTGGGCCTGGGCGCAGAGGCAATGCAACCAGCCCGCGGTGAAGGCATCGCCGGCACCGGTGCTATCCACCACCGGCACCAGGAAGCTGGCCAACTGGCCGCTCTGGCCGGCCACACACCAGCGCAGCGGGCCGGCCCCATCGGTGATCAACACATCCGGACGGCCCGGCAGGCTCGCCCGCACCAGCTGTGGATCCAGGCTGCCAAACAGCCAGTGGGCCTCCTCGGCGCTGCACTTCACCAGGGCGGCCCGTTCCAGCAGCCAAGCCATGCTGGCCAGCACCGCGGCGGGGGGCGCTGCCTGGGCGGCCAATCTCTGATCCCAGAAGCAAGCCCGCCAGTTCACGTCCACGGCCAGGGCTATTCCCAGCTCTTGAGCCCTTTGCACCGACCAGCGCAGGGCCTCCGCCGCGGCTGGACTGGCCAGGGGGATGGTGCCGCTGACCAGCCAGCGGGCTGGGGGCAACAGCGCCGCCAGGGGCTCGGCCAGCTCGGCGGTGGCGATGGCTTGGTCGGCGTAGCCACCGCTGCCCACCGCGCCAAAACCAGTGAAGCTGCGCTCTCCACTGGCATCGCGCCGCACCAAGACGACGCGGCTGGCCCGGTCTGGATCCCACTGCAGGGCGCTGGTGCTCACCCCACGCTCATGCAACAGGCGGGCGATCGCCTCGCCGCCGGCATCGCGGCCGAGCCGACCGATCAGGGCGCTGGGGGTGCCCAATTTGGCCAGGGCACAGGCGACATTGGCAGGGGCGCCGCCGATGTGATCCTCCCAGCCAGGGCCAGATTGGGCGGCTGGATCGCCATCGGGGGGGAACAGCCGATCGATCAGGGCTTCCCCGAAGCAGAGCACCTGCGGGGCGCCCGGGAGCTGGGCCATCAGGTTTGCTTGGGTTTGGATTGGATTTGCTTGGCTTGGCTTAAGCCTGATCAGGCGCGGTGCCAGCGGCGGGGTGAGCTGACTAAACGCTGCGCTCCCCAGCCAGCAGCGGCGGCCGCTCCAAGCCCAGGTATTGCAGTAATGCAGCAATGATGCGGGTATTGGCGGCGGGGAAGGAGTAGGAAGCCAGGTCGTTGGGCGCCACCCAGCGCAGTTGCTGGCAGGCCAGGGGTTGCGGCTGCCCCGCGAGCCAGCGGCAGAGATGCACCACGAACAGCAACCGCTTGGGGCCGTAGCTGTGTTGCAGGCGGATCAACTCCTCCCCCACCTCCACCGTGATCGCCAATTCCTCCATCAATTCGCGGGCGATGCTGGCCTCGATCGCCTCACCGGGCTCCTGCTTACCGCCGGGAAACTCCCACAGCCCCCCTAACAACCCCTCATTGAGCCGCTGATCGATTAGCACCAAACCATCAGCATCGAGCACCACGCCTATGCCAATCACCTGGACCGGCGCAATTTCGGCCGCATCATTCACCGGGCTGAATCCTTCGCTGGAATCAATCATTTACTGAACAAGAACATTGACTAAACCCCTGCAGGCTGGAACCGCCAGCTGATGCCGCCCTTGGGATCTTGCCCTGGGGCTACCGGCGGCTCAAAAGCCACCGGGTCGAGTGCGACGGCTGGAGAGGGAGACATTTTCGCTGCGGCCCAGGGGGGCGGCGGCTGGGGGAGCCAAGGGCAGTTGGGGCCCTGGCGGTGGGGCCTGGCCAGCGGCAGCTTGAGGCAATGGGGCGGAGCCACTGGGCTGGGGTACGGCCACCACATTGAAGGCCAGGGACCAGCGCTCGCCCTCGCCGCGAAAAGGCGGCACCGAATGGGGTTGCCAGGCGGGGAATACGTAGAAGTCTCCCGGCACAGGCAGCACGTAATGGGCCATGCCAGTGCGAAAGCTCTGGATATGCCATTCCTCGGGGCCGTGGAAGCAGAGCTGCCCGTCGAAGCGATCGCCGCTGATTTGGGCTGGCACCTGCAGGAACACCACCCCCGAAAAGCTGCCGCCATGGGTGTGGGTGGGGTTGTAATCACCGGCCCGCTGCACGTTGAGCCAAACATCGATCATCTGCAGGGCGTAGCGGCCCTGGCTCCAGGGACCGCGCCCTTGCGGTGGTTGCCGGTCGATCACGTGGCGGATCCAATGCTCGCAGGCCGGCAGGATCAGCTCGCGACAGAGGCTGGCGACAGGGGCACTTTGGGGCCCCAGTTCCAGTTGCAAGGCCAATTGGCCGGCCAGCTTGCCCGAGGCATCCGGACTGCGCTCCGGACAGGTGAGCAGTTCCGAGGCCAGGGCCTGGAGATCCGCCAGCAGGGGAGCGGGCAACTGGCCCTTGAGCAGATAGCGGGGGAACAGCTCCTGCATCTGCATGTCCTGCCCATCCATGGACGAGATCCCAGGGGACGCCAAGCTGACCAAACTAAACGGCGCACCAATCGACTTTGCAGCGGATCAGGCAGATCCATCTGTCAGATCCGCCTGTCAGATCCGCCTGTCAGATCCACTTTTCAGTTAAGCCTGCCAATTCAGAGATTGATTCAAGCCGCCATGTAGGCGGCGACGCTCTCGCTGAGTTTGCGCAGGGCGGCGAGGCCGTCGCGCTCCAAATTGCGCACCCGATCCCGGCTGATGCCCAACACCCGGCCGATGGCGGTGAGACTCATCGGCTCTTCCACATCAATGCCATAGCGCATTTTCAGCACCCGACCCTGCAGATCCACCAGTCGATCGAGCAGGGCCCGCAGATCGCCCTTGAGGCACTCTTCATCGAGACGATCGCCGGGTAGATCGTCTTCACCGGCCAGCAGGTCGAGCAGTTCGGTGTCGTCGCCATCGCCCACCTTTGTTTCCAGGCTCACCGGGGTGCGGGCCCGGCAGAGCAGCTCCTTCACCTCCTCCTCCGGCAGCTCCACCGCCAGGGCCAACTCGGTGACGGTGGGGGTGCGACCCAATTCCTGACTGAGCTCCCGCTGACCTTTCTTTAGTTTATTGAGAATTTCTGTGATGTGGATTGGCAGCCGGATAGTGCGGCTCTTTTCGGCAATCGCCCGGGTGATCCCCTGGCGAATCCACCAATAGGCATAGGTTGAAAACTTATAGCCGCGGCTGGGATCAAATTTTTCAACACCGCGCACCAGGCCAATGGTGCCCTCCTGGATTAAATCCAGTAATTCCATATTGCGGCGGGTATATTTCTTGGCCACGCTCACCACCAAACGCAGGTTGGCGGCCACCATCCGCTCCTTGGCGCGTCGGCCGGAGCTGAGGCGCTTTTTCAATTGCGCCAGGCTGAGGCCTGCCGCCTCGGCCAGTTGGGCATTGGTGGGTGGATTGCCGTCGAGCCGCAGGCTGAGCTCCTGCTGGATCTGCTCCAGGGCCATCAGCTCTTGAACCTGCCTGCCCAGGGTGATCTCCTGCTCATGGCTGAGCAGGGGCACCCGGCCGATGTCGCGCAGGTAGCTGCGCACCAGGTCGGGCTCTCCACCGGAACTAGAGCGGCCGGCGGTTTTGGCGACGGTGGCGATAGGGCTGATTTCTCCTGCCAGGGCGGTATCGGCGATAGGGGCGGCAACAACCACGTAACCAGGACCTTGAAGCTGAGTGAAGCCTACCTGAAGAAGTGTGAACTCCTCTCATTTTGGCCGCGATCGCCCGAACACCGCTGCGCCACTGCCGTTGCAGCTGCGTCACTGCCGCCTCAGCTGCGCCACCAACGCTGCAGCCGGTGACTGAGGAGTCCCGACTGCCGCTGCCATGCCGCACTGCGCAGCTGCAGCTGCGATGCCGCACTGCGCAGCTGCAGCTGCGACGCTGAGCCGCAACGCCACCCCCTGAGCGGCTGCAGCAGGTGGGCCGCTCAGGGATTGGTGGCCCCGGCGGGATCTGACCGGTGTCGCCCTAGCCCTGGCCCCATTGGCCCAGCAGCCAGGAGGCCGTCTGCAGATAGATGGAAACCCCGGCCACGTCGGTGGCGGTGGCGATGAAGGGGGCGGACATCAGCGCCGGATCCAGGCCGATGCGATCGAATAACAGCGGCAAGGCCGCACCGGCGGTGGCCGCCAGGGTGGTGATCGCCACCAGGCTGATGCCGGCGGCACAGGCCACCAGCCAGTTTCCGCCGGACACATAGGCCGCCCAGGGCACCACCACCAGCACCATCAGCAGACCGAGCAGCGCTCCAGCCAGGGTTTCGCGCCAAATCGCCTGGGCAGGTCCCATCGCCTGGATGCGCTGGGTGCTGAGACCACGGATCACCACGGTGGAGCTCTGGGCGCCCACATTGCCGCCGGTGCCGATCAGCAGGGGGATGAAGGCCGCCAGCACCACCAATTTGTTAAGCACCACCGATTGGGAGGCGATCACCGCCGAGGTGCCGCTATTGGCGATCAGCAGCACCAGCAGCCACACCACCCGCCGGCGAGCGGCGGTGAACAGATCGCTCTGGAAGTAGTCGTCTTCATCGCCGGCCTGCACGGCGCCGGCGGCGTAGAGATCGCGAGTGGCCTCCTGCTGAATCACGTCAATGACGTCATCAACGGTGACGATGCCCACCAGCCGCTGCTCCAGATCCACCACCGGAATGGCCAGGAAGTCGTAGCGCTGGATCGCCCGGGCCACCTCCTCCTGGTCGGTGGCGGTGGTAACACTGACCACTTCGCGGGTCATCACATCGCCGATGCGCTCCTCCGGATCGGCCATCACCAGGTCCCGCAGGCTGAGGATGCCGGTGAGGTGCCGGGAGGCGTCGGTCACATAAAGGGAATAGACGGTTTCGGTATCCCGGGCGCGGCGGCGCACGATCTCCAGGGCTAATGCCGCACTGTGAAATTCCTTCAGGTCGATGAACTCGGTGGTCATCAAGCGACCGGCGGTCTCCGCTTCGTAGCCGAGCAACTGGGCCGTCACCCGCCGTTCCGCCGGGCTCAACTCCATCAGCAGCCGGCGCACCACCTTGGCGGGCAATTCATCGAACAGGCGCACCCGATCATCGGGAGACATCTGCTCCACCAGCTCCAGCACCTCACCGGAGCGCAGGCGCTCCAGCAGGGTCTGCTGCACTGAAGCATCGAGGTATTCGTACACCTCGATCGCTTCGTCCTTGGGCAGCAACCGAAAGGCCAGGGCCTGGAGGGTGCGGGGCAGCAGGCCGATCGACTCGGCCGTATCCACCTCCTGCACGGGCCTGAGCAACAGCTTGGCGCCGTCGTAATTACCGGCTTCCAACAGGGCTTCCAGTTGCTTGGCCACCATCTCGGCCAACAAAATGCCGGTTTTGCCGCTGGCGGCGGCATTTGAACCCGCACCGTTGGCGACTGCCTCTGACATGGCGCACCGGTGCCCTTGGCCTGAGTTTATGGGGCGGTCGCTAGCCTTGGCTTTCAAGGCAGCAGCTTTTCTTCCCCATGGCCATCAACGTGAGCGACGTGGCAGTCCGCGACGCCAAGGGCGGCGAGCGCAAGCTGGGCGACTGGACTGGCCAGGTGCTGCTGATTGTGAATGTGGCCAGCCGTTGTGGCTTCACCCGCCAGTACGCCGGTCTGCAGGCCCTGCAGGACAGCTACGGCCCCAAGGGTTTTGCCGTACTCGGCTTCCCCTGCAACGACTTCGGCGCCCAGGAGCCGGGCAGCCTGGAGGAGATTCAGCAGTTCTGCTCCACCACCTACGGCGCCAACTTCGAGCTGTTCGACAAGGTGCATGCCACCGGCGCCAAAACCGAGCCCTACACCACCCTCACCCAAACAGAGCCGGCCGGCGATGTGGCCTGGAATTTTGAAAAATTCCTGATCGGCAAAGACGGCACCGTGCTGGCCCGCTTCAAAAGTGGCGTGGCGCCCGATGCCAGCGAACTCACCGCCGCAATTGAGGCGGCCCTGGCGGCTTGAGCCTGGGGGCCAGGGGGCCAGGGGGCCAGCGGCCCCCCGTTTAGGGATCTAGCCGTCGTGGAGGCGCAGACCAGGGCGCGTTCAGCTGGTCTGCAGAGAGTTTGATGATCTTTGATGAGGCCCCTGGTGGCTGGGTTAACTGGTGGCTGAGTTAACGCGTAGCTTATCTAAATCGAGGGGGCAACTTTCGTAACGCAGGCAAATCAAAGAGGTTTCCTCAAGCGCCTCAGGACTGCACGAATAACATTTCTTAGCAATATCAGAATAGCGATTAATGATCCTGGGTGGCCAGTATTCGCGAAGAACGCGCTTGTATTCCAGAGCCAATTGCCTCTCTTAGCCAGGGATTACTTGCAAGATCTTCGGCAATTTCCGGCCAGGCCGAACGCGTAGCCTGGATGACATCCAAGGCTAAGGCGCGCAAATCAGCCCCCGATGCACCAAGTTTGCGCTCTAGCCTTTCAAAGTCTTGAAGCTTAACAGAGTCAAACTGTTTTGACTTGGCAAATTTCAATGCCAGGTCTTCCGGCATTTCGGCGGGCTTATATATTGCCGTCGACACCAAGTCATACACCGGCGCGAGCACAGGCCGGCGTGGATCCCTATAGATAAGAGACCAATTCTTTAAGTGGGCATCACCATTGCCAATAACAACATTGAAAGCCAGTCTTTTTGTGAATTCAACCAGCGAGGCAATGTCTCGCTGGCGATATACTAGAGCCCCTAGTGTCTCAAAAGTTCCTTTATACTTATTTTCTGGATAGAAGCCTCTAACCTGCGCAAAATCCTCCACATGAACCCGTTCTCCTGTTTCTGTGCGATCAAATCGACGGATGGCATAGGCCATATTCTCCGAGGCAGGCCATAGACTGTCGGGAATATCCAGTAATTGATCGCGATGGATTAAGCGCACCTCAGGAACATCAATGCCAACCTTGCGAGCAAGCTGCATCATTGAAAACTCATTAAGAGGAACATTGGGGTATCGATGATCTGGAAGTTTGATAATCCAATTGCCACCCTCTCCAACCCCTGGAGATGTGAATCTATCTCCAGACTGCAACATTGAAAACTTCATGGCAACTCCAGCCAATGAAAAACGCCACATACCTCCCTGAGTTGGAAGGCCCGAAAGATCCGATTCAACCATAGGTCTATTTATATTAATGTCAACTTGATCCTCAGAGGCTTCGGCAATACTGACTGCACCCGGCAGATCATGGCCGACAGCCGAAATTAGGCTAAGCTCATGAGAAATACTAACTTGTTGCTCCCTTGCAATCCATTCACGTAGTTTTCCTTCTGGCAATAAATTTGAGAACCACGGCGGTAATCGATTTTTAGCCTTATGAATAGCAGTCAAGTCATCTTCAAAGACGAGTCCTAAAACTTCTCTATTTTGATCATGAATATAGTCATCCATTAATTGAAATCGGATAACACCTCCTGCCAATATAATCCCACCGATTCGGCGAGATTTGAGCCATACACCATACTGGCGGTCAGCCATCCTCTTCTCCAGCAAGTTCAGCTCCTTGCTCATCTTCATCCTCGTCGATGATCAGCGAGGCCAATGGAGGTGTATCTTCAAATTCTGCCTCAGTCATGCTGCCAAGGAAGCTGGCAGTTAGGGATCTAAGACTTGCTTTTCTGCGCTCAAGAAAGCCATTTATGTTACCACTAGAGAGATCAATCATTGATTGTTGACCAATGGAATGGGACTGGAGAAGCTTAAACCAAGCAGATTCGTCAATATCGTGAGGCTTGGCCACGAAACACTCGCGAGCAACTTCAGTCGAAGTATCATCTAAAAAAATAAAGCGATTTGCAGTTAGCGTGGAGTCAGTATTTGGTTCTATCGCACACACGATGCCTGTGGCAGTCTGGCTATCCTCAAGCAATTTCCCCATCGATTCTTGACTATAAAGCTCTCCATTCAGGAATGACCTTGGCCCCAAAGACCACATTGCACAAAGAATGATGCGCGTGCTAGAAAATCTGCTATTGAACTTGCTGATACTTGGAATCAATAGTTTATAATCCGTCAGTGAACTCAAAAGTCGTTGAACAGAATCCGACTCAGATCCTGGCATAACTTGTGCGCACAAGATCCTACTAGCCTGCGTCCATCCATTAAACACTCCGGGGCCAATAACAGAAGCACGCCAGAACCAACGCTTTAGTAGCTCGATATTTCTAGGGGAAGGATCTGGATGATGCGCAAAAAATCGAGTCAGCACAACAAGTAGATAGCGATATGATAGAAAGCTGAAATGAGGAACCCCTGCTTCTTTCTGCAGAAAAGAAACTGCTTTTGCCAGGGCCTTCCCTCCTTGCAAATAGGCGTCACCAGGTGCTTCACCTGGAAAGTCTCGAGATTTTGAATCTTCAAATTCAGCTCTAATATCCCGAGTAACATCTGGAGCCCTCCTGGCAAGTATAGATCTTAGCATGGTATCGCTATCTATATTTCCAAAAAGAAACTCTAATTTGATCTCAAGGGATATGCCCTCAAGAGTCTGGGGCTTCGATTCGCCAGCAGCAGTCGTTGTATAAAGTGCATGAAATACCTCAGCATGCGTCAGGCGCTTTCCATAATTATTGACGCGATCAAAAATATCTTTCAAAACCTCATCACCCCCCTGGTCTACAATATAGGCAGGTATTGTATATTGACGAATGGCTTTGGCAATTCGAGTTGCTTCTTCGAGGTACTGGATAGATTCAGGATGTTCGCTAAACCATTTAAGAAGCCTCTGGAGGTCAAAAATAACCGGTAGCTGAATAAGATGCGCCTGCTCCCTTGCTGGCTTTACCAGAGATTTACGTGCTAAATCATAAGACAGGCCGAACCTTGGATCGTCAAAAGCTTCGTAGCTAAGCGCATTTGCGAGGCTAGTTAACCGCTGCTGGCCGTCAACAACCCATAATGCATTTGCGTCCCTGGGGGCGTCAATACGAATCGCGCCTATCAAAAGGGCTTGCTCAGGCGCCGCCTTCTGCCATAATAATACACTGCCGATAGGATAACCCCTGATTATGCTGTCAATTAGGAGTCTTACATCTTCCCACTGCCATCGAAATCCACGTTGAAAATCAGGAATGCGCACACCGCCACTCAGTATATTGGCGACCAAGTCATCAAGGGTGTAGGTGATGGTATTTGGTGGTCTTATCTGCGATCCAGTCATGTCCGGATAAAAGCAAAGAACTGATCGACCCTTTGAAAGCCGCCGAATGGCCGTCTTGCAGGCTCCAATCATACCACGCTTGAAGGCTATTCGCTTAGCTCTTTAATTTAATGAGGAGTAGAGCTCAACTTTTTAGTTAATTGCGCCTTTTGAATCTAACATCATGGCCAGGGTCCGCCACTGGCAATGGCCGGCAATCAGATGCAGATAAGATTCGAAACAGCCATTCAGATCTTGCGTCGCTCCTTCCTTGC
>JBIKVR010000082.1:0-12337 GCA_044356735.1 Prochlorococcaceae cyanobacterium
GTGTCCCCGTTCTTGCGAGAAAAGGAGGCCCGCTTCCTGGTTGAGGTGGAGAAGGCAGCCGGCAGCTTCAAGGTGCTGCAGCCGGAGGACACGGCCCTGGTGGGTGACCCCTCGCCCCAGTACCGCGACAGCCTGCTGTTCCTGGAGGCTCACCTGCGGCGCTCCGTGCCTACCGACGGCGCCCTGGTGGTGGGCCACCGGGCGGCGATGGACGCCCTGCCCTACCAGCTGGAACCGGCGGCCAAGGCCCTGGCGATGCCACGCCAGCGGCTGTTGATCGCCGATGCGGTGGGCCTGGGCAAAACGTTGGAATGCGGCATTCTCTGTAGCGAGTTGATTCGGCGCGGGCGCGGCAAGCGACTGCTGGTGGTAACCACCAAGAGCATGTTGGTGCAGTTCCAGAAGGAGTTCTGGACGCGCTTCTCGATCCCGCTGGTGCGGCTCGATTCGGTTGGCATCCAGCGCATTCGCGAGCAGATACCCACCAATCAGAACCCCTTTCACTATTACGATAAGGCCATAGTGTCGGTCGACACGCTCAAGAACGACCGCGATTACCGCTTTTATCTCGACAGCGCCAACTGGGATATCATCGTGATCGATGAATGTCAGAACGTGGCCGAGCGGGCCCATGGCGCCCAGAAGAGTCAGCGGGCGAAGTTGGCAGAACGGCTGGCGACGCGCTCGCAGACCTTGATCCTGCTGTCGGCCACCCCCCATGACGGCAAGCCGGAGAGCTTCGCGAGCCTGATGAACATGCTCGACCCCACGGCGATTGCCAACCCGAGCGCCTACACCAAAGACGACATAAAGGATTTGTATGTGCGGCGCTTCCGCAAGGATGTGATCGCCGATCTGCGCAGCAGCGTCAAGGAGCGCGATAGCGCCGATGTGGAATGCCCGGCCAGCCCAGGGGAGGAGCGGGTGTTTGCGCTGCTCAAGGATCTCAAGCTGCCCGATAGCGATACCAAGGCCAAGGCCGGCCAACTGTTCAAGACCACCCTCGCTAAGAGCCTGCTCTCCAGCCCGATGGCGGCGCTGGAAACCGTACGCAATCGGATCAGGCGGCTGGAGGCATCAGCGCCCCGATCATCCAGCGATCTGAGAGCACTGGGCGATGTACAAACGGAGCTGGAGAAGATCAGCCATGCTGACTTCTCCAAGTACCAGCGGCTGCTTCAGCTGATCCGCAGCGACTGGAGTTGGCGCGGCCAGGACCCGAAGGACCGCATCGTGCTGTTCACCGGCCGGCGCGAGACCCAGCGCTTCCTGGTGGAACATCTAGCCGCCGACCTGGGCCTGCCCAAAGGGGCGGTGGTGGGCCTCGATGGCGCCATGGCCGATGTGGAGCAGACGCGGGTGGTGGAACAGTTCGCCCAGGAGAAGGAGCCGGTGCGGATCCTTGTGGCCACGGAGGTGGCCTCAGAAGGCCTGAACCTCCACTACCTCAGCCACCGGTTGGTGCATGTTGATATTCCCTGGTCGTTGATGACCCTGCAGCAGCGCAATGGCCGCATCGACCGCTATGGCCAAGGCCAGCAGCCCCAGATCCGTTACCTGCTCAGCTGCTCCCGCAGCGAGGGCATGGGCGACGCCGAGAAGGTGCTGCGGCTGCTCAAGCGCAAAGACGAGCAGGCCCAGCAGAACATCGGCGATCCCGCAGTGTTCTTGGGCCTGTCGGATACGGCAGAAGAGGAAGACGTGATCACAACAGCTTTTGAGAGCGGGACAATCGATCAGCTCGAGCGTGAGATGGACCGCCGTGCAGCGGCTTATTTGGAGCCTTCAAGCGGAGACAGCCTTTTTGAATTGCTGTTCGAAACCACTGCACCCGCAGAGGAGCCAGCCAGTAAGCGCCAGCCCTTCAGCCTGTTCCCCGACCTCTGGAGCTACGTGGACTCCGCTCTGGAGGCGGTGGCCCAGCAGCTGGAACGCCGGGGCGAAAAGCTTGATCTGCGGGCCTTCCCGGATCAGCAGCGGCTGGAGATAACGCCGCCGGCCGATCTGCGGCGCCGCTACGACCGTTATCCCCGCGAACTGCAACCAGCCAGCGGCCAGCGGCTGGCCCTTTCCACCGAGGTGGCTGCCCTGCAACGGGCCCTTGAGCAGAGCCGCCGCCAGGACAACAGCCGGCCGGAGCTGGAATACCTGTGGGATCTCCATCCCCTGGTGGATTGGCTAGCCGACCGGGGCCAGATCACCTTTGCCCGCCACTGCGCGCCGGTGCTGCAGCTTGGCGATGGTCTGGAGCCCGGCGCGGTGGTGATGGTGTTTCAAGGCACGATTCCCAACCAGAAGGGGGTGGCGGTGGTGCAGGAATGGGTGGCGGTGCGCTTTACCGGCGCGGGCCTGAACGTGGTGGCGGTGGAGCCGTTCGAGGGGGTGGCGCAGCGGTTGCAACTGGGCCGCAAGGCCTACGCCAACCCCAAGGCGGCGATCCCCCCGCACCTGCGCAAGCAACTTCCCTTTGCGGTGGAAAAAGCGAACGCTTACCTAAGGGATTGCGGCGACCAATGGACGGCTCGCATGGGGCCTGAGCTGGAGGCGCAGCGGCAGCGGCTGAAACGGCTGCGGGGCAGGCAGGAAGAGCAACTGCAGCTGAGCTTTGCGGCCGACCAACGGCCACTGCAGATCAAGCAGAAAAGCCGCCTGGCTGAGCAGAAGGCCATCGACGGGCGCTTCGACGACCACGAACGCTTTGTGAACGAAGTGATGACGATCGAACCCGCCCCCTACCTGAAGCTGGTGGCCGTGCTGCACCGGGAACCATGAACACAACCAGCTTTGACAGCATTGATGGCATTGCCAACAGAGCGCCACTCGAGAGATGACAGCCATGGCCACGTTCACCATTCGCAACCTCGAGGACAGCAGCAAGGCCCAGCTGCGGCTTCAGGCCGCCAGCCATGGGCGCCCCATGGAGGAAAAAGCTCGCTCCATCCTGTGCCAAGCCGTAAGAAGCTCGCCGACGCAGTCTCCCCGAGAGGGGCTTGGCAGCCGCTTTTCACTATGGAGTCAATCAGCGACCGGGCCATGCACAACTCCATATCTAGCGAGCAAAAACTTACGAGTGATCCGTCGCATTCTTGAGGCTCAACGCCATGGCGATGGCGCCGCGGTAATCGCCGAGGCTTTCGCAGAAGGCCGCGTGCTTGTGGTGAGAGATGCCAATCTGGAGATCCACCGAATACAGGTTGATCAGCATCCTGTACTCCGTCATCTTTCGGATCAACAGCTCTTGTCCTTTCGGGTTGACTCAGCTGGCTCTGGCCTGCATTGGCGCGAGCTAGACCTGGACCTGGATCTTGACGGCTTATTACTCCGAAGCGAAAATACTAATGCGAACTATCGGCAGCAAAGAGGCGCCGCCCTGTCAGCTTGGCTAGAGAAGCATCCATCAACTCTTGATCATTTATCCGAAGAAGATCGCTCCGCAGTCAGAATGGTCACAGCCGGGAAGGTGGATCTGATGACTAGCCTTATTGATTCCTTGGTCAAGTCTGCTGCGATGAGTGCTGATTCACTTCTTGATGATCTTGCAGTCATTCAGCGCCCACCGGCGCTTGAATCTCCCCTGCCTTGAAGGCTTAACCCATGGCCCTCCCCGGCATCACCAGCGCCAACGAGTTCTATTCCGCCCACTACCTGGAGAGCGTCCTTAAAGACGACATCAAGAAGGTGCGTGAGCGCTGGAGCGAGGCAGCCAAAGCCCAACTGGAGGCGGATCTTGCGGCGGGGCTGTCCAATGCAACGGTTTCCACGCCGGAGGCGCAGTTCAAGGCGCTGCGCAAACCCTGGCAACAGCTGCGGGAAGCTGAAATCGGCATCACGGGCGATCCAGCCGAACGGCTGCGGCTGCAGCGGAAGCTGTTGTTTCAGCCGCTGCTTGCGGCCCTCGGCTATCCCTACGCCCCCCGGGCGGAGCCCGCGCTGATCGGCGGTGAGGCCTATCAAATTCCCCTGCTTGCCGAGCTCACCAATGCCAAGGGAGAGCCCTGGCTGTGGGTGGTGGAGTGCTTCAACCCGAGCGATGAACCGGCCGATCCTTTGGAGCTCACGATCGCAGCCAGGTGGGCCTGCCAAGTGGCCGATATCACCGAGGGCAAGGTGGTGTTGGGCATGGATGGCGAACCTGCTGAAACCTGGGAGGAGCTGATCAGCGAGCGGGTGTTTGGCCAGGAGATCCCGCCCCGCTGGGTGCTGGCGGTGAGCCGCGACCAGCTACTGCTGATCGACCGGCAGAAGTGGGCGGCCTCTCGCTTGCTGCGCTTCGAGCTGGGCACCCTGCTGGGCGACAACAACCCGGATGCCCTGCTGGCGGCGGCCACCTTGCTGCACCGCGAGCACACCTGCCCCAGCGGTGGCGGTACGCCGTTGCTGGATGAGCTGGATGAGAACAGCCACAAGCATGCCTATGAGGTGAGCGGCGATCTCAAGTACGCCCTGCGCCGCTCGATCGAGCTGCTGGGCAATGAGGCGATCCACTGGCGGCGCAGCAAGGGTGAAGGCGTGTTCAAGGGCAAGACCGACGCCGACCAGCTCACCCTGGAGTGTCTGCGTTACATGTATCGGCTGCTGTTTCTCTTCTACATCGAGAGCCGGCCCGATCTGGGCTATGCGCCGATGGGCAGCGATGTGTACCGCCTGGGCTACAGCCTTGACAGCCTGCGGGAGATGGACAGCGCCGAGCTCGGCAACGAAGAAGATAAGGAGGGCACCTATATCAGCGATTCGCTGGATCGGCTGTTCCAGATGATCTGGGAGGGTTATCCCAAACGC
Organism: Prochlorococcaceae cyanobacterium; assembly: GCA_044356735.1. GTDB lineage: Bacteria > Cyanobacteriota > Cyanobacteriia > PCC-6307 > Cyanobiaceae > UBA5018. Next base: position 4,780 of record JBIKVR010000082.1, read on the forward strand.
GACGACGCCACAGCCCAGCTGCCCCTAGCTGATGCCGGCGATGCATACCACGACAGCTTCCGGCTGACGCCTTTGAAGGCGCACCTTTTCGATCCCGAGCGCATGCCCACATTGACGCGGGTGCGCTTCCGCAATCTGGTGCTGCGGGAGGTGATCGAGCTGATGTCGCTCACTCGCCAAGGCAAGGGTAAACGCCGGGGCCGGGTGAGCTATGCGCAGCTGGGCATCAACCAACTGGGCGCTGTTTATGAGGCGCTGCTTAGCTTTCGGGGCTTCTTCGCCGAACAGGATCTGTATGAGGTGCAGCCCGCTGCCAAGCAGGGAAAAGCTGCCGGCACTGACAACGACGACGAGCTGCTCGATGCAGACGAGGGCGGTGAAGGCGACGCCAGCGAAGACGACGATCCAGGCTCGAGCGGCGGCAAGGCCTCAGCTGCTGACCACGACGTACTGGAGGTGGGCCACTTCGTGAGCGCTCCACAGCTCAAGGCCCACAAACAAGACGAGATCGTTCAAGAGCAGGCCAGCGGCAAACCCAAGTGCCTGCCCAAGGGCAGTTTTATCTATCGTCTGGCCGGGCGCGACCGCCAGAAGAGCGCCAGCTATTACACGCCCGAATCGCTCACCCAGTGCCTGGTGAAGTATGCGCTCAAGGAGCTGCTACCCGGCAAAACGGCGTCCGATATTCTGGGGCTGAAGGTGTGCGAGCCGGCCATGGGCTCGGCGGCTTTTTTGAACGAAGTGGTGAATCAACTGGCCCAGGCCTACCTGGAGCGGCGCCAACAGGAAACCGGCAAGAGCATCCCCCACGAGCAGTACGCCACCGAACTGCAGAAGGTGAAGATGCGTTTGGCTGATCAGAACGTGTATGGCGTGGACCTCAACCCGGTGGCGGTGGAGCTGGCGGAGGTTAGCCTCTGGCTCAACAGTATTTTCACGCCCGAAAATGGCCGAGCCTTTGTGCCCTGGTTCAGCCAGCAATTGGTATGCGGCAATTCGCTGATTGGGGCTCGACGCCAGATCTACCGGCTCAGCCAGCTACCCACGGGCACGGGCCGCAGGGCAAAACCCACGCGGCTGTGGCATGAGCACGCTCCAGAAGAACTCGCCTGGGAGGCGCCACTGCCGGCCGACGCCATCTTCCACTTCCTGCTGCCCGATCCGGGCATGGTTGCCTATTCAGACAAGGTGATCAAGGAGCTGGAACCCGAAGCGATCGAGCGCTGCAAGCGCTGGAACAAAGCCTTTGTGGGCGAGGCCTTCACGGAAGCGCAGATCGACCACCTATTGCGGCTCAGCAAGTTGGTGGATGAGCTATGGAACAACTGGGCCGAGCAGCAAACGCAACTGCGAGCGCGCACCACAGATCCATTGCCGGTGTGGCAAGACCCCACCGGCGTTAGCGAAGGCGACTGGACGCCGCTGAAACTGAAAGACCGCATCCAGGAGCAGGAGGTGCTTGGCCGCGATGTGGCTAATACCAACGCCCGGCTGCGGCTGAAGTGGGCGATGGACTACTGGAGTGCCTTGTGGTTCTGGCCAATTCGCCAGGCGGATTCGCTACCCACTCGTGATAGCTGGCTGCTGGAGCTGAGCATGATCCTCGGCGATCTGGAGCAGGGTATCGGCGAAGAGCTGGGCCAGATAAACCTATTTGCCGATACCCAACCCAAGCAACTGGCGGTGGATTTCAGCGATCGTCACGGTTTTGTGAATGTGCAGAAGCTGCGGGAGGAATTTGAGCGCCTGCGCCAGGTGGAGGCGGTATGCAATCGTATCCGGCCCCTGCATTGGGATCTGGAATTCGCCGATCTGCTCAAGGGCGGCGGCTTCGATCTAATTGTGGGCAATCCGCCCTGGCTGAAGGTGGAGTGGGAGGAAAAGGGCGTGATCGGCGACACCGACCCGATGGTGCTGATCCGCAAGGTAAGCGCCAGCGAACTGGCCAAGCGCCGAGGCGATGCCTTTACCGGCCATCTGGATCTGCGGGCGGCCTACCTGGAGGAGTTTGAGGGGCAGAACGGCAGCCAAGCATTTCTCAATGCCGTGGCCAATTATTCACTGCTTAAGGGTAGCCAGACGAATCTGTATAAGTGCTTTCTGCCTCAGGCTTGGCGGGTGGCTTCTGGTCAAGGGGTGCAGGGATTCCTGCATCCAGAGGGGGTGTATGACGACCCGAAGGGAGGGGCGTTGCGGGAGAAGTTGTATGGGCGCTTACGCAATCACTTCCAGTTTGAGAACCAGCTATCAGTCTTTGCCGAAGTTCACCATAATACAAAGTTCAGCGTCAATCACTATGGACCACAGCGAAAACCCAGCTTTATTCACCTTGCCAATCTTTTTCACGCCAAAACTGTAGATGCCTGCTTTACCCACGATGGCAATGGGGCAGTCGGCGGCATCAAAACTGTCGATAACAAATGGGAAATGGCTGGCCATCGCCAGAGACTGATACCCATAGGCGAGCAAGCCCTAGGCTTGTTTGCCCAGCTCTACGACGAACCGGGTACGCCTGCCCGCCAGGCCCGCTTGCCTGCACTGCATTCCCAGCAACTGCAGAGTGTGCTGGAGAAATTTGCGGCGGCCCCGAAACGGTTGGGCGATCTTCAGGGGGAGTACATCGCGCTGGAGATGTGGCACGAAACAAATGCCCAGAAAGACGGCACAATCCGCCGGGAAACCAGCTTTCCAGACGTTACATCGCAACTGATTCTTTCGGGTCCCCATTTTTATGTGGGCCGCCCCTTCAACAAGACTCCCCGGGCAGCTTGCACCTTGAACAGCCACTACGATTGCCTCGATCTCACAAGCTTCCCCGACGACTACCTACCACGCACGAATTACCGGCCAGCCGTTTCGGAGTTTGAATATAGCTCCTGCACTCCGAATGTGACATAGTCCGACAAGAAGCCAGTAACTGAGTTTTATCGCCTTGTAAGCAGAAAGATGCTGCCTCCCGCGAATGAACGAACACTCATATCATCGATTCAGCCACCACAAACAGGTCATATTGATGGTTGCTTCTCGCTGACCTTTTCATCTTGCTCAAGGCTGGCATGTTTTGCTGGACTCCTGGTTTCATTGCCTTTCGACTTCTTTATCAGGACAACTGGCAAGACGAATTTTAGAAATGAGCTTGCGAGCCTGTTTCCAGTTCTTAACGCAGGCGCTGATCAACTCCTCGCACCCTCGCCCTCAACTGCCTCACCACCCACTACGCCGATCTCTGGAGCGAATGCTGGGATGAAGCCTTCCGCCAGCAACGCTGGGCCAAACAGGATCCCCGCCTCCCCAACGAGTTCTTCACCAACCTCACCCCCACCTGGCAGCGCGATTGCGCATTGCGCACCGATTACGCCCGCCGCCAGGCCCTGGTGGAGATCGATGTGCTGGTGGCACGCGCCCTCGGCCTCAGCTTGGAAGAACTGATCACGATCTACCGCGTGCAGTTCCCGGTGATGCAGCAATACGAACGCGATACATGGTACGACCGCAACGGCCGCATCGTCTTCACCGCCAGCAAGGGCCTTACCGGCGTCGGCTTCCCCCGCAAAGGCTCAGGCCGTGGCCCCAACAAGACCACCGGCTGGGAAGACATCGCCGCCATGACCTCCGGCAGCGTCTCCCGCACGATCATCGATGACACGCTGCCTGGGGGGCCGGTGGAGCGGACCATCACCTATGAGGCGCCGTTTGATCGGTGTGATCGGGTGGGGGATTATCGGGGGGTTTGGGGGTATTTTGAAGGAGAAGGAGGCTAGCCGGTTAGCCAACTCAGCTGATCATCGAGGTTGAGGCGAGAGGCCTGAGACCACAAAGGCTCCTCTAGCTAAGTGATGATTCCCCATTCACAAAGTTTTTGCTTCGTGAAGTCGATAAGTCGTTGCACTTGGTTCTTACTGAGCTCAGCATCGAATGTATGAATCAGTTTATTGCGTATCGAAAGAAATGCATTCGACTCCTCGTATTCACTAGCCGAGATTTGTCCCAAAGAGTACATGTAATTGATGACGCTGCGGTCGTTCGTGGCGTCCATGGGTAGACCCTTCCGCCTGCCCGAAGAGCGCATGCCTGAAATAAATATACTCCATAGGGTTGGAACTGCCATTTCGTAGCTATCGGAACCAACTAGCAAATCAACCTTGCTTATTGCTCTAATGATGGCATCATCTGATAACTCTTGCTTGATTTCTGCACTCTCATTCTGATAGGGCTCGTCAATCGTTGACAGCATGAATCGCCAGCCGCTATGCTTTGCCACTTCCTCGGCAATCTGCTTATAGCGCTCAATTGATCGCGAATCGCTTCTTGTTCTGACTTCCACGATAAGATTGCCAGCCGCGCCCGTAGCAATCAAGTCAGGCCGGTAATTCATAAGGCTAAATGGGAGTTGCGAAGGATCTGGTTCAAAAATAACTGAGTACCCTTGATCCTCAAGCTCTTTGGCAAGAAGTTTGGCTCTTTCATGTTCATGGGGCTCCTTGAATCGTGTCATCGGCTTACCTCTTGATTGAGTTCATTGGAATTTGAAATTTGAACGTAAACGCACTCTGAGCCAGTGATGACCGCATCAGCCAAAAGTGATGGTAGGCCAACAATATCGATCGGATCCGACAACAGCCTCATGTGCCCCGTAACATCACACACCAAGCTGTCATCAGCATAAACAAGGGAAATCATGGCATCTTGAATGGGTTTGATAATATTATTGATATCAGCAGGATCACTTTCGCATAAGTAAACCACAGAAAATCTGAGTCGCCCATCGCTAATTGGTGTCTGATTCCACGCCGAGAAGGTTCTCCCGTAAATAAAACTTTTCCACTCCTCCCGGCTCTTCGATGTGCCTTGATACGAGATAGGTCGACGAGGGAGCAAGACTTCAAAGATGGGATTCATCTGTCGGTTTACCAAGCCTCAAGTTATTCGTTTATCCTAGCGAGCCAACCGCTCGCTGCTTTCTCAGCGCCAGGCCCCCGTGGAAATCGATTACCTGTGGACCAGTCCATCAAGCTCATCCTCGAAGAACTGATCACCATCTACCGCGTGCAGTTCCCAGTGATGCAGCAATACGAACGCGACACCTGGTACGACCGCAATGGCCGCAGCCCTGGCCCGAGCACGTGCGAGTAAGGGTGTCGCAGTTGGTGCCCAGCGGGAGCAGATCAAACGCTGGTTCTGGTGCTCGGCCTTCAGCCAAGCCTACGAAAAGTCGCCCAACACCCAAAGCGGCCGCGATGTGAGCGAGCTGATCCCCTGGCTCAGCGATTCAGCATCCCCGGCGCCTGAAAACGTGCGCAGCTTCCACTTCAACCACGAGAAGTTGCGCGATGTCACCCCCAGGCAGCGCTCCCTCTACCGCGCCACCATCTGCCTGATCCTCGCCAGCGGCGAACGCCCGCTCGACTTCCATAGCCGCGCCGTGCTGAACGAGCAGCTGCTGGCCAGCAACGGCATCGACGACCACCACATCTTCCCAGCCAAATTCCTGGACGACCGAGGCATCGACTCACGCCTGCGCGACTGCGTGCTCAACCGCTGCCTGATCGACAGAGAGACCAATCAACGCATCAGTTACTCCGACCCCTCCGTCTACATGGCGGAACTGCGGGATGAGCCGGGCTTCCCGATGGAAACCGTGCTCGCCAGCCACTTGATTCCCCATGGGGACGAGTCGGGGCTTTGGGCCGACGACTTTCAGCGGTTCCTGGCGCAGCGGCAGGAGCTGGTGGGGGCAGCGATCGCGCAAGCCACAGGCGTAACGCATCAAAAACCTGCACTTGTTCGCTGATGGAGCGAACTGCGGCGCAGATCTCATGCAGAGCACCCTGGGCTGCTTCGCGCCGCTGGGCACACCGATCCCTGAGAGCTGCATGGAAAAACAGCTACAGTTCACTCATGGAACGATCTGCAGCTCGTTTTTCATTCAAAGAGGCCCTGGCGCAGCTGCCTCGCGGTACTCCCCTGGGGATGGAGGTCTTGGCCGCCCATGGCATCACAGCCAAGCGGGCTTCGGCGCTGGTGCGATCAGGCTGGCTCCTGCGCCTGAGCCGCGGTGCCTACGGGCTTCCCGGCGACACCCTCCAGCGGGATGCCTGCCTGGCCTTTCTGGCGCAGCAGATGCCGGGGTTGCACGTAGCCGGCAAAACGGCCCTGGCCTGGCGCGGTGTCCGTCACAACCTGGCCTACCGGGAAACCGTGGTGCTCTGGGGTGATCAACCGGCCCGCCTGCCCTTTTGGCTCGATGGCGTCGTGCTCGTGCGCTATCGCGTGGCCCACATCTTTGATCCCGAGCTGCCGGCGGGGCTTGGGCTGACACCCCTGGCCGGTGGCCATCCAGAGCTGCCTGTGTCCGCTCCGGAGCGCGCCCTGCTGGAGCTGCTCAGCGAAACCGGCAGCTTCGAAGGCTTGGATGAGGTGCGCCAGCTGGTGGAGAGCACGCGCAACCTGCGGCTGCCGCTGCTCGATGAGCTCCTCAGCCACCTCACCCGCATCAAGGTGGTGCGCCTCGCTGCCCGACTGGCGAGCGAACTCGAATTGCCCTGGGCCGAGCTGGCCCAGCGCCACAGCCGCCGCCTCGGTGGTGGGCGCCGATGGGTGGCCGTGGGCCGCTCCGGTGAGCGCCTGGATCTGGCCGCGACACCATGAACGGCGCCTACACCGCCACGGTGCGCCAGCTGCTGGACATCGCTCCGGTGGTATTCACTACGCCCCACTTCGCCATCAAGGGCGGCACCGCTCTCAATCTGTTCCTGCACGACCTGCCCCGCCTGTCGGTGGACATCGATGTGGTGTTCACCGACCACAGCCTCGGCCGTGAGGTCGCGTTGCAGGCCATTGCCGCCGAGCTCAGTGCGATCAGCCAGAAGCTGGAGGCCATGGGCTAAGAGGTGAGGCAGCGCCGGAACAGCGCCGGTAACGAAAGCAAGCTGATGGCGATTGGCCCCTTGGCCGAGGTGAAGGTGGAGGTGAATGAGGTGTTTCGCGGCACCCTGCTCCCCCTGCAGCAACGCCCGCTCTCACCTGCCACGGAGGAGGAGTTTGCCCAGGCGGTCACCCTGCCTTTGCTCGCCACCGCTGAGCTCTATGGCAGCAAGCTCGTTGCGGCCATGGACCGGCAGCACCTACGGGATCTGTTCGACGTTTTGGTGCTCTACAACGACACCGGGCTGACCCCGGAGATCGTGGATTGCTTCGTGGCTTACCTGGCCGGCCACAACAGGCCGGTGCATGAGGTGCTGATGCCCCGTCTCCAGCCCCTGGATGCCACGTTCGCCAATCAGTTCAACGGCATGACGCGCGACGAGGTCAGTCTCGAAGAGCTGGAGCAGACCCGTCAACGCTTGGTGCAGGACCTGCCCCGTGCCCTTACCGACCAGCACCGCACTTTCCTGCTTTCTCTGGTGCAGCACCAGCCCCGCTGGGACTGCATGCTGTTTCCCCATCTGCAGGAGCTGCCGGCCATTCGCTGGAAGCTTCAGAACCTGGCAAAGCTGAAAGGCGCCAAGCGCGCAGAACAGGTCGAGCGGCTAGAGGCCTGTTTTGAGCAGGCAGGAGG
>JBIKVR010000170.1:0-3628 GCA_044356735.1 Prochlorococcaceae cyanobacterium
CGCAGTTCCACCAGCCCAGTCAAACCGCCCTGATCCGGGCCATAGAGCGCCGCCACCAGACCTCGCCGCGGCAACTCCTGCACGATCCAGGTGGGCGTGATGATCCCATGGCGGGCGGCGACCAACTCAAAGCTGCTCACCCCATGCAGGGGAATGGCCAGCTGCTGGGCCAGGGTGCGGGCCAGCACCACCGTCAATCGGGTGCCCGTGAACCCGCCCGGTCCGGTGGCCACCACCAGGCGCCCCAGCCGGGGCCACTGAGAGGCGGGCAGCAGCTGTTCCACACAATCCAGCAACTGGTTGGAGAGGGATCGCCCCAGCGGAAAACCAGCCGTGCGCCGCTCCTCCGCACCCCCGCCATCGCCCAGGGGCTGCACGGCCACCCCCAGCACCTCGCTGGAGCTATGCAGGGCCAACAGCCAACTCATCGGGGCAACGCCTGGTGGGGCCGCAGCCGTTGCCAATTGCCCGGCTGGGCCTGAAAGCTCTGACATGCCCGCACATCCCACTCAACGCCCACCTGATCGTGGGGCAACTCCACCACCTGCACGTGGATACGCGGCTGCTGGGGTTGGAAATCGGGCGCGGCGCTGAGATGGGGCACACCGTGTTGGCGCTCCACCGCGTGGTAGGCCTGGCAACGGTCCACCCAGTGGCAATCGACGCAGATGCACATGCTGCAGCAGCCACGCCAGCTATCCATTCTGGCGGCTGGCCTCCCCGTTGACCAGCTGGCGAGGGCCCTGCGCTTGCGCTTGGCCCCGGAAGGCTGGCCCCTGCCCCTGGCGGCCCTGCCCGCCGGCAGCGTGCTGGTGGGGGGCGCCGTACGGGACGCCCTGCTCGGCAGGCTGGCCCTGCGACCCGACCTGGATCTGGTGGTGCCAGGCGACGCCGTGGCGCTGGCTCGGGAACTGGCCCGGCGGCTGGGAGCAGCGGTGGTGGTGCTGGATGCGGAGCGGTCGATCGCCCGGCTGGTGCTGCAGGGCTGGACGATCGACCTGGCCCGCCGCATGGGAGCAAACCTGCAGCAGGACCTGCTGCGCCGTGACTACACAGCCAATGCCATAGCTCTACAGCTCACGGCGACTGGAGACGGCCCGGAGCATCTGGATGCCGCCCTGCTGGACTCCAGTGGTGGCTTGATGGATTCCAGTGGTGGCCTGATAGACCCCAGTGGGGGTCTGGAGGATCTGGCGGCGGGCCGCTTGCGGGCGATCAGCGAAGCCAACCTGCTGGACGATCCGCTGCGGCTGCTGCGGGGGGTGCGGCTGGCCTGGGAGCTCGGCTTCCACCTCGAACCCACCAGCCTGGGCTGGATCTGCCAACACAGGGCCCGGCTGGGGCAGGTGGCGGGCGAGCGGGTATTGGCGGAACTGGAACGGCTGGCGGTGGCCCCCCGGGGAGGCCTCGGCCTGGCCCAGCTGGTGGACACCGGGCTGCTGGCCAGTTGGTGTGACGAGCTCTCCCCAAAGGCGGCGCCAGCCAGCTGCGAAAAGCCGGCCAAGCAGGGGGCAGCAGCCAGGCAAGAAGCACCAGCCCGAAGCGGAGAGCCAGCAGTTCTGCATCACCATTTAACCAAGCTGCGCCTGGAGACCGCTGCGGAGCGGGGGCTGAGCAAGGCCGAAACGGCCTGGGCCCTGCCTTTGGCAAGGCTGGCCTGCCTGCTCGATGGCCAGAGCCTGGCCCGCCTGAAGTCGAGCCGTCGTCTGCAACTGAACTGCCAACGCCTGCGCCACTGGTGGCAGCGACTAGGGGCCATAGGTGGCGACCCCGATGCCCTGCCAGAAGACGAGAGGCTCAGCCTGCAACGCCAGCTGGAAGGGGAGCTGCCGGCCCTGGCGCTGCTGCTGGAAGCGGCATGGGCCCCCATCGCCCTGGCCAGGTGGCGGGATCCAGCCGACCCGCTGTTCCACCCCAAAGCACCGCTGGATGGGGCCAGCCTGCAGGCACGACTGGCTCTAAAGGCCGGCCCCCGACTGGGGCAGCTGCTGGAACACCTCACCAGGGAAAGGGCCTTTGGCCGGCTGCCGGCCGAGCCGGGCGAGAACGAGGCCGCGACCCTGATCGCGGCCCGCCACTGGCTGGCCGAGGAAGCAGTTCCTCGCCATGGTTAACTGCGTGATGCATCGGCGTGATTCTTCGCGAGCCGAAGTCTTCTCTTTTCTCTCCCAGCCCCCCCGTCATGAGCATTCGCCTTTACGTCGGCAACCTGCCGCAAAATTTTGATGCCAAGGAACTCGATGCCCTGTTCGAGAGTGTGGGGGCGGGGGTGCGCTTCAAGGTGGTGAACGATCGCGAAACCGGTGTCTGCCGCGGTTTTGGCTTCGCCAACGTGGACGATGCCAAGCTCGCCGATGCGGTGATCGAGCAGCTCAATGGCCGTGATTTCGGCGGCAACCCCCTGCGGATCGAGATTTCGGAGCGCCGCGACAGCCGCCCCGGTGCCGGTGCCGCTCCCGCCGAGCGCCGCGGCGGTGCTGCTCCAGCTGCTGCCAATCGCAAGTCGGTGAACAAGGTGGTTCACGCCGACTCTGTGGATAGCGAAGCTCCAGATCCCCGCTGGGCTGGCGAACTGGCCAAGCTCAAAAACCTGCTGGCCAACCAAACAGTGGGCGTCTGAACCCCAGTGAGCCAGGGACTGCAACAGCTGCCATGGGTTTGGCGCGGCCAGAGCGTCAGCGCCGTTACCAGTCCCCCCCAGAACGGCCGCCCAGACCAGGGGGCCGTTCTTTTGTTGCATGGCTTCGGCGCCTCCTGGCGCCACTGGCGCCACAGCATCGCCGCCCTGAGCGCCGCAGGCCTGCGCGTCTATGCCATGGATTTACTTGGATTCGGCGGCAGCGCCAAGCCCCGCTCCCAGCTGCCAGGAGAGCCAGCCAGCAGCGGCTCGGTTAGCTACGGCTTCGACCTCTGGGCCGAGCAGGTGGTTGATTTCAGCGACAGCGTGATCGGTGCGGGTCCGCTGCAGCTGGTGGGCAACTCGATTGGCGGGGTAGTGGCCCTCAACGCCGCAAGGCTGCTGCAAAACCAGGGTCGCCCGCCCCTGCAAGTGGTGCTGATCGATTGCGCCCAGCGGGCTCTAGACAGCAAGCGACTGGGCGAACTGCCTGCCCTGCAGCGCTGGAGCCGTCCGCTGCTGATGGCCACGGTGCGCCAGCGCTGGCTGATCGGCGGTCTGTTTATGTTGCTGGCCAGGCCCCCGGTGGTGCGGCAGGTGCTGGCCCAGGCCTACCCGAGCGGCAACAATGTGGACCAGGAGCTGCTGGATCTACTGCTGGAGCCAAGCCGGGATCCCGGCGCCCAGGAGAGCTTTCGGGGTTTTGTGAATCTGTTCAACGACCGCCTGGCGCCGGATTTGCTGGCCGAGCTGGATCTGCCGGTGCGCATGCTCTGGGGAGAGGCGGATCCCTGGGAACCCGTGGCGGAAGCCAGGCGCTGGGCAAGCCTGTACCCCTGTATTCGCGAATTGGTGGTGCTGCCCGGCCTGGGCCACTGCCCCCAGGACGAGGCGCCGGATCAGGTGAATCCGATTCTGCTGCGGTGGCTGACCCCCGCCCCAGTCCCAAGCCCCGCCCCAGGCCCCAATCACCAGACTCAGCCTTGAGCTGACGGCGCCGGGCACCGCTGG
>JBIKVR010000125.1:0-7003 GCA_044356735.1 Prochlorococcaceae cyanobacterium
GTCGAGTCGCTAGGGTCGCTGGATCACTTGGTGTATCTCGCGTGAGCGACGCCCTCACGGTTGCCGACAGCAAGCGCGCCTTCCATAGCGCCTTCCCCTTCCTGGTGGCTCCCCTCTACCGGCGGATGGTGGACGAGCTGCTGGTGGAACTGCATCTTTTGAGCCGTCAACAGGGTTTTCAAAGCGATCCCCTGTTTGCCTGTGGCTTGATCCAGGTATTTGACGGCTTTACGCGCGGCTATCGGCCCGACCATCACCGGGAGCTGCTTTTGGCTGCTCTCTGCAGCTGCTCTGGCCATGACGCCGCCGCCCTGCGGCGCCAAAGGGATGAAGCCGTAGCCGCCATTGGCCATCACAGCGTCGAAGAGGTGAAGCAATGGGTGGAGCGCCAGGGGGAAGGCGCTCCTGAACCGCTGGCCCTAGCCCTGGCCAGCATCCGCAGACCAGACTTTCACTACTCGCGCCTGATGGCGGTGGGTTTGCTCAGCCTGATGGAGCAGGCCCAGGGGGCCGATGGCATGGATCCGCTCAGCCTGCGGGGCTATGCCCACGATCTGGGCAGTGCCATGGGTCTGCTGCGGGAGCGGCTGGACAGGGATCTGAGCCTCTACGTCACCAACCTGGAAAAGATGGCCCAGGCCGTCGAGTTGATGGAAGAGACCGTGGCGGCGGAACGGCGCAAGCGCGAGCGGCAACAACAACCGCCGAAAGTCGAGCAGCCCGCCGATACGGCTAGCGAGTCTGGGGGCGATTCTGGGGGGGGCGATCAGCTGCCAGCGCCGGCAGCTGAAGGCGTCCAGTCAGCTGGCTGAGCGGTTGGCCCTTGGTCGCTGTAGCCACCAGCTCCAGGCTGGTGGCCCTGCGCACAAGTAGGGGCAGACCCTCTGGTATTAGCGACAATCGATCCAATTCGGATGGTCGCAGCCGAAGCTGAAACCGATCTGGCACGAAGCTGGCGGCTGAGGGGGCAAGCGGCTCGCTCCCCAGGAACAGCAGCAGCTGCGGATCGCCGCCTGGGCTCGCCAGCCAGCGCCAGCCCCCCACTACCTGGCCGTCCTCCCGTGAAAAGCTCGCTGTGGGCAGGCGGCTAGATCCGCCGGTGCCAGCGGCGCCCCCAGGCTTCATCCTGGCCGGGCTCTCCTGGAGACCAACATCCAGCAGGCCCTGGCGCAGGCGCTCGAGCAGCTTGGCCCAGGCCTGGCGCTCGCTGCCCACGATGAAATGCAACTCCAATCCCGCCTGGAAAGCGCCGCTGGCGATTCGGCGCAAGCGCAGCTGGAAGGGAATCGATTGCAGCAGCTTTAGCTCGCTATCGGCGAGGCCATAGCGGGCCGCCAGCGGTTCGCGGATCAACCGACGGCTCAGCAGACCCTGGAGCCAGGGCTCAAGGCGCGGACCGGCAAGCTCCAGGGCGATGCCTGGCGGCAAGGGAGCAGCCGATCGAGCAAAACCCTGCCCTGCCTCGGGGGGCTCAGCCAGCAGACCGGTGAATGCCGTGGCCTCTCCCTGCAGCTCCAGGCCACCGCGCAGGTCATTGCCGCCGCGCAGAGAATTGCCACTGCGCAGGTCAGTGCCGCCGCGAAAAGCAGTGGCGCCGCCACCTGTGGTAAGGCTGAGGCAGCCCTGGCGCAGGTGCTGCAAAAGCGGCGCTACAGGGCCCGTGATCGCCGCCAGACCCAAAGGGCTCCAGTAGACGGCTTGCCCCTGCTGTAGCCGCTCCAGACAGCGGCGTTCAAGGCCCTGGCGCTGGCGGCCGCCAGACCTGAGTTGATCCGACAGCTGGCGCAGCGAGAGCGGATCGGGAGCCAGCACCAGCAGATCATCCACCCGCAGCGCATTTGGCGGCAGCGGCGTGGCAGCACCGGCGGGGCCTGGGCGATCGGCAATGGCCAGGAAGGCACCGGAGTCTCCGTCACGGCCCCAGAACTGCCACCAGAGCCCCTGTTGACGCTGCCATTGGCGGAGCGCCTGGCGGGGCCCCAGCCGCTGTTGCCACAGGGAGGGCACCGGCCGCAGCGGATTGGCGGCAAAACTCTGGATCAGGGCCGTCTCGCTCAGCAGCCGCGCCAAACCCTGGGCCCTGGGCCTCGGTAGCCGCCAGAGCAGCAGGGCTGGCCCCAGCAGCAGCAGGGCGGTGACCAGGGCCGTGGCCCGCAGCTGCAAACGCAAAAAAAACCTCACCCCAACCAGCCGCTCCCGAACCAGATGCTGGGCCGGGGAAGCCGGATTCATGGGCGGCGGGGGGAGTTTGCCGCCTGGCGCCGGCGCCGATCGCGCCAGTCAACGGCGGACAGGTAGATCACTCCAGCACTCACAAAAACAAGCAGGCCAATGGCCACCCAGGAGAGCAACTGGGAGCTGGTGGGGCCGCTGGCGACGATCGACTCAACCACGATGACGCTGCCGAACAGGTTTTATCAGGGCTCAGAAGTTGATGCTGCCGTCACCATGGCGGCCCCAGACCACCATGGCGATCGAGAAGCTGAACAGAGCAGCGAGGGAAGCCCAGCCCACGGTGATCAGCATGGCGCGGTGATTTCGAGGTGCCAGGACTTTACCTAGGCTCATCAACGATTGAGATCGTCCTGCCTTGTGAGCTACGCCTCGCCCACCGCCGTGCGGGAGTCCCGGACGCTGCGTCAGCCCTACCCGAATTTCAAGGTGGTGGTGCTCGACGACGACGTGAACACCTTCCAGCACGTGGTGGATTGCCTGGTGAAGCACATCCCGGGCATGCAGCCAGATCGCGCCTGGGAACTGGCCCACCGCATTGATGGTGAGGGCTCGGCGGTGGTTTGGTGCGGGCCCCAGGAGCAAGCTGAGCTATATCACCAACAACTACTGGTGGAGGGACTGACCATGGCCCCCCTGGAACGCGCCTAGGAGGGCTCATGGGCCGGGTGGTGATCACCCACAGCACCTACCTGGATGGGCTGATCCCGCTGCTGCGGCGACTGGCCCAGCAGCCGGGCATCGACACGGTCACTCCCGCTGTGATCAGCCGCGTAAAAGGGCGCGCCGCCAGCTTGAGGCTGAGGGTGTCCGCACCAATCCTGGGCGGTTACAAGCTGCTGGCCCGCCGCGGCAATAGTGCCCAGGAGGTGTTTGTAACCACCCACTGGAGCCGTGAGCTGCTCCAGGAACAACTGGATCAACTGTCGGGCTCCCCCTGAGCCATGCCCCTGGGGCGAATCAAGCCTGATTCTGGCAGCGGTCCAAAATCTGCGGCCAGCCCTGCTGATCCTGAACGCTGATTTCTGGCCACTGATTTCTGGCCATTGATTTTGAGCCACTGATTTTTGGTCATTGATTTTGAGCCGCTGATTTTGGGCCACTGATTTCTGGCCGCTGAAAAGCTCTGGCTATCTAGGTAGCCAGAATGCGCTTTGCATTTCCCGCCGGTCTTGCCAATCGCCACCTCCCAAATCGATGCAGCGCTGCAATGGCGCTATGCGGTGAAGGCATTCGATCCAAGCCGCAGCATCGACCCCAACACCTGGGCCTGCCTGGAGAACAGCCTGGTGCAGAGCCCCTCCAGCTATGGCCTGCAGCCCTGGAAATTTTTGCTTATCACCGATCCAGCCCTGCGGGCCCAGCTGCGACCCCACTCCTGGATTGACTTCCTCCCCGCCGTGAACGGCGGAGATTCCTTCTACGCTGCGCATGGGGATGTCTCAGCGATCGGGTGGGTTGGCGCTTCACAGCCTGCTGCCACCGCAAGGGTGGACTGATGCACGGCTCCACGCCCGTTTCGACTCTCCGCCAGTCCGGCGGCGAGGATGTTCAAAGCAGCGTTGATGTCGCGGTCGTGAACCGCTCCGCAACTCGGGCACTGCCATTCCCGAATCGACAGCTCTTTTTTGCCGTCTTGGTGTCCGCAGGTTGAGCAGACCTGACTGGTGGGCAGCCATCGGTTGATGACCACCACTTGGCGGTCGTATTGCAGGGCCTTGGATTCCAGCAGGGTGCGGAACTGCCGCCAACCGGCATCGGCAATCGAGCGGGCCAGCTTCCTGTTTTTGAGCATCCCCGACACATTCAGGTCTTCCAGCACCACCGTTTGGTTTTCGCGGATGATGCGGGTCGAGAGCTGATGCAAAAAGTCGAGGCGCTTGTCTGCGATGGTGGCGTGAAGTTTCGCCACCTGTCGCCTGGCAGCCGCCAAGCGATTGGAACCCTTTTGCTTATGCTTGAGGTGCCGCTGCAGCCGCCGCAGCCGCTTCAGCGCAGAGCGCAGAAACTTCGGCGGGGCGATCTTTTCACCGTCTGAAGTGACGGCGAGGGATGCCAAGCCCAGGTCAATGCCGAGCGCCTTGCCGTTGGCAGGCAGAGGCGTTGGCTCCACTTCCACCACGAAGGAGGCGAAATAGCGCCCGCTGGCGTCGCGGATGACCGTGACGCTGCTGGGGGCCGATGGCAGAGCCCGGCTCCACTCAATTGGCACGGGGCCGATCTTGCTGAGCGTCAGCGACTGCTCTCCGGTGCGGAACACATGCGACATGAAGCGAATCGACTGAGCCCCACGACGTTTCTTGAAACGTGGAGGCTTCAGTTTCGGCCCTTTGCGCTTGCCGCTCAGGCTCGCCCACCAGTTGCGGAACGCCTGATCCAGGTCGCGCACGGACTGCTGCAGCACCACATTGCTGGGGCCTGACAGCCAGGACCTTTCAGGGGTTTGCTTGGCCTGGGTGATGCAGAGTTTCGCCAGCACGGGGTAGCTGGTCTTCTCGTCTGCGGCGTACAGCTCACGGCTTTTGGCCAAGGCGTCGTTCCAGACCACCCGCGCACAGCCAAACGCCTTTGCCAGCGCCAGCTGTTGATGGGGGTGCGGGTAGAGGCGGTAGCGGTAGCGTTGCTTCATACCAGCCATCATGCCAACGTTGCGGTGCAATGGCGCAACCACCACTCAGACGAGGTAGACACAGCATTTCGAGGCCGAACATTCCCTTGGTTTTTGTTTCCAAATGCCGCAAAAAAGCTTAAGCAACGCTGCACTGGAGCGGATGCACGGGGTCTGTCTGGGCGTTGCCCAGAAGATGGGTTTCTAGCTGTTGGAGCTGAACGGCGAGGCGGACAACTTTGCTGATGGTGGGGGCTAACGAGCTAATCGAAAGGCGCCAAGAATATTTGCGCAATCGCCAAGCGCAGCCTAGGGAGGCTCTGATCAACCGCCATTTCGCCGCCCCAGCCAGCGGAGAGCCATTGCGAAATCAGGGCTCTATTGGGTGTCGCTCGGGTTTTGCAGAGCTTCCCTAGAAAGGCGATTACATGCAAAAAGAAAATTCATAGCCCACATTTAATTGAATCACAGCAATAAGCAAAACCCTATAGCGCTGTTTATTGCCGGGAGCTGCTTATTGCTTGAACTGTTTATTACGTGAGCTGTTTATTGCAAATTGGGTGGACCGCCGTGCCGTCTTGCCCCAGTGTTCGACCTGGTGGAACCAGAAGAGGGTCAAAGGCGGGGCGTCGTTTCCAGCTACGAGGCCGGCCTACGTTGCTTCCGCTGCAGACCCCCATGTCGAAAAGGGAGTCAGATCAGAAAACTGTGAAAGGCAGTCACCAACACGGCAGTCCTGTTCCAGCTTAGGGCGAATCTGGCGGCAGGGGCCAAATCGAGCGCACCTCCGCCACTCTCAGCAGAGCCTCGCTGGCCCGAGCCTGGCTGTCGCTCGCCTGCAGCGGCAGGGTCACGTGGCCGAGCTTGCGCCCCAGCCGGGAGCCCTGCTTGCCATACCAGTGCAGCGCCGAGCCGGGCAGGGCCTCCAGGGCCCGGCGCTGGTCGAGGTATTCGCCACTGGAGATCTCGTAGCCGAGCAAATTCACCATCACCGCCCCCGGCAGCCGCAGGGCCGTACTGGCCAGGGGCATGCCGGCCACGATGCGGGCCTGCTGGCTGAATTGGCTGGTGATGGCCGCCTCGATCGTGACGTGGGCGGAGTTGTGGGTGCGGGGAGCGATCTCGTTCACCTGCAGGCCCCCTGGCCCATAGAAGAATTCAATCGATAGCACCCCCACGTAGTCGAGGGCAGTAACCAGCGAGCAGGCGATATTGCGGGCGAAGGCCTGCACCGCATGGGGCAAGGCGGCGGGAGTCAGCACCCAGTCGCATACCTGGCGGTGCTGATGGGTTTGGGCCAGGGGCCACACCTCCACCCGGCCCTCGCTGTCGCGGGCAACGGTGATGGCCAGCTCCAGATCGAAGGCCACCAACTCCTCCAGGATCCAATCGGCGCTGTTCACCCGCCGTTGCAACCAGGCCAGGTCGGCGGCACTGCGCAGCAGGGCGGTGCCCTTGCCGTCGTAGCCACCGCTGGCCACCTTGGCCATCAGGGGCAGAGCCATGCCCTGGGGCAGTGCTTCCCCCAGCTCAGGCATCTCACTCCAGCGCAGGGTGGGCAGCTGCAGCCGATCGAGCAACAGACGCTGGCTGCGCTTGCAGACCAGGGGCTCCAAGGCCTGCAGAGAGGGCAGAAAACGCACCCCGGCCGCCGCTAAAGGGGCTAGCGCGGCCAGATCCAGCCACTCGTTTTCGAAGGTGATCGCCTCGCAGCGGCGGGCCAGCTCAGCGGTGGCGGCGATGTCTCCCAGGGGGGCCTGGATAACGCTGCTGGCCAGGCGGCTGGCTGGATCAGAGGCGCCGGGGGTTTGTGAGTGCAGCTGGATCCCCAGCTGCCGGGCCGCATCGGCCAGCATCCAGGCCAGCTGGCCGCCGCCCACCACTCCAATAGACCGCTCGCCCTTGGCTGGGGCGGCTGGCAGGGGCTGGCCAGCCGCAGCCGTCGCAGCTGTGGCCGTCGCGGCAGTGGTCGTCGTAGCGGTGGTTGTCGTAGCAGTGGTCGGGTTGCTTGTCGTCACCAGGAGCGGCCAAAACCAACTTGGTCAGGGCTTTGATCGCGGCCCTTGTCATTCAATCTTGCATCCGCCAATGGCGGCCTGGCTGGTCGGATTACCCCAGCCGCCAGCGCCGGGCATTCAGCGCCACCATTGATCAGCAACCACC
>JBIKVR010000190.1:0-2713 GCA_044356735.1 Prochlorococcaceae cyanobacterium
TTGATCAGCAACCACCCCCTTTGATGGTCTGGCACCTCCAGAGCCTCTTCCGCTCCTACAACATCAGCTCCAGAGCCGCTTCAGCTCCAGAAGCTTCAGCGCCAGCAACTTCAGCGCCAGCCGCCATCGCCGGCCACCGCCAGGCGGATCAGGCTGAGCCCCAGCACCACCACGAACAGGGCCAAGCCCACCGTGCAGGCATAGCTGATCTCCAGTTCGGCGAAGGCCTGGTCATACACGTAATAAACGATGGTGCGGGTGGCATCGGCCGGACCGCCCTGGGTCATCAAGTACACCTCCTCGAACACCTTGGTGGCGGCAATCGCCGCAATCACCGCCACCAGGGTGAGGTAGGGGCGCAATAGCGGCAGGGTGATGTCTAAATGTTGGCGCCAACCCTCGCTGCCATCGAGTTCCGCTGCTTCATAGAGCTCCCCCGGGATGCCCTGGAGCCCCGCCAGAAAAATCACCATGTAGTAGCCAAGCCCCTTCCAAACGGTGAGCAACATCACCGAGGGCAGGGCCAGCAGAGGGTTGGTGAGAAAGCCGATCGGCGAAAATCGATCCCCCAACAGCACCCCCAGCCAGCCGTTCAGCAGCCCGTTCTCCGCGTAGAGCCAGCGAAAGGCGATGGCGGCCACCACGATCGACACCAATACCGGCGTATAGAAAGCACCGCGAAACCAGTGGCTAGCGGGGAGCCGTCGATTCACCAGCACCGCCAGCAGCAGGGAGCCGCCAACAATCGGCGGCACCACCCCGATCAAATAGAGAAAGGTGGTACCGATCACCCGAAAGAACATCGGGTCGGCGAGCAGACGGCGAATGTTGGCCAGCCCCACAAAGCGCAGGGGCTCCGTCACATCCAGGCCGGTTTGAGTGAAGCTGATCACCAGGGCCATGGCGGCGGGAATCAGCACCGAGAGCCCGATCAGCACCAGGGCCGGCGCCAAAAAGGCCCAGGAGCTGCGGGAGGAGCTGTGGCCGGCCATGGTGGCTCTCTACTGGCGCCATTGTGGTAGATGCCAGCGGTGACGCCCCCGGCGTGAATAGCTCAAGCCCCATTAGCAGCCAAAACCCCAGCGCAAGCCCCAGCTCAAGCCCCAGAGTGCGGCCCCGCAGTGGCGATCCCCAAGAGGTGCTGCGGCAGGTGTTTGGCTATGCCGCCTTCCGCGGTCCCCAGGCCGAGGTGGTGCAACACGTGATGGAGGGCGGTTCAGGCCTGGTGCTGATGCCCACTGGCGGCGGAAAATCGCTCTGTTATCAGGTGCCGGCGCTCTGCCGGCCGGGGTTGGGGGTGGTGATCTCACCGCTGATCGCCCTGATGGACGACCAGGTGGCGGCCCTGCGCCAAGCAGGGGTAGCCGCGGCGGCGCTGCATTCGGGCCTGGCGGCCGACCAGGCCACCGCCCTGTGGCGCCAATTGGCGGCCGGCAGCCTGGAGCTGCTCTATGTGTCGCCAGAGCGGCTGTTGGCGGGAGATCTGTTGGATCGGCTGGCCGGAGGCGCCGCTGGCCAGCCCCCTTCCCTGTTCGCCATCGATGAGGCCCACTGTGTTTCGCAGTGGGGCCATGACTTCCGGCCGGAATACATCCAGCTGGGAGTTTTGGCGGAACGCTTTGCCAATGTGCCTCGGCTGGCGCTCACCGCCACGGCCGATCCGCGCACTCGCAGCGAGATTGTGGAGCGGCTGCGGCTGGAGCGGGGCCGGGTGTTTCTGGCCAGTTTTGATCGGCCCAACATTCGCTATTTGCTGCGGGCCAAGGATCAGCCCACCCGCCAACTGCTCAGCTTTCTCGAGCAGCAGCGTGGGCAATCCGGCATTGTCTATGCCCGATCCCGCAGTCGGGTGGAACGGCTGACGGCCGAATTGCGGGCCGCCGGCCACGAGGCGGTGGGCTATCACGCCGGCATGGAGAGTGGCCAGCGCTCCGCCGCCCTGGATCAATTCCGCTCCGGTGGCAACAGCGGCGCCGTGGTGGTGGTGGCCACGATTGCCTTTGGCATGGGCATCGACAAACCAGACGTGCGCTTCGTGGCCCACGTGGATTTACCCAAGAGCCTGGAGGCCTATTACCAGGAGACGGGTCGAGCTGGTCGCGATGGTCTGCCGGCCCTGGCCTGGATGGTGCATGGACCGGGCGATGTGCCCCAGTTGCGGCGCTTCATTGAGGAATCGGCGGCGCCCCCGGAACAGAAGCGCATCGAACACGGCAAGCTTGATGCGCTACTGGGCTTCACCGATGCGCCCGGTTGCCGCCGCCAGGTGCTGCTGGCCAATTTTGGTGAACAGCTGCTGAGCCCCTGTGGCAACTGCGACGCCTGCCTGGAACCGCGCAGCCTCAGCGACGTGACCGTTGCAGCCCAGAAGTTGCTGTCTACGGTGTGGCGCACGGGCCAACGCTTTGGTGCGGCCCATCTGGTGGATGTGTTGCTGGGCTCTACCAGCGAGCGCATCCGCAGCCTCGGCCATGACCAGCTCAGCGTGCATGGCATCGGTAGTGAGCTGGATCGCGACCAATGGCGCAGCCTGGTGCGGCAGCTAACGGGCCTCGGCCTGCTGGAGGAGGTGCCCGATGGCAGGGGAGGCCTGCGCTGGGGATCGGAGCCAGAGGTGCGGCAATTACTACGCGGTGATCGCAAGCTGGAGTTGCCCTTAGCCGCGCCCAAGCGGGAGCGACGCCAACAACAGCCCCGCGATGGGCAGATTGGC
>JBIKVR010000177.1:0-3356 GCA_044356735.1 Prochlorococcaceae cyanobacterium
CGGGCAATACAGATAACAGCCAACAATTATAACTGCCGGTAATTTTAATAGCTAACCATTAAAATTACCGGCAGTTAGCCGTGCGCTAGACCGCCTTAATCCACCAGCCGTCACTGTCGGCGGTTTTCACAGTCCAACGGGCATCCATCAGTGCATAACTGTACTGGCGGTATTCACCATTGGTGGTTGGATAAGTGCCATTCGAGTTATTAATTTCTCCCCAGGGGTCATGAACCCAGAAGTAGCCGCCGCCAGGAAACGACGAATCATCCTTATAGCCAACCAGACAAATCCAGTGTCCACCACCGCTGGGGGCCGAGGCTGGGCCATGGTGCAAGATTCCGCAGGGGGCGGGAATTCCCCTATCTAGCTGCGCTTTGAGGTTTGCCAGGCTGCCGTTGGTGAGAAACTGGGCCTTAACGCCAAAGTGAGCCAATGTGGCTACCTGCACCGAGCTACTGGTGGAATCACCTCGCTTAAATACTTCCTGAACATACTGATCATCTTTGCTTATCACTCCTGGCTTTAGCGACATCAGCAGCATGGCGCATGAACTGGAGAAGCAGGTTCGTGAAGCATCTCGGTAGTTATCCCGCTGGCTCTGATAGGGCACATTCAGCTTGCAACCACCACTATTGCTAGTACCACTACTACTAGCGCCAGTACTACTAACGTCACTAATCTGCCAATGATCGGTAAATATCCACCATTGTCCAGCGCCACCAGGCAGTTCCACTAGTTGATGTCCCGCCGCTGCCTGGATCCATTTACAACCCTTATATTCCTTGCCCGGGATGACGGCCGATTTTTCATTTTCCGCCAGCTCGCCGCTGTCCTTAGCCTGTTTTTTCAAAACAGTGGCTACCTTGCAAAGGATGTCCATAGTGGCTGTGGGGCAATGCCTAGAAAAGCCTTTTCAGCTAAGCCTGTTCAGACAGTGCATGTCAACCCAGCAGCACCGGGCAAAGACATCTTGAAAAATCCCAAATCTCACTGATCTCATTCTGCAAAAAGTATTGCGCCATCTAGGTTTATCCCATAACTCGCGGCAGTGGGCTGGGCAACTTCCAAGCCGACGGCAAAACAGCAACAATTTTCTTGCAAAGTTGGCATAAGTATAGCGCTGAGCCGCAACACTTTTTAATATGCTGTCAAAACCCACAGAAATCGCATAAGCAAATCCAGGAAAGCCGCCATTTCGTGGCTCTGCCACCTAAAAATCCTTGCGGCACTACAATTCCCCTAGCCGCCAATTTGTACCGTTGGAAAGCCAATGGCGATCGAGCCTCCATGGGCACAGGTGTCACCCATACGGGCAGCAGGCTTACCACCAATTATAACGCTGCTCGAACCTTTAACGATCGCATCTGGTGGTCCAACGCATATACAATTATCTCCCATACAAGCGGCTGGCATACCGCCAATCAACACGGTGGGAGCGCCAGGACCAATGATCGGGCCACCCACATGGGGAATTGGAGCCGGAACAGCTGGCGTTTGCATCGGACAGGTGTGTAGATCTCCAATCCTGGCTGCGGCTGGCATGGCAAAGCAACGGCGTGGAACTGATGGTGAGATGGCTAGAAGCATAAGCTCGTTGGCCATGGCCTTGAATGGGCTTGCCAGCGGGCCTTACCGCGTTACAGCAAGCCAGGGAGAGCGCCCCCAACAGGAACAGCAGCCTGCTGTCGACACAAATCAGCTGTATGCCCGCACTACAACTGGCTTACTGACAACTACAAAAAGTCACTCACTCCATAAATACACCATTATCCCGAAAGGCCCTAGATGACGACAAAATCAAAAATGGGCAGCCCGAAATTCCTGTCTCGCCAAGCTGATGGAGTGCAAAGTGGAGGCCATCCGCCAGCACTCACCAAACTTCCGGTGTAATCAAGTTTTATCCCCACCAAATATTCAGCCTGCGGCATATACGTTTGGGATGGCCTCAAGGCAGGTGGTTGCCGCACCGGAAAGGCTCTGTCGCCGCATCGCCCAACTGGGCCGTAAGCCGCAGGCCGCCCAGCGCACGGTACCGGCGCCATAGCGGCGATTGAGCCGGTCGATGGTGGCCATCAGGGCATCCCGTCGCTGCTGCTGCTCCCAGGACAGCGGCGCAAAAAGATGATGTTGAAGGATCTCATATGGTTCTAAACCCTGTAGCAATACGCCGGCTTTTTGCAGTGGTTTATGGGGGCGCAGCAGCTGGGAGGCCAGGGGTAGGGCTGCCGCCAACAGCACAGCGGTGTCATTGCTGGGCAGGGGCAATTCCACGCTGGCGGCATTGCGATAGAAACTGGTGCCATTGAATGGGCTGCTGCGCACAAATACGGTGAGTAGCCGGGCTCGCTGGCGTTGCTGGCGCAGTTTTTCGGCGGCCCGGCACACATAGGTGGCAATCGCCTCGCGCAATGGCGCCAGTTCGCAGATCGGTTCACTGAAGCTGCGACTAACGCAGGTTTCGCGCTTGGCTGGCGGCGCGGTTTTGAGTGGCAGACAGGCGATGCCGGCCAATTCCTGCTGCAGCCGAACCCCCACCACGCCAGCCTTCTGGCGCAGCGCTGCCGTGGGCATGTCCCGCAGGGCGAGGGCAGTGGCCACGCCCCGCAGGCGGCACCAGCGGGCCAGTTGCCGGCCGATGCCCCACACCTCATCTACGGGCATGCTGGCCAGCCAGGGATCTGGATCGGCCACAGCGCCCAAATCAAAGACCCCATGCTGATGACGTTTCGCCAGCCGATTGGCAAGCTTGGCCAGCACCTTGGTGGGGCCGATTCCCACCGCCACCGGCAGTCCCAGCTGGCGCAACACCGCTGCCCGCAGGGCTCCGCCCCAGGCGCTGAGATCACCGCCGTCAGCCGGACGCGCCATCAGCGCAAAAGCCTCATCGATCGAATAGATCTCCAGCGCTTCCACCCACCAGGCCAGGGTGGTCATCAGCCGGCGGCTCATGTCGGCATAGAGGGCGTAGTTAGAGCTGCGCACCACCACGCCATGGCGCTCCAAGAGGGGGCGGGCCTGAAACAGGGGTATACCCATGGCTATGCCCAAGGCGCGCGCCTCAGCGCTGCGGGCCACGATGCAGCCGTCGTTATTGGAGAGCACCACCAAGGGCAGGCCGCGCAGGCCAGGCTCCAGCACCGCCTCGCAGGATGCGTAAAAATTGTTGCCGTCGATCAGCACCATGGCGCTACGGCCAGCGCTACGGCCTCCGCCCCGCCACTCCAATCCCGGCGCTAGCGCAGTCCAACCGGCCACGGCGCAACCCCAGAGCCCAGCAATACTAGTACACCTGTATCAAGATCGCTAGAGGGCTGTGGCTGGTGAGGCCGGCTGTTGGGATTGCGGATTAAGGA
>JBIKVR010000174.1:0-3526 GCA_044356735.1 Prochlorococcaceae cyanobacterium
ACACTCGCTAATGGCGGCGACAACATAGGCCTGTACATGCCCCTGTTTGCCCGCTCCAACACCATCCAGCTAACCACCACGCTGATTGTTTTTTTCCTGCTGGTGGGTGTCTGGTGTCTGTTGGCATGGCGACTTGTGCACAGCACTGGAATTGCAGGCCTGATAAGCCGCTACGGCCAGCAGCTCATGCCGCTGGTTCTGATTGGCCTCGGCCTGCTGATTTTGATTGAAAGTAACACCTTCTCCTTTCGGCCTCTGGCGGTGATGGTGCTATCGGCTCTATTGGCCATGGCCCTGTCCTTGCTGCACCAGTTGCAGCAGCTTGGCGAGCTACCAACACCTCCCGAGATCGGTTGAGACTCCCATCCAATTGATTAGATCGATCATGTCTTCGTTTTTGAATCTTCTTGGCAGCTTCATTTTGGCCCTAGCCTTTGCAGTGGTGGGCCTGGGCTATGGATCACCGGTATTGGCTGATGCCGGCGCCTTTCTCAGCAGTCAATCCTATGCGGATCTGCAAGCGGCCATTGCTTCCACCAAGGATCCCCATCGACTCGCTGAATTACAGCAGCTTCAGGAGGCGGTAGCGGCATCTAGCGATCGCGCCCAGATCAGCAACGGAACCTCCCACAACCTGGGAGTTTTCGCCCGCTACAAAAAGGAGCCAATTGGCAGCCCAGCAAGCTTTTATGTGCTGGCTCCTGGTCACCAGAGCGATGACGACTACGAGCTGGTGGCCCTGCTCGTTCCCCCCCAGGTCAGCCTGCAATGGGGCGAATCAGAGCAGCTTGATGGGGCGCCCAGACCACGCCTGGCTCGCATCCTTGAGGGCGAACAGCTCGAAATCACCGACCCTGCGACGGCCCTGCCGGAAGGCAGCAGCGGCTATCAGTTGAATCTGCCGGCGTTCACTGTGAACAACAGTCTCGATCTGGTGGCAGAGGTGCCATCCCTGAGCCAGCTGGATCTGGATCAGGCCGTCGAAACAGCCCCCCTGGACTGAACTGAAGATGTCCAGTGCCCCACCCGAGCAGACCCCTGATGCCCCCTCACCAACTGCGAGCAAACCACGCTCCACCCATCTAAATCCCAATCGGATCCGAGATCATCTAGCCAACGAGCGCACCTATCTCTCCTGGATGCGCAGCGGTATTTCCCTGCTGGGATTCGGGGTGTTGATCGTGCGCATTCGCATCCTGCGGCCACCCCTGGCCCCCCAGGGGCCAGGGAACGGCTGGAGGCTGGGCCTGGCATTTTCGATAGTGGGCCTGTTGAGTGTGGCACTGGCCTCCTGGCATTACTTCGCCGTCCGCGATGACATCGAGAACGACACCTATGAACCATCGGATCGTTGGGTGCTGCTCTCAAGCTTGGTTCTCGTCTCCCTGGGGGGATTCGTTGTGGCCTATGTCTTCAATGTTCCCTTTGATCCCATCAATGCCCTGCTCGTGGAGTAAGCATCAAACATGAGTTCATTTCTGTTACACACCACCGGCACTATCCTGGCCTTAGCACTGCTTGAGGCTGTCCTATCAGCTGATAATGCTGTCGCCATAGCCGCCCTTGTACAAGACCTAGAGCCTGTCGAACTGCGCAGCAAAGCACTGAACTGGGGTCTGGTGGCAGCTCTTGTGCTTCGGGTGCTGGTAATTGTTTTTGCCGCCTGGGTTGTCCGCTATTCCCAGGTTCAGTTGCTGGGTGGCCTTTATCTGTTATGGCTTGCCCTGCGTCATTTTCAGGAGCAATTTCGAACTGATGACCCCGCCAGCGCCCCCAACCGCAGAGAGCTCAATCTATCGCGGCTAATCGCAGTTATTGCCCTCACGGATCTTGCCTTTTCCCTGGACAGCGTGACGGCGGCAATTGCCGTGACGGAGCGGGTCTGGCTAGTGGTGCTGGGGGGAGCCATCGGTATCGCGATGCTGCGCTTGCTGGCCAGCTGGGTGCTGGTTTGGATGCAGAAATTTGAAAATCTCCAGAACGCTGCTTACCTGATAGTGATGGCAGTTGGGCTGCGTTTAATCAGCAAAGTCTGGGCACCTCAGCTTTGTCCATCCGAGCCAATTCTACTGTTAACAATGTTAATTTTCTTTGCCTGGGGCTTTAGCCGTGTTAGCCCTCTGCCGCCTGTAGATGGCATCAAGGCGCCAGCAGAGCCGATTCAGATCCCTTCAGGCTCACCAGCTCGGATACCGGTGTCTGGATGAGACCAGCCTGCACCAAGCCATACACCAAAAGTGTGTAAATAGTTGAGGTGAATAGCCCCCAGAGCAGTTCACGCTTGAGGTTACTTTGCTTATCTGATTCCTGAAACACTTCTAGAGCACTGGTCTGCATCAAAATTATTCCCACCATGTTACTGAGCCAATAGCCCGCGATAAGCCCACCTGTAAACCATTCAGGATTGATTTGTTTCACCAGCAAGCCAAACCCATAGGCCAGGGGCAGGTTGATCACCAAATCGTTCCACCAGCACAGGGGCGACAGCAACCAGCCCAGGCCTAGCAGCAGCAAAACCCGCAGTTGAACCCATGGATTGCCCGCCCTCACAAAGTCGCGCAGGCGCTGTACCAGAGCCGGCAAACGGCGCTGCTGGGCAGGTGGTTCAGGCGGCTGCATCGACCGTGCTCAAAGGCCAGATCCGCCAGCCTAGGCGCAAAGGACGCAAAGCCGACCGAGATTAAGATTAATAGTTTGATCGCGCTGTTCTCCCATCCCCCCTGGCCAGGCATTTTTTTGAACCCACTCCCCCTGGAACTGCTGGCACTGGTTGCCGTACTGCTGGCTGTGCTGGCCGGCTGGCTGACGCCGGCTGAGGCCTTGGCTGGCTTTGGCAACCCCGCCACGCTCACGGTGGTGGCCATGTTCGTGATCAGCACAGCGGTGGTTCGCACCGGCGCCCTGGCGCCCGTGGAGGCTTTTCTCGATCGCTATGGCGGCAGATCACTGCCCCGCCAACTGCTACTGCTGGGGCTGGTGGTTGGCCCCCTCAGTGCGGTGGTCAGCAACACCGCGGTGGTGGCGATCTTCATCCCTGTGGTGGAGCGCTGGTGCCGGCGACTGGGAATCCCCCCCGCCCAGATGCTGATGCCGCTGTCGTTCATGACCGTGATGGCCGGGTTGGTCACCCTGCTGGGAACATCCACCAACCTGGTGGCCAGCAGCCTCTCGCAGCAGCTGGGCTACGGCAGTTTCACGCTGCTGCAGTTCACGCCGATGGCCCTGGTCACCTATTGCTGCGGCCTGGCGCTGCTGGTGAGCCTTGCTCCCTGGCTACTGCCACGCGGAACCGCGGCAACCGGACCGGATCAGCTGGCCGATGGCTATGCGATCAGTGATTACCTCAGCGAGCTGGAGGTTTCGGCAACCTCGCCCCTGGTGGGAAGGCGCCTTGACGACACCCTGCTGCAGCACAGCTTTGATGTGCGGATCCTGGCCCTGACCCGAAATGGGGAGCGCTTTTCCCTGCAGCTGGGAGACCAGGTGCTCCAGCTGGGTGATCTGCTGCTGGTGAAGGGACGCCAGG
>JBIKVR010000077.1:0-13050 GCA_044356735.1 Prochlorococcaceae cyanobacterium
AGGCCATCCCCGCAGATAATCACTGCAAACCAGCCCCTAATACCAGCTGTGTAGACAATCCCTTTAGACCACTTCTGCTTCCAGGCCATCCCTGGGGGTCATCTGTGGCGCAATACATTCCCCAGACAGGTGTGGAGCCAACAGTTCCCAGATAGGTGTGGCGCCAAGGGCCCGGCAATCTATTTGATGCCGAAAGCTAACCGGATAAGTTCAGCTGCTTGACATTTCAGCTTGCCTGGCTATCAATGGGTAATTGCTAGCCGCTTTAGCATAAAATGCCCTACGGCAAGCCTGGAGCCCAGCTGTGACTGTTCAGCTACTGCTGTTCGCCGCTTCCCTGGCCGGTGATGGGCTCCAGGCGCTGTTGGAGGCGGAGCTGCCCAATTGCCGTGTCAGCAGGGCTGTAGGCGCCGATGCGGCGCTGCCCCAGCTGGTGATCTGGCAGCCCGATAGCGCCATTGAGCCGCTCTCCCTGGCTCTGGAATGCCGAAGCCTGCAGGAGCGATGGCAGCCCGCCCCGCTGCTGTTGCTGTTGCCCTCTGGCCATCGGCTCAGCCGCAGCCAACTTTTGGCCCTGCCGGTCACCGGTCTGCTGGAGGGGGCCAACCGCCAGCAACTGCTGCGGGCGGTGCAGACCCTGATCGAGGGCGGTCGGGTTGTTGAACTATTGGAGCCGCAAACTGGGCCGCTGCCCTCGCCGGCAGCACCGCTTGGGCTAGGCAGCTGGCTACTGCTTTCGGGTTTGGAGCAAATCGACGCTGAGATCGCCCTCTGCCGCCAACTGCTACAGCCTTCGCCGCCGCTGGGGCGGATGCTGCTGCGCGGTCGCTTGCGGGAATTGGCGGCCGCCCGCCGCCTGCTGCTGTGGCTGTGGGGCCCGATCAGCTTGGCCTGGATTACTGCCGGTCAATACGAAATAGCCAATTTAGATATTGCCAATCGGGCCCTCCCGCAGGGCGGTGCCAGCGAAGCCAGCCCTGCCGAACTCGATACCGGGCGGGGCAGCCTGGTTGTTAGCCAAGCCGGCGCCGCGGTTTTCTCGCTCCAGGGCCGCAATGCCGAGGCCATCTGGCAGGCGATTCACAACCGCCTGCGGCAGGCGGCCGAAGCGGGGATCGGCAATGCCAGCTCCCAGCTATTGGCGATTGAGGGTTTAGCCCAGGCCCGCAGGGTGGATCTGTTGCTGGCCCTGCTGGAACAGCTGGCGCTGCTGCGCCGTCGCCTGGCCGACGATCTCAGCGAAGCCCCCAGTGCCACCGCCAAGCAGCTCAGCCAACGCTGGCAGCAGTGGCAGGCGGAACTGCGCCAGCAGGCGGTGCGCGCCCTGGCCAGCCCCTATGTGCAATTGCCCTACGAGGGGGTGTTGCAGCCCGTGGCCGACACCCTGGTGCGTAGCAGCACCCTGGAGCTGGAAGACCCCGAATTTCCCGACCCCCAGCCGATGCTGGCCAGTCTTGTGTTGGGGCGGCCCCTGGTGGTGGCGGGTCAGCTGCTGGCGCCTGATGAACCCCGGGCGGTGCTGCATCTGGAGCTGCTGGTTACCAACTGGCTGTTGCGCACCGCTGAACTAATCGCCCTAGAGGTGCTCAGTTGCAGCAGTAGTTGGCCCGAGCTGCGGCGCTATCTGCTCAGGCCAGACCTGCTGCCCACCCGCAACCTGGAGCGGTTGCGCAACCAACTGATTGCCCAACAGCGCTGGAGCCTCTGGTTTGAGCGGCCCGTGGCCCTCTATGAGAGCCGCCGCACCCTGCTCAGCCTCAGCGGCGGCCAGATTCAAATCAACAGCCTCACCGAACCTCGGGATGCCGAGCTGCGCCAGCTGGGCTGGTTGCAGCAATTGGTCACCCTGATGCTGGAAACCCGCGATGCCCTTGGCCCCCAGTTGCGTCGCCTGATCAAGGCTGCTGGCGATTTGGTGGGCATGCTGCTCACCCGGGTGATCGGCCAGGCCATCGGCCTGGTGGGCCGCGGCATCCTGCAGGGGATGGGCCGCAGTCTCGGCAAGGGCTGAGGCTGGCCTTGATGGAGGGCTTGAGGGCTCACAATGGCCCCATTCGCGCCCCTTCCGTTGCCCCTCGCCCAGAAACCGCAGGCCCCCTTGCCCCTGGAGCCGAGCCTGGCGGCGAAGCCCTGGCGGCCAGGCGCCATTAAAGGATTGGTGAGCAGGCTTTACCTGCGTGCTGCACCTTTGGTTGCCAGGTTGCCGGGAATGTTGATGGCCCTGCTGGTGGTGTGGGGTCTGGCTCTGGCAGCTGAGCCAGCCCAGGCTGCGCTCAACACCAATAGTTACGACGGCAATATTTATGCTCTCTATGCCGGCAATGGCTCCCTGGTGCCACCGCGCAACAACCTCGCCCAAACCCTGGCGGCCCACCGCCCGGCGGCGTTGATTTTTTATCTCGACGACGACTCGGCTAGCAAGCAGTTCGCTCCGGTGGTATCAGAATTGCAACGCCTTTGGGGGAACAACATCGAGTTGATACCCCTGGTGAGCGATCCACTGCAAAATCGCCCCGATGCTGGCAGCGACGATCCGGCCCACTACTGGAAAGGGCTGGTGCCCCAGGTGGTGGTGTTGGGCAAGGCCGGTGAGGTGCTGCTCGATGCCAGTGGCCAGGTGCCGCTGGAAAAGATCAATGAGGCCATCAGCAAGGCCACCGGCATTCCCCTGCCCGAGGGTTTCCTGCAGAGCAGCACCCAGAGCTTTAACGAACTCAATTCAGAAGTGGTCAGCCGATGAGCAGTGGCGGCATGCGCACCGAACAAGACAGCATGGGGCCCTTGCCGGTGCCCGCAGAGCACTACTGGGGCGCCCAAACCCAGCGCTCCCTGCACTTCTTCCCCTACGGCCAACTGATGCCCCTGGAGATTGTGCATGCCTTTGGCCAGCTCAAGGCCGCCTGCGCTGAGGTGAATCGCGATCTGGGCAAGCTCAGTCCAGCTGTGGCGGAGCTGATCGTGGCCGCGGCGGAAGAGGTGGCCAGCGGTGCCCTGGATGCTGAATTCCCGCTCAAGGTATGGCAGACGGGATCTGGCACCCAAACCAACATGAACGTGAATGAGGTAATCGCCAACCGGGCGATTCAGGCCTCAGGAGGGGTGTTGGGCAGCAAGCATCCAGTCCATCCCAACGATCACGTAAATCTCAGTCAATCCAGCAACGACACCTTCCCAGCGGCGCTGCATGTGGCGGTGGCCATCGAGTTGGAACGGGTTTTGCTGCCATCGCTGCAGGCATTAATAAATTGCCTCCAGGCCAAGGCCGAGGATTTTGCTGGCATCGTCAAAATTGGCCGCACCCACCTGCAGGATGCGGTGCCGCTGAGCTTGGGCCAGGAATTCAGTGGCTACGGCGCCCAATTGGAGCTGGGGCTGCAGACCCTGCGGGCCGCCTTGCCCCAGGTGCTGCAGCTGGCGATCGGCGGCACGGCGGTGGGCACCGGTTTGAATGCGCCGCCAGGTTTTGGTGAGGCTGTGGCCGCACGGCTGGCGGAGCGCATCGGCTTGCCGTTCAGCAGCGCCAGCAATAAATTCCAGGCCCTGGCTGGCCATGAACCCCTGGCGGCCACCCATGGTGCCCTCACGGTGCTGGCCGGTTCCCTGTTCAAATTGGCCAATGACATTCGCTGGCTGGCCAGCGGGCCCCGCTGCGGTCTGGGTGAACTGCTGATTCCAGAAAACGAACCCGGCTCGTCAATCATGCCGGGCAAGGTGAATCCAACTCAGTGCGAGAGCCTCACCATGGTGGCGGTGCAGGTGATGGGAAACAATACCGCCGTGCAAATGGCCGCCAGCCAGGGAAATTTCGAGTTGAATGTATTCAAACCCCTGATTGCCCACAATTTGCTGGAGAGCATCGCCCTGTTGGCGGGGGCCTGCGACGGCTTTCGCCAGTTCTGCCTGGAGGGCCTCCAGCCCAATCAAAACCGCATTCAACAGCTGCTAGAGCAGAGCTTGATGCTGGTTACGGCGCTAACCCCGGCCATCGGCTACGACCAGGCCTGCGCCATCGCCAAGCATGCCCATCACCAGCAACTCAGCCTCAAACAAGCGGCCCTGGATCTAGGCGTCATCAGCGCCAAAGAGTTTGACCGCTGGGTGAAACCGGAGCTGATGATTTGAGTAGTGATGGTGTGAGCCGATGGGGTTGATCGCTGATAGCTTAAATAATGATGTTGTAAGAAGTAATGTTGTGAGTAGTGATGGCTTTGGTGGTGATGGCTTGAGTGGTGATGGCTTTAGGAATGATGGTTTGAGTAGTGATGGTGTGAGCAGATGTGTTGATCGCAGCAAGAAGACCTGCAATGAGCGCTGCAAAGAGCCCCCGTAAGGAGCACTTCATTCAACCCTGCGATCAGCCTGGCAGCACCACCCTATCGATTACATGCACCATGCCGTTGTCACAGGCAATATCGGCCGTTACCACCGTGGCGTTCTTTACTTCAAACGGATCGGCCCGGCGAATTGGCAGCGGCGCCCCCTCCAGGCTGGACCATTCGGGCTGCTCCAGCAGGGATTGACGTGAGAGGGCACCCACCAGCACGTGATATTTCAAAATTCGCGCCAGTTGGGGTGGGTTGTCCACCAGGGTTTGCACCGTGCCTGGGGGCAGGGCGGCAAAGGCATCGTCTACGGGGGCAAACACGGTGAAGGGGCCAGGCCCCTCCAGGGCCGAAGTAAGCCCAGCGGCCTCTACAGCAGTGAGCAGGGTGTTGAATACCCCTGCTGATTTTGCGGTTTCCAGAATTGTTGCCATGGGCGATAACTATGATTGGATGGGTAATGTTCAGTCTATGGGACTGTGCCAAGGAGGCTAAACATTGTCAGCGATAGTCAGCGGTTTGAATTTGGGGTAGGCGTGCTTCTGGGCAGAGGAAGCGGTCCATTTGGGCTTCAAAGAACTGACGATTTGCCAGCAAATGGGTTGGATCAGTGTCGTCTAGGGGATAGAGCAGGGCGCAGCGCAGGGCCTGGATTACCGCCGAGGTAACATTATACATTGAGCGCTGGAAAGTAACGCCAAGTTGGATGAGTTGATCGCCCTCGCCGCGCTTGTGCTGCTTGTAAATTTCCTGCAATTCGGCCGGCAAGAAATGTAGCATATCTTGCATTAATAAGGTGGGTGGTATGCCGGCTGAGCCCACTGGAAAGACATCAGCATAGAGGATTCCATAGATAAAATCCTTCTGCACTGCGGGCACTTGCCCCGCCTGAGCATTATAGCTCTTGGTGCCACGAAATGGAGCAGTGCGATAGAAAACTGCTTCTACATAGGGTAGTGCTGCTTCGTAGAGCCAGGTAAATCCTTCGCTTTTTGGGATAATCTCGTGGCACTCACCATTGATGAACACATGGTGATATATTGGCCTGCCGGCCACAGCGAAGATGCCGTTCACCAGGAAGTTCATCGCATCCGGCACCCCCTTGAAGCCGCCCTCTTCGTAGATGTCACTCATCTCGAAGAATACCGGAGCCATTACCTCCCAAAATAGG
Organism: Prochlorococcaceae cyanobacterium; assembly: GCA_044356735.1. Lineage (GTDB taxonomy): Bacteria > Cyanobacteriota > Cyanobacteriia > PCC-6307 > Cyanobiaceae > UBA5018. Next base: position 5,494 of record JBIKVR010000077.1, read on the forward strand.
CCGAGATTAGCGTAATAGCTAAGCTGTTTAACCTTCTCCAGCATCATTTCTGGGAACAGTTTATAGAGTCCCAGCATTAATGGATTGCCTTTAAAATATGCCCGGATCGCCCGATCGGCATTAGCCCTGTAGGCATCGCTATCTAGGTAGTCATTAAAACGACCTCCCATATCCTGGTGCCAAAACATGGCCTGCATGCAGGCCTCGGCAAATTCCATATTTACCCGATCATGCCAGAGATGATGCAGTATTTTTGGCATGGCGGTGGTTTCACCGCGGGCCATGAACTCCAAAAGCTCTGGATGGGCTTTTTCGCCGCCGCGCCAGATCCTTAATTTAGATTGATCACCGGAATAAGAATTAGGACGATCTAGATATTCCTGAGAAATAAAATACTTAAAAGCAGGTAGGGGGTCCAGGAAGACCTGCTCAGCTATGTAAAGGAGATTTCGCCAGTAAAAATCCATTGGCACGGCATAGGCCTTGTAGATGCCAATGATCTGGGTGAGGTTCTCTGCGGAGTCTGGAAGCATCGAGCCTCCAGCTTCTAGCCGATGAATTATATCGGCATAGGGGTGATTAGAAGGCGGAATTAAAGGCTCGGCAGCTGTATCGGTGGCGGCAATTGTGGTGGGGGTCATGCGGACAGCTCCAAAGCGGTGGAATCAGAAGCGGGGGCAGTAGCTGCTATCAGCGGTTCCACAACTGGCTGGTTTTGTCTTAGGGCTAAGCCGGCGGTGCTCAGCTCGCTGAATCCGGTGATTGTTTGGGGCCAGATACCGGCCAAGATCACTAGGCCGGTGAGCACAACTGCCGGCAGTCGTTCAGGCCAGGTTGTGCTAATCCAGTCGGCTTTATCATTGTCCAAACGACCGAAACCAACTCTGTTGAATAGTCGTACCGCCACCACGGCGGTGAGACCAGAGGCCACCAGGCAGATGAGAGTGGGCCAGGGAAATGCCTCCCAGCTACCTTCAAAAACCAGCAATTCAGCGACAAAACCGGCCAGACCCGGCACCCCAGCTGCGGCCATCAGCCCTAGCAAAAACAGCCCCATGGTGAAGGGCAGGCCGCGGTAGGGATTCATTAGGCCAGAGAGCTCTGCGATCGCTGCGGTGCCGGTGCGGCGTTCGATAACCCCCACCAGGCAAAACAGCAAGGCGATGATTAGGCCATGGGCCAACATTTGAGCCACCACTCCCTGCAGACTCAAATGGGTGGCCGCAGCTAAGGCCAGGGCAAGCAGTCCCATGTGGCCGAGTGAGCTGTAGGCCACCAGTCGCCGTAGATCGGTTTGGGCTATGGCATTTAGGGCTCCGTAGATTGCGCTTACCGCACCGATTGCCGCTAGCCAGGGCGCCCAAAATAGCCAGGCATCTGGCAACATACCGATGCCAAATCGCATTAAGCCATAAGCTGCCAACTTGGAAACCGCTCCACTGAGTAGCATCGCCACCGGTGTGGGGGCCTGGCTATAGGTGACAGGCTGCCAGCCATGCAATGGCAGCAGCGGTAACTTCAAGCCGAAGGCAAGCAATAGCAAGCCCAGCAGTGAAATTGCCAGTTGCGGCTCCAGATTGAGATCGGCCAGATCGGCATAGGCGAAGCTAACGCCGCCCGGATGCAGCCAACCCAGGGCCAGCACCACCCCCAGCAGCAGCAAGCCCGAAATGGCATTGAAGATCAGAAAGCGAATCGCGGCACTGGCCCTTTGTTCGCGCCCAAAACTGGCCACTTGCAAAGTAGTGGGAATCAAAATTAGTTCGTAGGCCAATACGAACAGCAGGGCGTTGCCGGCCAGAAAGGCCAGGGTGAGACCCAAGTTGGTGGCCAGCAGCAGTGAGAAATACAGGCGACTGCGGCTCTGATCTGCTGGCGTGGACAGAATCGCCATGGCCGTGATCAGGGCCGTTAGCAACATCAAGGGCAGGCTGAGCCCATCGAGGCCCAGCTGCAGAGTTAGGGCTAGTTTTGGTAGCCAAGGCAGCGTTAGATCGGCGGGGGGCCACCGCCAGGCCATTAGGGCCAAGCCGAGTTGGAGCAAGGCGGCAGCCACCGCCACCCGGCGGCAAAGTGGGGCGCGATCCGGCAGCAGCGGCAGGGCCAATAGCGCCGCCAGGGGTATTAACAGCAGCAGCAGTAGGGTCATCGGTAGGCAGAGCTCAAAGGGGGGCGGCGGATAGGGCAGGCAGGGCGGGTTGGCGGGCCAGTAGCCAGGCGGCCATCAGCAGTACCCCCAGCACCAGTGACAGGGCATAGGCCTGGGATCGCCCTGATGTGGTCAAACTCAGACGCTTGGCTCCCTGCAGGGCTGCTTCCCCGGTGGAGCCACTGAAACCATCCACCAAGCTGCGCTCAGACCAGACACTCAGCCTTGCCAGTTGCAACACCAGGCCCACCACCGTGCGCTGGTAAAAGCGCTCGGTCTGCATATCGTGGGCCAGCCAATACTGAAGGCCCCCCAGGGCTGCGGGCAGTTTGGCCAGGGGATGGGGCCGCAGATAGAAGAGGGCTGAGAGGCCGCCTCCCAAAAGCGTGGAGGCCAGCAGGGGCAGGGCCGATGGTCCCCAACCCGGCAGTGGATTGAGCTGCACCACACCGTTGATCACCAGCAGAATTGGCAGATGCAGCACCAGGCCAAACAGGGCCATGGTGGGTAGCACCATCAACCAGAGCACCTCCGCCGAGCGCAGCGTGAACTTGGTGGGGGTACCAGCCCAGATCTGCCCGAAAACCCGGATCAGGCCGGCGCTGATCAGAGCGTTGGTGAGCAGTACAACGCCCCCTAGCAGCAGGGGCTGGGAGCTATCGCCGGTAAGGGCCAGCAGCTCCCTTAGGGCGGCAAATCCGCCAAATGGGGGTAGGCCCATCAGGCCAGCGGCCCCGGCCAGGAAGCAGAGGCCCATCAGCGGCCTACGGCTCCAGAGTCCGCCGAGTTGGGTGAGGTCTTGGGTCACATTGCTGATCACCACCGCTCCCACCGACATCAGCAGCAGGGCCATCGGCAGCGGATAAACCAGCAGCAGGTGATCGGCGACGCTGAAGCCACCGAGGCCTACGGCCATGAACAGCAAGCCCATCCAGCTGCTCACCAGAAACGACAGGGCTCGCTTGACATCGATCTGGGCCAGGGCAATAAGGGAACCCACCAGGGCCGTGGTGCCACCGACAATCACCAGCACCAGCTGGGCGATTGGGCTCAGGGCGATCAAGGGTTCAAGCCGCAGTAACAACCAGGCACCGCCGGCTACCACCACCGAGTTGCGCAACACGGTGGAAGGCAAGGGGCCCTCCATGGCTTCATCCAGCCACAGGTGCAGGGGGATTTGGGCACACTTGCCCATCGGTCCGGCCACCAGAGCCAGCACCAGGGCGGTGTAGCCCAGCTGTTGCAAATAGCTGCCATCGGCCTGGACGGCCGCCCAGCCGGCCAGATCGTGGAAATTCCAGCTGCCTGTAATCGGTAACAGGGCGATCAAGCCAGCCAGCAGCACCAAGTCACCGATGCGCTTGGTAAGAAAGGCATCTCGAGCTCCCTTTACCACCAGGGACTGATTATACCAAGTGCCAACGATTAAATATGTGCCAAGGGTGAGTAGCTCCAGTAATACATAGCTAAAGAAAATGGAATCAGTGAGCACCAGTGCGCAAAGACCTGCCTCGAAAAAGCTAAGTGAAGCAAAAAAGCGTGGCCAGCCCCAGTCTAATTCTAAATAACCAATGGTATAGATCTGGGTGAGCACATGTACGCCTGTGATCACCGTCATGGCAATCAGGGCTGGCTCACTGATCAAGCCATCAAAACCCACCTTTAAGCCGGCGGTGTTTAGCCAAGTCCAGGTGAAGCTGAGTGGTTTGTATAGGGCATCTGCGCCAGCTGCGGCATTGGTATGCAGCCCTACCAAGGCCAATGTGCTGTGAACAAAAGCCACGCTAACCATCAGCAGGTTGAGGTAGCCACAGGGGCGTGGGCCCGTGCGAGCGATCAGCCCAGGAGACCAGAGAAAAGAGAGCAGGGATGCCAGCAGCGGATAAATGGGCACCAACCAGGCCGTCTGAACGAAGGAGACGGTCATCACATCAAGACGAAGGGGTCACGATCGAAGAAGCCTAGGGATTGTCCAGGGGGGTTGGGTGTCACTGACAGTGATGGTTCCTATGGGAGTGAAAAGCAAATGTGATCTATCCAGCCCCTGGGCTGACCAAAAACCTAGTCGCCGCCACATTTACACCACTGCTTCTAAGTATTATTACTGGCTGACCAGGAGCGACTTCTGTTGCAGCGGGTCGGTGGGCCAGCCGCAGGCCTTGCAGCTTCTGCGGCTGACAATCAGCTCAGGTATCGTCGTGGGCAAAGCGATTGTAAAGAAAATCCAGGGCTCGATTGCGCAGCTCGTAGTAGCGAGGATCCTCCATGATATCCTCCCGGCTTCGTGGCCTTGGAAAGTCAATCGCCATCACTTCGCCAATACCAGCTGCTGGACCATTGGTCATCATCACCAGTCGATCAGCTAGAAATAGAGCCTCGTCAATGTCGTGGGTAATCATTAATACCGTGCACTTTTGAGTGTTCCAGATTTTCAGTAGCTCTTCTTGAAGCTCTTCCTTGGTGATTGCATCTAGAGCTCCAAATGGCTCGTCAAGGATTAGCACTTCTGGCCTAATTGCCAGAGCTCTGGCAATCGCGACCCTTTGCTTCATGCCTCCAGATATTTGAGTGATGCACTTGTTTGCCGCTGCAGTGAGACCTACCATTTCTAAATGTTCCATAGCAATATTTTTTCTTTGCTGCTGGGATAGATTAGGCTTTACCGAATCAATCGCTAGCGCTACGTTTTCATAGGCAGTCATCCATGGCAATAGCGCATAGCCCTGGAATACCACCATCCTATCTGGTCCAGGTTTTTTGATTGGCTTGCCATGCAGCAAAACCTCGCCGCTGGAAGGCTTGGCAAAGCCAGACACCATATTCAGCAGGGTTGATTTACCACAGCCAGAATGGCCAATAACACAGATAAATTCTCCAGCATTGACCTCCAAATTTACATTTTCGAGCACTGAATAGGGCCCGTTAGGGGTGGGATATACCTTGTTTAAGTCATTAAAGCATAGAAAAGGCGATGTTGTGGTAGTCTTAGCGGCAAGAATTGCAGTGTCTTTCATGGAGGCAAATGTCACGATGGGAAGGAAAGGTAATTAAAGAATTGCAGACTGCTAATGAAATTCTGGAAAATCTGAGAGAAGATTAAATAAACCCTGACGCCACTATTGCCGTCAGTTGACTAGTTCATTAGTGATCCTGGAAAGGCGTAAAAATGGCTTGTGCATGGTTCAAAATGTGATAAGAGAGAAACGAATAATTTCAAATCTTACCAGTGGTGAACTTGGAAAACTTTGTCCCGGCACATTGCTATTTGTAATTATGCCATCATTGCCCTTGCTGGTTTAAGTGGAATTTCGGCCACGCAAAAATCCTTATGAATCGAAAGCTTATTGAGATAGGAAATAGGGTCGTCTGCGTTGAAGGCAACGCCATCAAATAGCTCGATACCGCCCCGCTGGTAGGAAACGTCATCTAAGCCCAGCTCCCGAGCAGCAGTGCTATACACACTTACCGCACAGATACGCTCCAGGATTTCCACATAATTACGCGGGAAGGGGATTTCGCTCCAACGGGCCAGCTGGGTGAGAATCCAAAGGTGTTCGCTGCGGCTTGGCCGGTTTACCGCCGGGCCAAAAAATAGGCTGTGGGGCGATGACTCCTGGCTATTTTCATCGCTCGCGTTGCCGAAGCGAATCAGCTCCTGCTTCATGCCCAGATAGCGGCGGTCGCTAAGTAACTCGCTCAACTCACTCCAGTGGGCAGGATCTGCGCAATAGCGGCAGGCTTCCAATAATGCCTTGGTTAGGGCGATGTGGGTATTGGGATAGCTCAATGCCCAGTCCTCACGCACCCCCAGCACCTTGCCTGGGTGACCAGACCAGATATCCAGGTCGCCCACGATAGGGAAGCCGTGGCCCTCCTGTTCTGCCCGCCAATTCCAGGGCTCACCCACGCAGTAGCCATCGATTGAGCCATCTTTTAGATCGGCGAGCATCTGGGCAGGCGGCAGGGTTTGCAGATGCACGTCGTGATCGGGATCGATCCCATTGGATGCCAACCAATAACGCAATAGCAGATTATGCATCGATGCTGGATGCACAATGCCAAGCTGGTGGCTTTCCCGATTAGTTTTAAGCAAGTAATCGCGATATTCAGCGACAGTGCTCACACCCTGCTGGCCAATTCGTGTAGCCAAGGTGATTCCATTGCCGTTGCGACTCAAGGTAAGCGCTGTTACGATCGGCAATGGTGGACCACCATGGCCTCCTGCTGTCATCCAGGTGGGCATACCAGAGGGCATTAAGGCAGCATCCAGAGTGCTATCCACCAAGCCATCAGTAACTCCCCGCCAGCTAGTTTCACGCACAAGCTGAACCTCATCGAGACCATGCTTGCTGAAAAATCCCTTGGCCTCGGCCACCGCCAATGGGGCACAGGCGGCTAGTGGGATGAAGCCTAGATCAAGATTAACCTTCTCCAGGCCATGACGGGCTAACGTTTTATGGGGCTTGGCCTGCCATTGCTTCACCCGTTTTTGGCGATTGAGGAAGTAGATGATTTCCGATCGCAGGCTGTAGTAGCTGGGATGATGGACCACTTCCAATCGCTTGCGCGGCCGGGGAATGTCCACTGTTAAAATGTCACCAATCTTCGATCCAGGCCCATTTGTGAGCATCACAATGCGGTCGGAAAGCAACACCGCCTCGTCCACGTCATGGGTAACCATCACGGCGGTGAGTTGATGTTCATTACAGATCTGCATTAGTTTCTCCTGCAGATTGCCCCTGGTTAGGGCATCTAGCGCCCCGAACGGTTCATCCAGTAATAGCAGCTTGGGCTTGATCGCCAGGGCTCGGGCAATCGCTACCCGCTGGCGCATGCCACCAGAGAGCTGCAGCGGCAGTTTGTCTACCGCATGGCTGAGCCCCACCATGGCGATGTGCTCATCAATTACCGCTTCCCGTTCCTGGCGGGAGATGGCTGGCATCACCTCATCTACGGCCAGGCTGATGTTCTGCCGTACTGTGAGCCAGGGCAGCAAGGAGTAGTTTTGAAATACCACCATCTTGTCTGGACCTGGGCGCTGCACTGTTTCGCCATCGAGCAGCACCGTGCCAGCGGTAGGCAGGTCCAAGCCGGCAATCATGTTCAGGAGGGTGCTCTTACCACAGCCGGAATGGCCGATCAGGGAAATGAATTCCCCTTTTTGGATCTGCAGATCAATGCCCTGCAGTGCCAGGTAGTTGCCCCCACCACTCAGGGTAAAATTCTTCTCGATTTCTTGAACTTGAACAAGGCTAGTCATTGGATCTTTTCTCCATGATGGGATGAATAGGGCAATCTCAGCGCTTGGTTTGCTTTGGACTCACAGTAATGGTGGAGATGACTTCGCTATATGCTCTTAATCTATTGCCTGGCTTGCCAAGATAAAGAAGTAAATCATGACAACCATC
>JBIKVR010000026.1:0-25339 GCA_044356735.1 Prochlorococcaceae cyanobacterium
GCTGCTGGTTTCGCGGTTCACAGATAGGACGATCCTTGATCGACACACCTGATCAAGGATCTGCTGTAGCCGCAACAGCAGCGACTCGCGGATGTCTAGATAGGTGCGCCAGTCATGAACAGCCACCATCGAAAAGCAGATTAAGGTGAATCCGTCTGCATTATTTTGCTCGATGCTTACCAGGGGATCCTGGAGAATTTCTTGGCTATGCACATGTTTTCTCGCCTTGCCGAGCAGGCTGATAATCTGTTCTGGAGATAGATGGCGATCGATATTGAGGCGCACGTCGAGGGACTGCATGGGGGGATGATTGGAATTGTTGCTGCGACGTGAGTAGTTGACAATATTTTCTTCGTCGGCGATGGCATTGGGGATGGTTACTCGGCTTTCCATGGTTTCCAGCTCCAGGGAGCGCAGGCCGATTTTGGTGACGAAACCGAGGTGGTCGCCGATGCGGCAGAACTCCCCCACCCGCAGGGGCCGATCGGTTTGAATTGAGAGGCCGGCAAATAGATTGCCCAGTAATTTGGAGGCCCCTAAGCCGATAGCCAGGCCGGGTACTGCCGAGAAGGCCAACACGGTGGTGGATGGCAAGCCCAGCTCGATCAGTAGGCGGTAGATCATTGTTAGCATAAGCAGGCCGCCAATTACCCGGCATGCCGGCATCATCAGATTGCTAACTCTGCGCAGCTGCAGTTCTGAGCTGCCGCCGCGCAGATGTACCAGGGCTTCAGACAGGGAGCGACCTAGGGCTTCAAGTAAAAAGAATAGGAAAAAGCTGGAGGAAATATAAAAACATGTAGAGAAGAAATAGGTGGATGCGATTAGTGGTGGGCCAGTAAAATTAATCAGGTTGTTCGTGAATTGATTGCAAAGCCAGGTGATTGGAGGTATGGGCAGCAATAGCAACACCCTGCGCCAGGCGAGATTGTCCATGGTCCAGCTGATGCCCTGCGGTCGCGATTGACCGTCGGAAAGGCGATATGAGCGGAGAAGTTTTAATAGTAATAAGCAAAGGGAATATGCGTAGATTGCGAAGGTGACTGCGGCGGCTGATATTTGAAAAACTGTCTGTTCGTAGAACGAAATTTCGAGGAAGTTGCGCAACCTCGGTGGCAGACGCAGATACCACTGTGGAGGCAATAGAAAGCCAGGTGTATTGATGAAATCTTGGTAAAATGTTGGCGTTGCAAATGGCTGAAGTATAACCTTTCTGTCTTCGATCTCCTTGAACATTCGCCTTGTGTTGGAGACGGTTGTCGCTGTAAAGAAGAAGTTGATGCCTTGACTGCTGGCGAGGCTTTCGCTGGTCAGGGTGATCGCTGTATCGGGAATTGTCCAGCTGTCGCTGGCTTTGCTGCGCTGGGAATTTATTTCTTTTACTCCATTGGAATCTGGTATTTCCAGCGGCGTTGTGCTGTGGGTAAATACGTAATCCAGCAGTTGCTTGAGTTGCATTGCTGATTCTTCTGCCATATTCTTGCGAATGCTTTCGGCAAATCCCGAGGCATCCAGGGCTTGCACCGCCAGGGAGAACAGCATTTCGGCACGCTGCTGGCGCTGCCGCGCCGCCTCACTCCAAAACCAGCCCGGATCGCTGTTGGCCGATAGGCTGATCAGCTCCACCTCCTGGTTCACCTTGGCCATCACCGCGTAGAAATTGAGCAGCGTCTCCAGGGGGCTGTCGCCCACCACCTGGTCGAGGGGGGCATCGCTCCAGCGCTGGGCCGTGGCCAGCAGCTCTGGGTAGAAGGGTTGCTCGCTGATCGGGATTGTTCGCAGCGAGCTCGTCCTCAGGGAGCTAGTCCGCAGGGAGTCACTGGCAGCTCGGCTGGGGCCGGAGAGCTCGTTGCCAGCGGCGATCCCGGCCCAAGGAGCTGCTAGAAGACACAGCAGCAGGGTGAGCAGACCGGCGGCAATTGCCCTCTGCCAGCGCCGCCAATGCGAGTAGGCCAGCATGGATTGGTGCGCTCTATGACGCTGCATTTTGCCAGGGGTTGCTGGCCCGCTTCGCTCCAGGCTGGGCTTGCTTCAGAATGGTGGTCCTGATGGGCACCTGTCGTTGAGTCTGCCCCGCCTGCATCCGCGCACGATTGAAGCCGTCAAGGAGCGGGCCGACATCGTTGATGTGGTGGGTGAGCACGTGGTGCTCAAGAAAAAGGGGCGGGAGTTTGTTGGCATCTGTCCCTTCCACGACGACAGCTCGCCGTCGATGACGGTATCGCCAGCCAAACAATTTTATTACTGCTTTTCCTGTGGTGCCGGCGGCAATGCGATCAAGTTCCTGATGGAACTGCAGCGCCAGAATTTCAGCGATGTGGTGCTGGAGCTGGCGCGGCGCTATCAGTTGCCGGTTGAAACCCTGGATGGTCCGCAACAGGAGCGGCTCCGCCAGCAGCTCTCCCGCCGCGAGCAGCTGCATCGGGTGCTCAGCCTGGCGGCCGGCTGGTTCCGTTCCCAGTTGCGCTCGGCCGATGGCCAGCAGGCGCTTAGCTATTTGCAGCAAGACCGCCGCCTTAGCGAGTCCAGCCTGGAGGCCTTCCAGTTGGGCTATGCCCCGGATCAGTGGGATGGGCTGCTCAAGCACCTGCAGCAGGTGGAGGGTTTTGCGGCGGAGCTGCTGGAGGCGGCCGGTCTGGTGGTGGCGCGCAAGGGGGGCGAGGGGTTTTATGACCGCTTTCGCGGTCGGGTGATGGTGCCGATCCACGACCGGCAGGGCCGGGTGATTGGCTTTGGCGGCCGCAGCCTCGGCGCCGCCGAACCTAAATACCTCAATTCCCCCGAGACGGAGGTATTTGAGAAGGGCAAACACCTGTTTGGCTTGGATCGGGCCGCCACGGCGATTCGCCAACAGGATCAGGCGGTGGTGGTGGAGGGTTATTTCGATGTGATCGCCCTGCATGCCGCCGGCATCACCAATTCGGTGGCTGCCCTGGGCACAGCCCTGAGCAGCCAGCAAATCACCCAGCTATGTCGCTGCTGCGACAGCAAGCGGCTGATCCTCAATTTCGACAGCGATGGCGCCGGCGTGCGCGCCGCCCAGCGGGCGATCGGGGCGGTGGAGCAGTTGGCCCTCCAGGGGCAGTTGGAGTTGCGGGTGCTGCACCTGCCGGCCGGCAAGGACCCGGATGAATTCCTGCAGCAGAAAGGGGCCGGCGATTATCGAGCGCTGCTGGAGGAGGCGCCCCTCTGGCTCGATTGGCAGATTGATCAGGTGCTAGCCGGTCGCGATCTGGCCCGGGTGGATCAGTTTCAACAGGCGGTCACCGCCCTGGTGGCGCTGCTGGGCAAGTTGCCCCAGAGCGCTGTGCGCAGCCACTACCTGCAGCAGGTTGCCGAGCGGCTTTCCGGTGGCCAGGCGCGGCTGGCCCTGCAGCTGGAGGACGACCTGCGCCAGCAGGTGAAGGGCCAGCGCTGGCATGGCCGATCACAGAAGTGGGAGCAACCGGGGGAGGCGGGCTTGCGGGAGCGGGCGGAGGCGGAGCTGCTGCGCCTCTATCTCCACTGTCCAGTCCATCGGGGTGCCATCCGCGCCGAGCTGCGGCGCCGGGAGCTGGACGATTTCGCCCTCGCCCACCACCGTCAGCTCTGGGCGGCGATCAGCAATTTGGAGGAGGACAACCTGGGGGCGGGTCGGCTGGAGGCGATCAACCGCGGCAGCGATGGCGGCGAGCAGTTGGCCGATCTGGATTTGCTGCGCCTGCTGGGGGAGCAGCTGCTGGTGGACCAGAGCGCCCTGCTCAACCGGCTGATGCCGCTGCTGGAGCCCAGCGAGGTGCAGCGCCTGGCCCTGCGCCATCCCCTGCTGCAGCTGCGGGGGGCCACGGCGGCCCTGGAGCGGCAGCGCAGCTTTAAGCGCTGCCGCCACCTGTTGGCTGCCTGGAGCGGCCAGCGATTGGAAACCCTGGAGCGCTGCATTGCCCGGCTTTTGGAGCAGGAGGCCGGCGCAGCTGGCGTTGAAGGCGCCGCTGGTGTTAATGGCCCAGATGCGGCCTGCGCCGCCAGCATCGATCCCCTCGCCGACATGGAACAGCGGATTGAAGCTCTGTTCGCCGAGCTGAACGGCGATGCCCTGCGCTTTCAGCAGCTTTACTACGCCGAGCGCCGCTACCTGGAAGACCTGGATAAGCGGCGCCGCACCGGCTATGAAGAGGTAATGGGCCCATTACCTGGCCAGGCAAACTCAGGGAGCTTGCTTGGTTAGGCAATGGGCCTGCCCTAACAGGCCCGTCCTGATTAGAGCGTGATATTGGCGGCGGTGATGCTGGTCAGGCCAGCCAGCTGCAGCGCAAACTCCGCGTTGTTCAGGTTCGCATCCACGTTGCCGAACAGGAACAGATTGCCCCCACTCACTTGGTATCCTAATTGGCCCACATTTGAAAATACGGGGCTGCCAAAGATGCCACCCATTAAGCCTATGAAAGTAAAGGCTTGATTGCCAGTAGCAGTGAAGGTTACGTTGGCATCAATTGCGCTTAGATCTATTCTATCTGTACCAGATGCGCCACCGATTTGGAATAGGTTAATAGTGTCTAGATTTGCCAATGGTCCAAATAGCGGTCCAAATGCAGAGTCTGAAATGGAGTTGTACACGAATGTGTCGTTGCCATTGCCGCCGGTGAGGGTGTCACTGCCTAGGCCGCCTGTGATGATATTGTTGGCACTGTTACCTGAGATTACGTTGTTAAGGTCATTGCCTGTGCCGTTGATGAGGGCAGCACCGGTGAGGGTTAGATTCTCCAAGTTTGCAGCCAATGTATAGGTGACGGAGCTCTGAACCGTGTCGGTACCTGCGCTGATAGCCTCTATGACTGCATCGCCAGCGTTGTCAACCACATAGGTATCGTTGCCTAATCCACCTATCAAGAGGTCGACACCGGCTCCGCCATTAAGTATGTCGTTGCCATCACCACCGCTGAGAATGTTATTGGCCGTGTTCCCCGTGATGATGTTGTCCAGGCTGTTGCCCACGCCATTGATGGCGGCAGCACCGGTGAGGTTTAGATTCTCCAGGTTTGCACCCAATGTAAAGGTGATGGAGCTCTGAACCAAATCGATGCCTGCGGCGGCGGCTTCTGTTACTACATCGCCGATGTTATCGACAACATAGGTGTCATTGCCTAATCCACCGGCCATGTTGTCGGCACCGGTGCCGCCATTGAGGCTGTTGTTGCCAGTATTCCCCGTGAGGATGTTGTTGCCCGTGTTCCCTGTGCCATTGATGGAGGCAGCTCCGGTAAGGATTAAATTCTCCAGGTTCGCACCCAATGTATAGGTGATGGAGCTCTGAACAGTATCTGTGCCTGCGCCGGCGGCTTCTGTTACTACATCGCCGATGTTATCGACAACATAGGTGTCGTTGCCTAATCCACCATTCAAGGTGTCGGCACCGGCGCCGCCATCAAGGATGTTGTTGCCCGAGTTCCCTGTGATGACGTTGTTAAGAGTGTTCCCCGTGCCATTGATGTTGGCAAAGCCGGTGAGGGTGAGATTCTCCAGGTTTGCACCTAATGTATAGGTGATGGAGCTCTGAACTGTATCGGTGCCTGCAGCGGCAGCTTCTATCACTATATCGCCAGCGTTATCAACCACATAGGTGTCATTACCGGCGCCACCTGCCATGGTGTCGACACCGGTGCCGCCGTTGAGGATGTTGTTGCCCGAGTTCCCTGTGATGACGTTGTTAAGAGTGTTCCCCGTGCCATTGATGTTGGCAAAGCCGGTGAGGGTGAGATTCTCCAGGTTTGCACCTAATGTATAGGTGATGGAGCTCTGAACTGTATCTGTACCTGCGGCAGCAGCTTCTGTTACTACATCGCCGATGTTATCGACAACATAGGTGTCGTCGCCTGATAGGCCTGCCAAGATGTCGGCACCGCCACCACCATTGAGGATGTTATTGCTGTTGTTGCCGGTGATATTGTCGTTAAAGCTGCTACCGATTACGTTTTCAAACTGGCTGACGCTGAAACTAAGTGGTACGCCGTTTACGATCAGCACGCCGCTGGGGCCATTGATGTTGATCAACCCACTGGCGAGATTGGCGGAGGTGTTGGTTGCTGGCGCGATGGTCCCGCTTAGATCGACGGTGTCCCCCAGCAGGCTGCTGCCAACTATCCTTTCGATGCTGATTAGCCTGTCGGTGAAGGATCCCTTGGTGAGTGTACCGAAAGCACCCAGGGTGACAACTGTACCGATGCTTGTGTAATCAGCAACATCGCTACCTGCTCCACCGTCTAGGGTGTCAAACCCAGCGCTTCCATTTAACGTGTCGTTGCCTGCGAGGCCTAGATAAATCTCATCAAAAATGGTTCCTGAAATGATTTCGGATGCTGATGTGCCTGTAGGCATGGCTGAAATCTCCTGCTGAATGGGATGGAATGACTTTTGCCTTCCATAATTTAAGAGTAGGGCAATGGGCTGGATCTTTGAGTGTTTTGGACGACAATGGTTTGTCTTTTTGTCGACAATTACTTGTCATTTAGGTGACAGGTGCATCGCTCCTGTCGTGTTACCCGCCGTTTGATGAGTTGCTTGGCCGTCAACTGGTGACCGGTGTAGCTGGCCTGCTAACTGCCACTCTGGTCTGTGCTGACCAGTAGGGCGTTCTCAGCTAATCAATAGCTGGCTGGTGGCATCGCCCTAGGATGGGCTTGCTGATCGAGGCGTCTCTTGGCTTTTTTTGAGGTGATCTGGCAGGGCGAAGCGATCGGCGATGGCGGTGATCTGGGTGAGGCCCTGGAGGCCTATGCCGCCGTGGCCCCAGAAGTGGCCAGCTGGGAGGAGGCCTGCGCCGCTGGCGCCGCTCCCTGTCTGCGCCGCTATGCCTCTTTTGATGCCTTTCTCGATAACGCCGACGAACTGGAAACGATTCCAGTGACAGCAGCGATGATTGAAACCGCCCTCGCCGCCATCAAGCCCCAGCCGGCTGAGTAGAGATCAATATTTATAGCTGAACGGCCCATATCAACCTTTTCTTATCCAATCACTTTGGGGACGGCGGCCCCCCCCCAGCTTCTGCAGCTCTGTTCTCATGGACAGGGCAGTATTGGGCAATCGACCAGCAAGTAGAAGGCAAGTGGCAGGCAATTGACTGGGCGAAAGTAGCAAAAAAATTATCGATTAGCCGGGCCACTGATGGCGATTTTCCTGGGGGTTCCTGCTTCAGTGGCAGAATAATAAGCGAAAAAATTGCAATTGACAGAATTATAAGCGAAGAAAGTATGGGTAACTGAATTAAACGTTAAACAAAAATTCCATTACATCCCCCTCTTGCACCACATATTCTTTGCCCTCGCTGCGTAGCCAGCCCTTGTTGCGGGCCTCCACCAGGGAGCCGGCCTCCAGCAGTTGGCTGTAGCCGATCGTTTGGGCGCGGATGAAGCCCCGCTCGAAATCGGTGTGGATCACCCCTGCCGCTTGGGGGGCGCTCATGCCCGCCTTGATCGTCCAGGCGCGGCTTTCCTTGGGGCCAGTGGTGAAATAGGTGCGCAGGCCCAGCAGTCGATAGGTGGCGCGAATCAGTCCCTGCAGACCACCTTCCTCCACCCCTAGGCCCGCAAGAAACTCCAGCCGATCCGCTTCTGGCAGCTCGATTAATTCGGCCTCCACCTGGGCGGAGATGAGCACGGTTTCTGCCCCCTCCTGGGCGGCCAGTTTTTGCACTGCTTCCACATAGCTATTGCCGCTGGCCAGGTCGTCTTCGCTCACATTGGTGGCATAGATGATTGGCTTGGCGGTGAGTAGGCCGAGCGGTTTGACCAGATCGGCCTCCTCATCGCTGAGCCCCAGGGAGCGCACGGCACCGCCGCCATCCAACTGGGCCTGGATGCGTTCCAGCAGCGTGTCTTCCAGCAGGGCCTCCTTACTGGTGCGCAGCTGTTTTTTGATCCGATCGCGCCGCTTCTCCACCTGGGCCAGATCGGCCAGCGCCAGTTCCAGATTGATCACTTCGGCGTCCCTGGCCGGCCCCACCGAACCCGACACGTGGATCACGTCGTCGTTGTCAAAGCAGCGCACCACATGCACGATGGCGTCCACCTCGCGGATGTTGGCCAGGAATTTGTTCCCCAGACCCTCCCCCTGGCTGGCGCCCGCCACCAGGCCGGCAATGTCCACGAACTCCACCCTGGTGGGGATCAATTCGCGGCTGCCGCTCAGCTCGGCCAGCTGGTTCAGGCGCGGGTCAGGCACCGCCACCACCCCGGAGTTGGGCTCGATGGTGCAGAAGGGATAGTTGGCCGCCTCCGCTTGGGCGTTGGCCACCAGGGCGTTGAACAGGGTGGACTTGCCCACGTTGGGCAGCCCCACGATTCCGGCTTTTAGCATCGTTGAAATCTACGGGCCTCCCCGGCTGCTGAGGATTACCGGCCAGGGGGATCCCCAGCGATTGACAGCGCCAGCTTCTCGATGGCCTTTACGGCTGGGTGGCCAAGGGGCTGGAAAACCGCAGTCTCTTGAGGATCGAGCGAGAATGGCTCCAGCGACCTGCCGGCCATCTCCACCCTCACCACCCAGCCCGAGGCCCCTGGTCAGCCCCCAGCCCCTGGTCAGCCCCCGATTACTGGTCAGCCCCCGATCCCTGGGCAACCCCCGATCCCTGGGCAACCCCCGATTTCTGGGCAACCCCCTGTCCTCAGCCAGCCCTCCGCCATCCCTTTGGCTACTTCTCCCCTGCAGCGCCCCCTGTTGCGGCGGCGTCGCCTTTGGGCGGCGGCCGCGGTGGTGTTGCTGGCTGTTGGCTTTGGCCTCTGGCAGCGCCAGCAGGCCCGTGGTGCCCGCAATCTGGCCAAGTACACGGTGGTGGCCGAATCCGGCAGCCTGCCCGGGGTGGTGACCGCCACGGGGGAACTGGCCGCCGTGCAGCGGGTGAATGTGAGCCCCAAGCGCCAGGGAGTGCTGCTGGATCTCGACGTGGAGGAGGGGGACCGGGTGGTGCGCGGCCAGGCCTTGGCCCGGATGGATAGCGGCGATCTGGACGATCGCATCGCCGAATTCCAGTTCAACCTGCGGGTGGCGACGGCCCAGTTGGAGCGCACCCGCAGCGAATGGCAGAGGCGTCGCCAGCTGTTTGAAAGCAAAGCGATCAGCGCCGATGACTACAACCGGGCCCTGAGTGCCTACCAGGCCGATCGAGCCGCCATGGAAGCGGCCCGCGAGCGGCTGCAGCAGCGCCAGGTGGAGCGCAGTGAATTGATCGTGCGGGCCCCCTTCAGTGGCGTGATCAGCCAGCGGTTCACCGATCCCGGTTCCTTTGTCACCCCCACCACCACCGCCTCGGCCAACGCTGGTGCCACCAGCTCATCGATCGTGGAGCTGGTGCAGGGGTTGGAGGTGGTGGCCAAGGTGCCCGAGAGCGATATCGGCCGGATCAGCTTGGGCCAATTGGCCAAGGTGCGGGTGGATTCCTTCCCGGATCAACGTTTCGCGGCTCGTGTGAAGCGAATTGCGCCGCGGGCGGTGAAGCTGAACAACGTCACCTCTTTTGACGTGGTTTTGCGCTTTGTTGACGAGGTGCCATTACTGCGGATCGGTATGACCGCCGACGTGGATTTTCAGACCGGCACCCTGCGTGCCGACACCCTGGTGCCCACCGTGGCCGTGGTCACCGAACAGGGCAAGCCCGGTGTGCTGCTGGTGGACGCCAACGATCGGCCCCGCTTTCAGCCCGTGGAACTGGGGGTGAGCGCGGGCCGCAACACCCAGATCCTCTCTGGCCTTGAGGCCGGCACCCGCATCTTCATCGACCTGCCCCCCTGGGCCAGGAAGCGCAGCTAGCCAACCGGCATTTACGAGTCTGCGTTCTCAGCTCTGGCGGCCAGAAACTGGCGGCAGGCCGCCAGGATTCTGCCGCTGGCCTGACCATCGCCGAAGGGGTTGTGGGCCCTGGCCATCGCCTCGTAGGCCGCCGGATCGGTGAGCAGCCTGCTGGCCTCAGCGACGATGTCGGCGCTGGCGGTGCCGATCAGCTTGGCGGTGCCGGCGCTCACCGCCTCCGGTCGTTCGGTGGTGCGGCGCAGCACCAACACGGGTTTGCCCAGGGCTGGGGCCTCCTCCTGGAGGCCGCCGGAATCGGTGAGCACCAGGGTGGCGCCCCGCATGGCGGCCACCAATTGGTCGTAGTCGAGCGGCTCGGTGAGGAAGGCGCGCGGATGGGATCCGAGCATCGCCTGCAGCGGTTCGCGCACGGTGGGGTTGCGGTGCAGCGGCAGCAGCAGTGCCAGATCGGGGAACCGCTCCAGCAGCTCCAGGAAGCCATTGCCGATGGCGCTGAGCCGGTCGCCCCAGTTCTCGCGTCTGTGCACCGTGGCCAGGATCACCCGCTGCCGCTGCCAATCCAGACCGGGCAGGGCGTAGGCCGGGGCCTGTTCGGCCATCAGCAGCAGTGCATCAATCACTGTGTTGCCGGTGGTGAGCACCTCGCCGATCACGCCGGAGGCCCGGCAGTTGGCCGCCGCCACCGGCGTGGGGGCGAAGTGGAGCAGGGCCAGCTGGGAGATCAGGCGGCGGTTGGCCTCCTCAGGGAAGGGGTCGAACAGGTTGTCGGTGCGCAGACCCGCCTCCACATGGCCCACGGGGATCTGGGCGTAGAAGGCCGCCAGGGCCGAGGCGAAGGCGGTGCTGGTGTCGCCCTGCACCAACACCAGCTCCGGCCGATGGTCGGCGAATTCGCGCTCCAGCCCCGCCAGGGCCCCGCAGGTCACATGGGTGAGGGTTTGCTTCGGGGCCATCAGGGCCAGATCGCAGTCGGCTGTGATGCCGAATAGATCCATCACCTGGCTCACCATCTCCCGGTGCTGGCCCGTGAGCACCACCCGGGTGCGGAAATCAGCGGCCTGCTGGAAAGCCCTGATTACCGGCGCCAGTTTGATCGCCTCGGGCCTGGTGCCCAGCACGATCGTCACCAGGGGGTTCGCCACGGCCGGGGTCCAGATGGGCGGATCCTAGGGATGCTGCCCTTGGATTTCCCTGGCCCAGACGCGACCTACCAGCAATAGGGCCAGGCCGAGCGACATATTTTGGCGCTGAGCCAGCTCAGCCGGCCCAGAGGCGGCCCAGCAGCAACAGGGTTAGGCCTACTGATAGCCCCAGCATTGCCAGGCGGCCGTTCCAGATTTCCGCCTGGGGCGTAAAGCCGCGCCGCCAAGAATTAAGTTCCGCCGCACTCACCGGCTCTGAATCCAGATTGGCCGTGGCTGGATCGGCCCCGCCAGCTGCAGCTGGGCCGGCGATGCCCTCAGCAGCGTTAGCTAGGGGTTCCGCCTGCAGGGAGGCGGCAACCAGGCCTTCGCTGGAGGGGGCATTCATGGCACCGTCGCAGATATCTTCTATGGGATCAGCCTAGGCTTAAAAAAGGGCTGGCGTTTGATAAAGACCCTCCGCCTCGGCCAGGGGCAAGCGCGCCGCCACCCCCAGATCGCCTGGGCTGCAATGGCCCTGGGCCAGTCGTTCGGCCGCCGCCACGCCGATCATCGCCGCGTTGTCTGTGCAATAGGCCAGCGGTGCCACCCGCCACTGCAGGCCGATGGCTTCGCAACGCCTTTCCAGCAGCTGTCTGAGCCGCCGGTTGGCGGCCACCCCTCCCACCAGCACCAGGGTGGCCAGGCCCTCGTCGGCGGCGCAGCGGCAGCTGCGTTCCACCAACACCTCCGCCACCACCCGCTCGAAGCTGGCCGCCAGATCGGCCACGGGCAGGCTGGCCTCCCCGGCCTCCCCCTCCAGGGCCCGCACCTGGCGGAGCATGGCGGTTTTGAGGCCACTGAAGCTGAAGTCGTAGGGGTGGAAGCCCCCCTCCGGCCGCGACACCCGGCCCTTGGGCAGCTCAAAACGGTTGGCATCCCCGGCGGCGGCGGCGGCCTGGATCGCCGGACCGCCCGGGTAGCCGAGGCCCAGCAGCCGCGCCACCTTGTCGAAGGCCTCGCCGGCGGCATCGTCATGGCTGCGGCCCAAGCGCCGGTATTGGCCAGGGCCATCCACCCGAATCAACTCGGTGTGGCCACCGCTCACCAGCAGCACCAGGTAGGGACCCGCTGGCAGGGGTTCCCCCAGCTGCACCGAGCAGAGATGGCCCTCCAGGTGGTGCACCCCCAGGAACGGCTTGTTGTGCAGTCGGGCCAGGGTGCGACCGGTGACCGAGGCCACCAGCAAGGCGCCCAGCAGCCCCGGCGCCACCGTGGCGGCCACCGCATCCACGGCTGAAAGGGAAAGGCCGCTTTCGGCGCATACCCGCTCGATCAACAGTGGCAGGGCCTCCACATGGCGGCGCGAGGCGATCTCCGGCACCACGCCACCCCAGCGGGCGTGCTCCTCCACCTGGGAGGCCACGGCACTGGCCAGCACGCGCCGATCGCAAACGATTGCCGCAGCCGACTCGTCACAACTTGTTTCGAGGGCTAGCACCGTGGGCATCGGTTTACACCGCCTCACCTAGTGTCCGGCAAGACATCCTGCTCCTTTGCGGGCCCGACCCCGATGCGCCGTCTCTTTGCCGTCGTTCTCTCCGCATTCCTGCTCTTCGGATTTGCTTCCGGAGCCCAGGCAGATGTAGGCGGCCTCACACCCTGCTCTGAAAGCGCCCGTTTCCAGCAACGGGCCGCTGCTGCCAAAACCGACCAGGCCAAGGCTCGCTTTGACATGTACAGCCAGGCCCTCTGCGGCACCGATGGCCTGCCCCACCTGATCGTGGACGGCCGCTGGAGCCACGCCGGTGATTTCATCATCCCCGGCATCGCTTTCCTTTACATCGCCGGCACCATTGGCTGGGCTGGTCGTAGCTATCTGCAGGCGATCCGCAACGACAAGGACGCCACAATGAAGGAAATCCAGATCGATCTTGGCCTTGCTTTCAAGAGCACCCTGGGCGCCGCCTCCTGGCCCCTGGCTGCTTTCAAGGAATTCACCGGCGGTCAGCTGGTGGAATCCGACTCCAAAGTGACTGTCTCGCCTCGCTGAGATGCGCAGCTGAGAGCAGCTGAGATTCGCCTAGGGATTGGGTTTGCCAGGTTATTGCTGACCCTGGCAGTCTGGGATTAGCCAGAATCAAAGTAAATCCAGCCTTCGCTTTTTTCCGTCACTTTTTTATCGTCGTTCCGCCTTCAAAAGCCATGAAAAAATTCCTCACCACCGCCCCGGTTTTCGCAGCCGTCTGGTTCACCATCACAGCTGGCATCTTGATCGAGTTCAACCGCTTCTTCCCCGACCTGCTCTTCCACCCCCTTTGATTGAAGGGTTTTGATTAGTAGGCTTTAATCGCTAGTTTAATAGATTTTGATTGGCGGCTCCCCTGGGGGCCGCCTTTTACCTTTTATGTTGTCCATACATATCCGCTGGGCCATAAATGTCGCCGCGCCGCGCGTAACGTTGCAGCGACTGAATTATCCCTCGCTCCGGCGAGTGGTGGGGTGCTTTTCGAGGCGCCCATTCTTGAAAGCGCCCAATCACAGCTGCAAATCGCAGCAAAGCTGCCCTCAGTTGATTAGGCCCATCTGCGCTTCTAGTGCCGCCAGGGCTTGATCGAGGTCGTCGTTCACCAGGATTGCGTCAAATTCCTCGGCCGCAGCCAGTTCCACCTGGGCCCGCTGCAGCCGTCGGCCGATCGCCTCCTCGCTATCGGTGCCACGGCTGCGGATGCGTCGCTCCAGCTCGGCGAAACTGGGGGGGCGCACAAACACCTGGAAGCCAGCCGGGAAGCTGCGACGCACTTGTCTTGCCCCCTCCAATTCGATTTCCAGCAAAACTGGCCGGCCAGCGGCTAACTGCTCTTCCACGGCATTGCGCGGGGTGCCATAAAGATTGCCGGCAAATTCGGCCCATTCCAGAAAGCCCGCTTCGGCCACCTGCAGCTCAAACTGCTCGCGGTTCAAGAAGAAGTAGCTATGGCCTGGCAGCTCGCCCTGGCGCGGCGCCCGGGTGGTGGCCGACACCGATAGCCAGATGCTGGGGTGTTTGGCCAGCAAGCGGGCCACCAGGGTGCCCTTGCCCACCCCGCTGGGGCCGGTGATCACGGTGAGGCGCCCGGGGGCCATGGCACAGCTGCAGGCAGCACTGCACAGTAGAAAGCCACCGGACCCAATCCTCCCCAGCGCCATGGCCAGCCGGCAGCCCCAGCAGCCAGGCCTGCAGCAACTGGATGTCACCAGCCTCAAGGCGGTGTTAACGGAATGGCGGGCCAATCTGCTGCCCAGTCGCTTTGAAAAGGCCCAGCAGCCCGATCCCCAGGCGATCCAGCTGGGCCTGCGCAGCCTCACTGGCATCCATTGGCTGGAGCTCAGCTGGCAGCCCGATGCAGCTCGGCTGCATCGCATCGATCCGCCGCCGCGCCAGGGCGATGGCAGCACCTTGGCCCAGCAGTTGCAGCATGGCCTGCGCGGTCTGGCCCTGGTGGCGATCGAGCAGCCGGGTTGGGAGCGGGTGGTGAAGTTGGCCTTCGCGCGGCGGCCCGCAGAACCGCCCGAACGTTGGCTGGTGGCCGAATTGATGGGTCGCCACAGCAACCTGTTGCTGCTCGATGGCCAGATGCGGGTGATCGCCCTGGCCCGCCAGGTGCGCTCGCAACAATCCAGGCTGCGGCCGATCGGCACCGGCGACGACTACATAAATCCTCCCCCCCTGGCTGGCGAGCCACCCCGGCTGGAGGAGAGCGCCGCCAGTTGGCGGCGGCGGCTCAGCCTGCTGCCCCTGCCCCTGGCCCAGGCCCTGCTGGGGGCCTATCAGGGGGTCAGTCCAGCGCTGGTGGCGCACCTGCTTCCCGCCGACTTGCAGCAGTTGCCGGTGGGGGCGTTGAGCGATGACCAGTGGCAGCTGTTCTGGCGGAACTGGCGCCACTGGTTGGAGGCGGTGGCTGCCGAGCGCTTCCAATGGCAGCCCCAGGGCCCTGGCTACCGCTGCTGGTCAGCGGTCTTGGCCAGCGATGGCCTCAGCAGCGATGGCCCCAGCAGCGATGGCCCTAGCCCCCAAGGCGTTCACCAGCCAGGGGCAGCTGGGAGGGCGGCGGTGGCGGCCAGGGGAACGGTTTGGCCGCTCAATCAGGCGATCGCCAGTTACTACCAGCTGAGGCTCGATAGCCGCCGGTTGGAACAGCAGCGCCAGCAGTTGCGGCATCGCCTGGAGCAGGCCGCCGAGCGGGAAGGCCACCAGGCCAGCGAACAGCAGGGGCTGTTGGCAGCCACCCGGGGCAGCCAGGATTTACAAACTCAGGCCGATCAGCTGCTCAGTCAGCGGCAGCCCAGCCGCGCCTGCATCGACTCGGCCCAGGCGCTCTACAAGCGCGCCCGCAAGTTGCGCCGGGCCGTGGCGGTCATAGAGGAGCGACTGGAGTTGCACCGGCAGCGGCGGGAGGCCATCGAGGCCAGCCTCATCTACCTGGAGCAGGCCGACGACCTGGAGCAGTTGCGGGGGCTCGCCCAGGACAGCGCCGCCCTGCTGGGGTTGGGGCGGCGTCAGGCGCCCGGGGCTGGCGGCCGCAGGGAGCAGCGCGGCGTTCCCCGGCCGCTGGAGCTGCAAACCCCGGATGGTCTGATCGTGCAAGTGGGCCGCAACCACCGTCAAAATGAATGGATCAGCCTGCGCCAGGCCCGCCGCGGCGATCTCTGGTTCCACGCCCAGGAGCTGCCCGGCAGCCACGTGGTGCTGAAAAGCTCCGCCCGGGTGGCATCCGACGCGGACCTGCAGTGGGCGGCCGATCTGGCGGCCCACTTCAGTCGCGGCCGGGGCAACAGCCGCGTGCCGGTGGTGATGGTGCCCACAGATGACCTCCAGCGCATCCCCGCCGCCGTGCCGGGCACGGTCAGTCACCGGGGCGGCACTGTTCTGTGGGGCCTACCGCAGCGGGCGGACGCCCTGTTGGCGGCGGTGCCTAGCCTCAAGCCTGCGTCGGGGCGATGACCATTCCCGAGTCTTTACAGCCAACCGTTCAGGCGATTACACCAGCCGTCTCCACAGACGAGCGCTCAACCCCTGCCGATCCACAGGTGGCCCTGGCGCCAAAGCCGCCGCGGCAGAGCGGCACTGCCGACCCGGACAGCTTCCCGGGCGAGGTGGAGATGACCCTGGTGGAGCACCTGGAGGAGTTGCGGCGACGCATCCTGCGCAGCCTGGTGGCCCTGGTGTTGGCTGCGGCGGCCTGCCTGGCCTTCGTGCGGCCGCTGGTGCGCTTGCTGGAGCTGCCCGCCGGTGAAATTCGCTTTCTGCAGCTGGCGCCGGGAGAGTTTTTGTTTGTTTCTTTGAAGGTGGCCGGCTACGGGGGCCTCACCCTGGCGCTTCCCTACATGCTCTACGAGGCCCTGGCCTTTGTGTTGCCCGGCCTCAGCCGGCGGGAGCGGCGGCTGGTGGCCCCGGCGGTGGCCGCTTCTGCGCTGCTGTTCGCCGGGGGTCTGGTGTTCGCCTGGTGGGCCCTGGTGCCAGCTGCCCTGAACTTTTTGGTCAGCTATGGCGCCGACGTGGTCGAGCCGATGTGGTCGATCGAGCGCTACTTGGATTTTGTGCTGTTGCTGATGGTGGCCACCGCCTTGAGCTTTCAGCTGCCGGTGTTGCAGCTGATTCTTGGCGCCCTGGGCCTGATCCGGGCCAGCACCATGGGGGCTGCCTGGCGCTGGGTGCTGCTCAGTGCTGCAGTTGCGAGCGCAGTGATCACCCCCTCCACCGATCCGGTCACCATGCTGCTGTTGGCCGGCGCGATCATGGCCCTTTATTTAGTGGGCCTGGTGCTGGTGTCCCTGGCCGAACGCCTGAGACCGGCTGGCGACTGATCCCCAGGTCGCCTTTGTCGCTAGAGCAGAAACTCGCTGGCCCGGTCGGGGGGCAAGGCCAGGGCCAGGCCCATCGCCTTGCCCAGCCTGGGCTTGTCGCTGGTGGTGGTCAGCCAGTGGCGCACCTGATCGGCCACCCCCAGTTCGTTGAGCAGCGCCACCAGCCGCTCCAGTTTGGCGTTGTAGGCCTCGGCGGAGAGCGGGAAGGACTGCTGCTCCAGATAGGCCCACATCACCTGCAGGTAGAGGCGGCGACTGCGCTGCACCAGCTGCAGGTCGTAGGAGGCGCGCCAGCGCTGGCGCAGCAGGGCCAGTACTTCTGCCGCCGTAAGCGGCGCTGCTGGGCAATCGGAGCCGGCGGAGATCAAGGCAAACCAGCTGGACAACAGCATGTTGCAGGCCCGCCGGCAGCGGCGCCAGCGGGCCCCAGGGCGGGAAGGGCAGGTTTTAATGTGGCGCCACGCAGCAGTGGCTTCTCCGCCCGCACCGTATGACCCAGTTTCCAGCGAGCGCTTCAAATGGTGATGTGCCCGGAATGGGTCGTCGGCAGTTCATGAACCTGCTGACCTTTGGCTCGGTCACCGGGGTGGCCCTGGGGGCCCTCTATCCAGTTGCCAACTACTTCATTCCGCCCCGGGCGGCGGGCGGTGGTGGCGGCAGCAGCGCCAAGGACGAGCTTGGCAACACCGTTACCGCCAGCGGCTGGCTGGCCAGCCACAAGGAGGGTGATCGCAGCCTGGTGCAGGGTCTCAAGGGCGATCCCACCTACCTGATCGTCGAGGGCGACCAGGCCATCGGCAACTTCGGCATCAACGCCATCTGCACCCACCTGGGCTGCGTGGTGCCCTGGAACAGCGGCGCCAATAAATTCATGTGCCCCTGCCACGGTTCCCAGTACGACGCCAACGGCAAGGTGGTGCGCGGTCCGGCGCCTCTCTCCCTCGCCCTGGCCCACGTGACGGTTGATAACGACACGGTGTTTTTGAGCCAGTGGTCTGAAACCGATTTCCGCACCGGCGAAAAGCCCTGGTGGGGCTGATCCCTGCTTCCTTAGCAAGCTCTTTTGTTTATCAAGCTCCCCCGTTAGCTCCGTCGCCTGCCCCTCCCCTGATGCGTCGCTCCCTCTCCTTACTGCTCGGCTCCCTGCTCGGCATCACCGTGATCTTGGCCGGCGCTTCCCCCAGCTGGGCCTACCCGTTCTGGGCCCAGCAGAACTACGCCTCGCCGCGGGAAGCCACCGGCAAGATTGTCTGCGCCAACTGCCACCTGGCCAAGATGCCCACCCGGGTGGAGGTGCCCCAGGCGGTCTTCCCCGACACCGTGTTCAAGGCGGTTGTTGAGATTCCTTACGACACCTCCGTGCAGGAACTGGCCGGTGACGGCAGCCTCGTGGGCTTGAACGTGGGGGCGGTGGTGATGTTGCCCGATGGCTTCAAGCTCGCCCCCCAGGAGCGCCTCAGCGAGGAGCTCAAGCAGGAGACCGCCGGGGTCTACTACTCCCAATACTCCGAGGAGCAGCCGAACATCCTGTTGGTGGGCCCCATCTCCGGCGAGCAGCACCAGGAGATCGTCTTCCCGATCCTCTCCCCGGATCCGGCCAGCGACAGCTCGATCCACTTCGGCAAGTATCAGATTCACGTGGGTGGCAACCGCGGCCGCGGCCAGGTGTATCCCACCGGTGAGAAGAGCAACAACGGCGTCTTCACCGCTTCTGTCGCTGGCAGCATCGCCTCGATCGAAGCCGGCGAAAACGGCGCCACCCAAGTCACCATCACCGGCGCCGATGGCAGCAGCGTCACCGACACCGTGCCGGCCGGTCCCAGTTTGATCGTGGCAGTGGGCGACAGCGTTGCCGCCGGCGCTCCGATCACCAATGATCCAAACGTGGGTGGTTTTGGTCAGCTGGATACCGAAGTTGTGCTGCAAAATCCGGTGCGCATCTACGGGATGCTGGCTTTCTTTGCCGCCATCGCCATGGCTCAGATCTTCCTGGTGCTCAAGAAGCGTCAGGTGGAGAAGGTGCAGGCTGCCGAAGGCATCTGATCTGCAGCCCTCTGGTCCCTTCGCGTAACTCTTCATCGCCGGCCTGATGCCGTTTTTGGTGTTCACCTCTCCGGGGCCCCTGGTATTCCAGTTGGGCCCCATTGCCTTGCGCTGGTATGGCCTGCTGATTGCCCTGGCGGTGCTGCTGGGCCTGGCCCTGGCCACCCGCTTGGGTCGCACCCGGGGCATTGATGCCGCTGTGATCGCCGACCTGCTGCCGCTATTGGTGCTCGGTGCCGTAATCGGCGCTCGCCTTTACTACGTGGCGCTGGAGTGGCGCCAGTACGCCGGCAATTGGCTCGATATTTTTGCCATCTGGCGCGGTGGCATCGCCATCCACGGCGCCTTGATCGGCGGCAGCTTGGTGACAATCCTCTACTGCCGCTGGCGCCGCCAGCCCTTTTGGGCCCTGCTCGACGTGCTGGTGCCGGCGGTGGCCCTGGGCCAGGCGATTGGCCGCTGGGGCAATTTCTTCAACTCCGAGGCCTTCGGGCTACCCACCGACCTGCCCTGGAAGTTGGCCATTCCGGTGGCTAATCGGCCCTCAGAATTTCTGTTTGCCACTGGTTTTCACCCCACCTTCCTGTACGAATCGCTTTGGAATCTGGGCGTTTGTCTGCTGTTGCTGCAGCTGCTGCGCAGCGCTCGGCGCGGTCGCATTCAGCTGCCGGCGGGGGCCTTGAGTTGCGTTTACCTGATGGCCTACAGCAGCGGTCGGTTGTGGATTGAGGGCCTGCGCCTCGATCCCCTCTGTCTATTTGCTGTGCCCCCCTTCTGTGCCGGGGGACTGCGCATGGCCCAGCTGGTCAGTTTGCTGCTGATCGCCCTCGGCGCCCTGGGGCTGTGGTGGCTCTACGGCAAGCGCCGACCCCTACCCGATCCCAGCGCCAAGGAGGCCTGATCATGTCCAGCCAACCCGTCTGGATTGTGGGGGCTGGTCCCGGCGCCCCCGATCTGCTCACCCTGCGCGCCGCTCGGGCGATCGAGCAGGCGGAGGTGCTGGTTTGGACCGATTCGCTGGTAAATCCCCAGATCCCCGCCCTGGCCCCCGCCACTTGCGAAAGGATTCGCACCAGCACCCTCACCCTGGAGGAGGTGATCGCCGCCGTGGTGGAGCGGGCCCGCTCCGGCAAGCGGGTGGTGCGACTGCACGACGGCGATCCCTGCCTCTACGGGGCCCTGGCCGAGCAGATCTGTCGGCTGGCCGATGCTGAGATCCCTGTGCAGGTGGTGCCTGGCATCAGCGCCTACCAGGCCACGGCGGCCGCCCTGGGCAGCGAACTGACCATCCCGGGCCTGGTGCAGACGATCGTGCTCAGTCGGGCCGGCGGTCGCACCGGCGTGCCGGAAAGTGAATCCTTGGCCAGGCTGGCCGCCCTGCGCGCCTCCCTGTGCCTTTATCTCAGCGCCCGCCATGTGGCCGAGGTGCAGGAGGAATTGCTGCGGCACTATCCGGCCGATACCCCGGTGGCGATCGGCTATCGGGTCAGCTGGCCCGATCAATGGCTCACGGTGGTGCCCCTCAGCGCCATGGCCCAGGTGAGCGAGGAGCGCGGCCTGGTGCGCACCACTCTTTATGTGGTGAGCCCTGCGCTGGCGCCACCCCAGGAGGCCCGCTCCAAGCTTTATTCAGCCAGCCACAACCACCTGTTTCGCGGCGGAATCTAATTTAGTTTCGCCATATTTGGCATCGCAATATTGGGTTTCGCAATATTTTAGTTCGCCAATTTTGATTCTCGGATTTAGTTTCGCTAGATTTGGTTTCACCATGTTTGGCCCATGTATCTGGTTTCGCCATATTTAAGGAACCTCTGAAAAAAAACCGAGCCATGGCCAACAGAGCCCTGATGCAGCAACAGCTATCAGCTAACTGGGGCGACAAAATGGCGGTATTTCAGAGCTTCCTTAATTCTGTTTCGCCATATTTTATTTATTTTCGCCGTATAGCTCCCGCTCCAGGCCGCTGCGATCGAAGCCACAGCCCAAGCGCTTCACAATCGCCTCCAGGTCTCGGTGGGCATTGCCCAGGCAGCAGCTGCCCCCCGGCGAGGGGGTGACATTGAACACCAGACCCGGCATGGCCTCGATGCTGGCTTCGCCGAGGATCAGCTTGCGCTGCCGCTTGTCGATCAGTTGGGGCCTGACACCGCCATAGCCCTCAGCAAAGCTCAGCTGATCAATGGTCATGCCGGGCACGATCTTGCGGGCATCGGCCAGGAATAGCCGACGGCGCAACCATGGCAGCTCAAAAAGAATATTTTTTATGATGTAGTTGCGGATGTCAGCAATGCGAAATAGCTGCCACAACACGGAAAATACTGCCCAATCCAGTCGTAATACCTGTAAGAACTGCCAGAATGATGCAGGTTTATAGCGCTCCAGCATCGGCAGCAGTAGGGCTGTGGGGCCAAAGCGAGTTTTGCCGGCGGCGCCCACATCCGGGTCGCCATGGATGGCGGCAAAGGGCAGCTTGTCGTTTTGCACCGTGTACACCTTGCCCTGGAGTAGATCGGGGGTGAAGTAGAAGCTGCCGGCCACCGGCAGGCATGAATACTCCATCCCAAAGCCCATGCGTTGGGCCATCAGCAGGCTGTGGGCGCCGGCATTGACCACCACGTGGCGGGCGAGTAACTGTCGCGGTTGCCCCTGGCCCCGCTGACAGCCAGGCGTTGGCGCCAGGGTCACCCGAAACAGCTCCCCCTCCGGCTGGATCCGCTCCACCGTGGTACCCAGGATTAGATCCAGGCGGCGCTGCTCGCCGGGCGGCTGCTCAAGAGCGGTGGCGGCGTTGATGGCGGCCTGGGCCTGCTGCACGAACGACTCGGAGAGCTGGCCGTAGTCCACGGCCGTATAGGTGCGGCGAATGCCGATGGCTAGCAATTGTTCAGATCGCAGTTGGCCACCGACCAGCGCTACCGCCGGTTCCCACTCAGCTATCTGATGCTTCTCCAGCAGTTCCATGGCTGGGAAGTGGGGGGAGAAGCGTTCAAAGCGCTCCCGTAATACTGCGCATTCTTTTTCCCCCACCGCCAGCACCATCTTGGGGGTGCGAAACACACAGCGCTCGCGGCTGTCCCCATCCAGCAATTCGGCGTAATGCACGATCATCTCGGCGGTGCGTTTCACCCGCAGGGCTTTCTCGAGCGTGTAGTTGGTCTCGATGTCGCCGCAGTGGATCGTCTGGCTGTTGTTGGTGGCCTTGGAGTTCACCAGGGCCAGCTGGTCATAGCGCTCCACCAGGGCGATGCGGCCCAGATCGGTGTAGCGGGCCAGCTCGAACAGCAGGGCGGTGCCGCAAACCCCACCGCCCACCACCAGCACGTCCAGCAGCTCGGTATCGATCGGGGCTGGGGCGGTTTTGGGGCTGTCGCCGCTGGAGGCGGTCGCCTGGCCGGTGGAATCGCTGCGGTGGTTGACGGCTTCAGGCGCTGCGCTCAAGGGGCTGGCCGGGGTGGGGCAAAGGCCAATTCTCCCCGACCGCAGGTCTGGGGCGTGGGCCTGGTGCCGAGGCCGCTGGCTCGGTTGGCTTTGGAGCGAGCGCTTTCGCCTTGGCGATGGCCAGGGAGCAGGCCGGCCGTGTTTTAAGATTCGGAGGTGCGGGCGATTAGCACAGCGGTAGCGCACTTCCTTCACACGGAAGGGGTCACTGGTTCGAATCCAGTATCGCCCATTTCAGAATTGCATCCTGCTATTTCATTATCAGGGTTCCATTGGGCATGGCTCAGGTTTGCTGGGGCCAGCTGTTTTTCCAGGGAGGCGTTAACGCTCCTGGCAAGGGGGGAATGATCTCCGGCTAGGGCCATGTTCATGCTGGCTTTGCGTTGTCGCCAAAGCGTCTGGATTTCAGAAACCGCACTGAGCGCCTTAATATCCAGTTATTGGCCCGAGCAAGCGATCAGTTGAGCTGAATCCGGGTGACAATTTAGCCAGCTTCGCGGTCGTCGGGTGACGGCCACTTTTTTCTGGCCGATCCCACCCCCCTTACCCCCTCCCTGGCAACCATCCCTGAGTTGCTGGAGCTGGGAACAGCCCTTCAGTTGGCCCGCCAGGCCCAGGGGCTGACTCTTCCCGAGCTGGCTGCCAAGCTCAACATGGGCCTTGAGCAACTGGAGGCCCTGGAATCTGGCGAGAGGGAGCGGCTGCCGGAGCCGGTGTTTGTGGTCGCCCAAGCCCGGCGAGTGTCTGGAGCCCTCAAGGTGGATTTGAACCCGCTGATTGATGCCCTTGCCCGCAACCCCCGCTTCGTCGCCGCCAGGAATGGTTTGCCAAGTGCTCGACAGGGGAGTTCCGCCTCAGCGGCATTCGCACCACAAAGAGATGCCACTGGTGCGCCAACTGGTGTGCAACGGGCCGCTCGGCTGCAGGCACTGCTTGGTGTGGCGGCGATTGGTATCGCTGCGATTGGCCTTGCCGCGGTTGGCCTTGGCGGCGGATTGCGTGGTGGCTGGCGAGTGCCAGATCTCAAGTCGCTGCTGCCAGCTCCCTCCAGCCCTCAGGCCAGCAAGCAGGCCAAACCGGCCCCAGCGGCCAAGCTTGAGCAACCAGTCAAGTTGCCCCCTGCCCCTGGCCAGGAGGATGCCACCAATAGGTTGGTGCTGGTTGCCAGCGGCGTCAGTTGGCTGGAGGTGCAGACCGTTGGCGGTCAGTCGCTGTTTCGGGGCAACTTCAGCGGCGAACGCAGTTTTCCATTGGGCCAGGGTTTGCGGGTGCTCTCCGGTCGACCGGATTTGGTCAGCGTGCGCCTGGGCAATGCCAAGCCCCAAAGGCTCGGTCCGATTGAACAGGTGATCTGGCGCAGCTTCAAGGTTCCCGCACCCTGAGGGTGAGCCCCAGGGCCTCCAGCACCACCGGCGCACAGGAACGCAGACTCCATCGCTCCAAACTCAGATCTACAGCTAGCTCCCCCGGTTCGCTGGCGGCGGCTATCAATTCGATTTCCAGCTCTGGATTTGCGTTTGAGCGGTGCAGGAGGATCGCCTCAATCACCGCGGCCGGTCGTCGATCCAAAGCAGCGGCTAAACGCAGTAACAGGGCCATGGCTGTGACGGTGCGGCGCTCCTCACGCCCCTCGATCAACTGCCAGGACTCATGTCGCTTCTTCGGCAAACTACGCCGGTGATAGCGGGAGATTGCGGCCAGCATCAGATGCTCGATCTGGGAGTAGCCGAGTAGCTCACTGTGCCGAATCAAATACCAGGTGTGCTTGTGATAAGCGGAAATGTTGATACTCTTGCCACAGGTATGCAATTGAGCTGCCGCCCACAACAGCTGCCGGCCGCGGCCGTCGTCGTCGTGAAGCAGGCCGCGGCTCTGGTCATAAAGGCTGAGGGCATGGCGGGCAACTCGCTCCGCCCGGGCAGCATCCACGCCAAAGCTGCGAGCCAGGTGCAGCACCGTGCGCTCACGGATCGTGCTTTGGTAGGAGAAACGATCCCCCAGCAGCTGATTGCGCAGCATCCAGTCCACGATCAGGCCCTCCCGCAGCGCCCGCTCGCAGACCACCAGCTCGCGCACGCCCAGCATTGCCATGGCGGTCTGCAGGATCAGGGCGCCCGGCACGATGATTTCAGCCCGGCGATCGTTGATCGCCGTTAGCCCACGCCGCTGCTCTGGGGTCATCGCCAGCAGGCGATGGAGCAATTGATCGATGCGCTCCTTATCCAGGCGGTAGCCCTGCAGCCTCAGGGGCGGTTTGGCGTCTTCCGCCGCAGCCAAGGCCGCCAGGGCCATGGCGGTGCCACTGGTGGCCACCAGGGTCCAGCGCTCCCCTGGTTTGAGCGCAGCTCTGGCCTGGCTCACCACCGGATCCAGCGCCCCCTGGATGTAGGCCCGCAAAAAAGAGGTGCGAGAGGCGGGCAGTGGATCCTGCTGGCAGAACTCCCGCTGCAGCCGCACCGCCCCGATGCTGGTACTGGTGAGAATGCGGGCGTCGTGGCTGTCGGCCAGGATCAGCTCGCTGGAACCACCGCCGATGTCCAGGATCAGGTGGGGTTGCTCGCCGAAGGTCATCGCCGACAGCACCCCCAGGTAGATCAAGCGGGCCTCCTCCGGACCGCTGACCAGATCCACAGTGAGCTGCAACTGTTCCTGCAGGGCGGCCAGGAAAGCAGCGCCGTTCGGCGCCTCGCGCACGGCGCTGGTGGCGGCTGTGACGATCTGCTCCACCCCGTAGCTGTGGGCCAGGTCACGGCAATGGCGCAGGGTGCTCAACACCCGTTCGATCGCCTCGGGGCTGAGGTCGCCGCTGTGGGGATCCCGGTCCCCCAGCCTTGTGGTGGCCTTTTCGGTGAGCAGCACGCTGAAGCTGCGCAACACCGGATCCACCTCGGCGATCACCAGGTGGGTGGAGTTGGTGCCGATGTCGATCGCGGCAACCCGACGGAGTGCCTGCCCCTCGGGCAAGTCCCCCACGGCAACTGGAGTCTGGGCCATCTGCTCGGGAGCCGCTGGGATCGAACCGGGACGGACGCGCCACTTTGCCATCCTCCAGTACCGGTAGGGTGCGCCCAGTTCGACCTGGCTGCCGATCCAGCCCCGATCCAGCCTCGATC
>JBIKVR010000073.1:0-14127 GCA_044356735.1 Prochlorococcaceae cyanobacterium
TCGAACCGGGACGGACGCGCCACTTTGCCATCCTCCAGTACCGGTAGGGTGCGCCCAGTTCGACCTGGCTGCCGATCCAGCCCCGATCCAGCCTCGATCCCCAATCCACGGCCGCTCCCCGATTCACGGCCGCTCCTCTAGCTCCGGCCGCTCCTCCAGCCCCCGCCTAGGCGCCTTGACCAACCAACCCCCATGCGTCCCTACTGCCCCCCGGGGGGCTCGCGGCTTGGCCCGCCTGGGGCTCTGGTGCGAGCTGTTGCGTTGGCATAAGCCCAGCGGCCGGCTGATTTTGTTGATCCCCGCCGGCTGGAGCCTCTGGCTTAGCCCCAAGCCTGTAGATGGCATCTCGCCCAGCCCCTGGCTGGTCGCTTTGATCCTGATTGGCGGGCTGGCGGTGAGCGGTGCCGGCTGCGTGGCCAATGACCTCTGGGACCGCCGTATCGATCCCCAGGTGGAGCGCACCCGCAGCCGACCGCTGGCCGACGGCCGCATCGGCCTGGGCGAGGCCCTGGTGGTGTTGCTGCTGGCCCTGGCCATTGCCCTGGCCGTGGTCCTGGCGCTGCCCGCCGCCCCCAGGGGCCTGTGTTTGGGCCTGGCTTTGGCGGCCTTGCCGCCGGTGCTGCTCTACCCCTCCGCCAAGCGCTGGTTTGCCTACCCCCAGCTGCTGCTTGCCTTCTGCTGGGGGTTTGCGGTGCTGATCCCCTGGGCTGCCGCCAGCGGTTCTGTGGCCGGCGGCTGGCCCCTGCTGCTCTGCTGGTGGGCCAGCGTCAGCTGGAGCTTCGGTTTTGACACCGTCTATGCAATGGCCGACCGCCACGACGACCGGGCCTTGGGGGTGCGCAGCAGCGCCCTCAGCCTCGGCGCGGCGGCGCCCTTGGCGGTGGCCATTTGTTATGGCTTCACAGCGACGGCCCTGGCCCTGGCGGTGACCGGCCAGGGCATTGGCATCGCCTTTTGGCCCCTCTGGCTAGTGGCCGCAGCCGGCATGCAGCATCAAGTTTGGCTGTTGCACCAGTGGGAGCGCCGTCTCCAGGCGGAAGCAGCGGCTACGCCGCCCCCAGCGGCTTCGCCGGATAGATCGGTCTCGCCGGATCTAGCCGCCTCCCAGCATCCACCGGCTTCGCAGCATCTACTGGCTCGCCAAAGCCCAGCGGCGCCTCCACGAAGTATCTATGCCAGGCATTTTGGCCAACAGGTGTGGCTGGGGGCCCTGATGCTGCTGGCCCTGGTGCTTGGTCGGATGTCTTGAGTGGCTTATCTGAACCGATGGTCAATCCCCAGGCGCTGGCTTATCCCCTGACCCTGCCGCCGCCCCTGCGCCAGGGCGATGCCGTGCGGCTGGTGGCCGCCAGTTCGGCCCTCGGCGGTGATGGGGCCGGCCAAAGGCTGCGGGCCGGTTGTGACCTGCTCGCCAGCTGGGGGCTGCGGCTGTTGGGGCCAGTGCCCTTGGAGCGCCATTGGGGCTACCTGGCCGGCCGGGATTGGCAGCGACGCCAGGATTTGCTCGAAGCTGATGCCCCCCTGCGGGCCTGCGTGCGCGGTGGCTGGGGGGCCGCCCGTTTGTTGGAGGGTTTGGAGGCCCTGCCGGCCGGCTGGCTGCTGGGCTTCTCCGACGTCACCTCCCTGCTCTGGGCCCAGTGCGCCAGTGGTCGCGGCGGCGCCATCCACGGTCCGCTGCTCACCAGCCTGGCCGCCGAGCCGGCCTGGAGCCAGGAGCGGCTGCGGCGGCTGTTGTTCAGCGAACCCCTGGCCCCGCTGCAGGGTCAGGGCTGGCGGGGGGGCGTGGCCACCGGTCCGCTGCTTGTGGGCAACCTCACCGTGGCCACCCATCTGCTGGGCAGCCGCCATCTGCCCGATTTGAGTGGCGCGATCTTGATCCTGGAAGACGTGGGCGAGGCCCCTTATCGCATCGAGCGGCTGCTCACCCATTGGCGCCTTTGCGGCGCCCTGCAGCAGCTGGCCGCCATCGGCTTTGGCAGCTTCAGTGGCTGTGACGACGGCGACGATCCCGAGGCGGCCCAGGAGCTGGCGGCCGGTCGGCGCTTCTCCCTGGAGCAGGTATTGCGGGAGCGCAGCACCGATCTGGGCATTCCGGTGCTGGCGGGGCTGCCCGTGGGTCACCTGGCTGGCAATGCCGCCCTGCCCCTGGGGGTGATGGCCCGCCTCGATGCCACCGCCGGCAGCCTGGAGTTGCTGGATCCACCTCCGGCGGGGTGATAACAGCCGATCAAGCTGTTGGGCCAACCTGAAAAGCCAAGTCTTTTCGTTACAACTTTGATATGGCTTTGTCGCGCTAAATAAACGGCTTGATGGCGCTTGGGCTATGCGGTTTGGCTTCGCGAGGCGATAACTGCGGCAGCGATGCTTAGATCGAAGCGGGTGGTCAGTTTGATATTCGATGCCGGCGCTGGCAGCACCTGCACCGGTAGGCCCAGCCGCTCGAACAGGGCGGCGTCGTCGGTGACCGTCCAGCCCTCGGCGCTGGCGGTGGCATGGGCCTGGCGCAGCTGGGCCACCGGAAATCCCTGGGGGGTCTGGGCTGCCCAGAGGCCACTGCGCTCTGGTGTGGCGGTGATCGTGCCAGCGCCATCCACCTGCTTGATCGTGTCGGTAACAGGCGTGGCGGCGATCACCGCCCTGCCGGCCTGCACGGCGCTGGCGCAGCGCTCCAACAGCTCCGCCTCCACAAAGCAGCGGGCGCCGTCGTGGATCAGCACGCCGCTGGCCTCCGCTGGCAGGGCTTCCAGCCCGCGGCGCACCGATTCCTGACGGCTATCGCCGCCCAGGATCCAGCGCAGGGGGCGATCGGGCTTGGCCGCCGCGATGATCGCCGCGATTGGATCGGCATCGATGGGCTGGCCGACGATGCCGATCCAGCTAATCGCCGGGCAGGCCAACACCGCTTCCAGGGTCCAGGCCAGCACTGGCCGTCCGGCCAGGTCGAGCAGCAGCTTGTTGCCGCTGGCCCCCATGCGGCGGCCGCTGCCGGCGGCGGCGATCAGCAAATGCATGGTGAAAGATCAACTCCCAAACAGTTGAGGCATCAGGGCGCACAGCCAGCCCTGAAGTCGATCCATACAATCAGACCTCCTTGCCTTAGCCAAAACAATGCGTGCCCTGTTCCTGATTCCGGGCACGGCCGCTCGCCAGCTGCAGTTGTTTGCGGCGGTGGCGGCGGTGGCCGAGCAACTGGCGGCCCAGGTGCAGGTGGTCTGTGCGCCCCAACTCACCGGCTGGTGGGGCCTGCATCCGGCCGTGCAACGGGCCATTCCCTTTCAGTTTGAAGACGCCACCCTGGCTGATTGGTCGAATTTGCTTGGCACGCTGCGCGAGCCCGACTTCCAGCTTTGCGTCAACCTCGCCGCTGGCCGGGCGGTGGATTTGATGCTGTCGATGAGCCATATCCCCACCAGGGTGGCGGTAGGCGGCTTTTCCGCCACCGACCTGGTAAGCCCCGGCGCCGGCTGGCCAGCCCAGGCCATGGAGGCCTATCTGCGGCCCGTGGGAGTAACGCTGCGGGCCGATGACTTCCGGCTGCAGCTAGGTCGTGCCGATCTGGAGGCGGCTGCCCGGGCCCTGCCCGCCGGCGCTGGACCGCTGCTGTTGTTGGCCCCCGCCGGCGGACCAGGCGACTGGCCCGCCCAGCGCTGGTTGGAGTTGCCCCAGCAGATCCGCGGCCGCCTGGGCGACCTGCGGCTGGCCCAGATCGGCGCCGGCGATGCCCCCGCCAGCCCCCGGCAGCGGGCGGCCCAGCTGGCCAGTGCCGATGTGGTCTTGGCCAGCGATCCTCTCAGCATTGAATTGGCCCTGATGTTGGGGCTGCCGCTGGTAACCCTGGGCCGTTCGGCCGCTGAGCTGCCCAGCCGGCCCGGTTTGCAGGCGGTCTGCGCTAGCGATCAGCCCAGTGCCGGCCAAGAGCTCAGTGAAGTGAGCGTTGAAACGGTGATGGCCGCCCTCGGTTTCGGCTGATGCTGCGCCAGCGGCGTCCGCCCTCCACCCGCAACCGTCGGCCCTGGCTATTGCCCCTGTTCGGGTTGATCCTGGTGATCAACTTCTCCGCCCTGGGCTATCGGATCACCAACGGCTGGGATTGGGGCGACTGCTACTGGATGGTGCTGATCACCCTTAGCACCCTCGGCTTCAGCGATGGCCACACCCCGGTGCTCAATAGCGCCGGGCGGCTGGTGACAGCCCTTTCCCTGATCGGCGGCATCGGCGTGGTGCAGCTGACGGTGCAGGGATTGATCGGCCTTT
Source organism: Prochlorococcaceae cyanobacterium (assembly GCA_044356735.1). GTDB lineage: Bacteria > Cyanobacteriota > Cyanobacteriia > PCC-6307 > Cyanobiaceae > UBA5018. Next base: position 4,255 of record JBIKVR010000073.1, read on the forward strand.
CAGAATCCGGCTACTTCCGACGCCTGCGGGAGCGCCGTTTCCGCCACTGGCTGCAGTCGATGGAAAACCATGTGATTCTCTGCGGCTACGGCCGCATGGGCCGCGAGATCGCCGCCCAACTGGGCCGGGAGGGGGTGCCGCTGCTGGTGGTGGAGATGGATGGGGAGCGACGGGATGCGGCGGAAGAACTGGGCTTGGCGGTGCTGATGGCCGATGCCACCCTGGATGAAACCCTGATCGAGGCTGGCATCCATCGCTGCCGCAGCCTGGTGGCGGCCCTGCCCAACAACGCCGCCAACCTCTATGTGGTGCTCAGCGCCCGGGGTATTCGCTCCGATTGCCGCTTGATCGCCCGGGCCGACAGCACCGAAGCCGAGCGCAAGCTGCGGCTGGCGGGCGCCGATCAGGTGGTCAGTCCCTACGTGGCCGGGGCCCGCACGATGGCCGCCACGGCCCTGCGGCCCCTGGCGGTGAACTTCATGGAATTGCTGGCCGGCTCCGATTGTGAGGTGGAGGAGTTTCAGCTCAGCGACGACCCCCGCAGATTGGCAGCCCTGGAGGGCAGCAATCTGGCCGATTTGCAGGTGGGAAGGCGCAGCGGCGCCCTGGTGTTGGCGATCCGCAATCCCGACCGCAGCCGCCTGGGCGAGGGCGGCATCCGCGGGGCTGCCTATCTGCCCAGCGACAGTCGGCTGATTGCCAACCCCGGCGGCAGCGAGCCGCTAGCCCCGGGTCAGCTGCTGGTGGTGATGGGTAGTAAGGAGCAGTTGCGCAAATTTGGCCTGTTGCTCGGGCCCGCCCTCAGCGAGGTGGGCAGCATGCCCTCCTAGCGCCTGGGGATTTTGTTGCGATCGAGCGGCGGCCACAGGCGAGACCTACGCTCCCCCGATCCTTTCCGCTCCACGTAGATGGCCATCGCCCTCCCCCTTGCCGGCCAGGTCGCCCTGGTCACCGGCGCCAGCCGGGGTATTGGCGCCGCGATCGCCCGGGAGCTGGCCGCCGCCGGTGCCACCTTGGTGGTCAACTACGCCAGTTCCCCCGAGGCCGCTGAGGCGATGGTGAACGAGATCCAGGCGGCGGGCGGTAAGGCCTGGGCCCATCGGGCCAATGTGGCCGATGAACAGCAGGTGGAGGCGATGGTCAAGGCGGTGCTGGAGCGGGAGGGTCGCCTGGATGTGCTTGTCAACAATGCCGGCATCACCCGCGATGGCCTGCTGATGCGCATGAAGACCGCCGATTGGCAGAGCGTGATCGATCTAAACCTCACCGGCGTGTTTCTCTGCACCCGAGCCGTCAGCCGCTCGATGCTCAAGGCCCGCAGCGGCCGCATCATCAACATCACCTCAGTGGTCGCCCTGTTCGGCAACCCCGGCCAGGCCAATTACAGCGCCGCCAAGGCCGGTGTGATCGGCTTGACCCGCAGCACCGCCGCTGAATTCGCCAGTCGGGGCATCACGGTGAATGCGGTGGCGCCAGGTTTTATTGATAGCGACATGACTAAAGATCTCGACAAGGAGCCGATTCTCAAGGCCATCCCCCTGGGCCGCATGGGTCAGCCCGCCGAGGTGGCCGGCGCCGTGCGTTTCCTGGCCGCCGATCCCGCCGCCGCCTACATCACCGGCCAGGTGCTGCAGGTGGACGGGGGCATGGTGATGAGCTGAGCTGAGATTATCGGCAGTCAATTCCTTGGGGATTAAATATCCTTCAGAAATCCCCTGCTATTTCCTGGTCGTTGACTCCCTCCCCGCCGTGAACAGCGGAGATTCCTTCTACGCTGGACATGGGGATGCCTCAGCGATCGTGTGGGTTGGCGCTTCATAGCCTGCTGCCACCAAAGCGGTGGACTGATGCACGGCTCCACGCCCGTTTTGACTCTCCGCCAGTCCGGCGGCGAGGATGTTCAAAGCAGCGTTTATGTCGCGGTCGTGAACCGCTCCGCAACTCGGGCACTGCCATTCCCGAATCGACAGCTCTTTCTTGCCATCGTGGTGCCCGCAGGTTGAGCACACCTGGCTGGTGGGCAGCCATCGGTTGATGACCACCACCTGGCGGCCATACATCTGCGCCTTGGATTCCAGCAGGGTGCGGAACTGCCGCCAGCCGGCATCGGCAATCGAGCGGGCCAGATTTTTGTTTTTAAGCATCCCCGACACATTCAGGTCTTCCAGTACCACCGTTTGGTTCTCACGGATGATGCGGGTCGAGAGCTGATGCAAAAAATCGAGGCGCTTGTCTGCGATGGTGGCGTGAAGTGTCGCCACCTGTTGCCTGGCAGCCGCCAAGCGATTAGAACCCTTTTGCTTATGCTTGAGGTTCCGCTGCAGCCGCCGGAGACGCTTCAACGCAGAGCGCAGAAACTTCGGCGGGGCGATCTTTTCACCGTCTGAAGTGACGGCGAGGGATGCCAAGCCCAGGTCTATACCAACCGCCTTGCCATTGGCAGGCAGCGGCTTTGGCTCCACTTCCACCACAAAGCTGGCGAAGTAGCGCCCGCTGGCCTCACGAATGACCGTGACGCTGCTGGGATCAGATGGCAGATCCCGGCTCCATTCGATCGGGACAATGCCGATCTTGCTGAGCGTCAGCGACCGCTCTCCTGTGTGGAAGACGTGCGACATGAAGCGGATCGCCTGGGCGCCGCGGCGCCTTTTGAAGCGAGGGGGCCGCACCTTTGGCCCTTTGCGCTTGCCACTCAGGCTGGCCCACCAGTTGCGGAACGCCTGATCCAGGTCGCGTACGGACTGCTGCAGCACCACATTGCTGGGGCCTGACAGCCAGGACCTTTGAGGGGTTTGCTTGGCCTGGGTGATGCAGAGTTTCGCCAGCACCGGGTAGCTGGTCTTCTCACCTGCGGCGTACAGCTCACGGCTCTTGGCCAAGGCGTCGTTCCAGACCACCCGCGCACAGCCAAACGACTTTGCCAGCGCCACCTGTTGATGGGGATGTGGGTAGAGGCGGTAGCGGTAGCGTTGCTTCATACCAGCCATCATGTCAACGTTGTGGTGCAATGGCGCAACCACCACTTAAACGAGGTAGACACAGCATTTCGAGGCTGATTATTCCCTAGGTCTTTGTTTCTAAATGCCGCAAAAAAGCTTAAGCAACGCTGCACTGTATCGGATGCACGGAGTCTGTCTGGGCGTCGCCCAGAAGATGGGCTGATGGCTTGCAGCTGTTGGAGCTGAACGGCGAGGCGAACAACTTTGCTGGTGGTGGGGGGCTCAGGGAGTAAGGGGAGGCCCAGGAAATGCAGTCCTGAAGACGGGGTTTGTATTCCAGAACAGCCACGGATCAAGCAAGGCAAGAACTAGAAAATTGCATCGCATTTATGCACCAAAATCCCGGCATCACTCAGCCTATCCTGAACACCAGCAAAATCCTATCAGACGAAGACACTATCTACAAAGATGTACATTTCCAGTTTCAACCGTCAAGCCCATATGCTTATGCCTTGGGGGACAATCTTCTAAGGGACACAGGCTATGGCCGTCATGTAAGCCATAGCCTCTATATGGATTTAGCGCCATGAGGTTTGTGCGGCATTGGGTAGGGCTAGCGCTGCCTCTTGGTGGCAGGCAGGGATTTTGGGGTGGCACAGCAAAGAGTTGGTGGTGGCCTGTCCACTCGAAGAGCCTGTTAGGCAGCGCTATGCGTCCGCTGCCTGAGACGGAGTCAGCAACTGGTCTAAGCGCTCAAAGTATCGGCGATGTGTCTTCCGAAGCTCGTCCTTGCTGGAGGCTTCTAGCAGCACCACCTCTAGGGCCAAACCCGTGCGTAGTAGTTCCAATTCAACGCGCAGGCGCTTTTCCTCGGCCTGTCGGCGATCCGTTGGCTGGAACTCTTCGAGCCGAAGAAGCTTACCTATCTTACGATTGTACTCGATCAAGTAGATCATTGGTGCTGCCTCAAGGCTACGGTCAGGTCGAACATCGCTCCACGTAGTTTACTCTTCAGCTCGGACACACTCGGCCCAGGTGCTTCTCCCATGTCAAGATGTTGCTCGAAGTCACCGATCATCTTGGAGAAGTCGTCAAGCAGCTCCCGAATCTCCTTCGGCGCTCCGCCGTACTTCAACTGGCTACCGAACATCTGCCAGCTTCTCCGAGCTCTCGGCCCAGACGTGTTGTAGGTCCGTGCGCACCTGGACCTCCACTGGCAAGCCCACCTCGCGGACGACCACGTGTACTGCTCGGTACCCGTTGCTAGGCTTCACACGCCGGTCAATGACGGTTGCATCGAACATCTTATCGAGACGTGCAATCACCCGTTCTTGTGCTGGAATGTCAGGAACGACCACTCGACAACCGGCGATGTCCTGCATCTGCGTGAGTCGCATGCTGCTACGGCAGAGCTTGTCAACAATCGCGGGCGTTGACTTCGCTGGGCGACCACTCGCCTCGAGCCCAAGCTCCGCGCTGACCCGGTCCACTACCGAGTCGTAGGCGTTACGGAAGCCGCGCCTGTAGGTGTCGAGGAAGGTCAAGTCCTCTGGCGAGATGCCTCCCCGGAGGCGATCTCCTAGTCGATCGAGATCTGACTTGTTCACGCTCCAATTGTTACATGTCACCTCACCTCGGGCGCGGGATGGCATGCAAGCGGTCCTCTACGCTGCCCAACGCTTGCCATCACCTGGCCGCATGTTGATGAATGCTATAACACTTGATCATGGTGGCGGCTCAGGTGAATGGCATTGTTCGAAGCGTCGCCTCTCGCACGAAATGGTTATAGTCCTCCATCTTCACGACCAGCCTACATACAGCCACTGCGCCAAGTAGACGTCCTCTGCTGCGATCATCTGATCGATGTACGCCACGAAGCTGCTGTCGAGCGTGAACGTCAGAGCGATGCGTTCCTTCCATCAGCTGCGGAAAACGATCTCCCCTCCAGCCACAGTTCTTTGAGCCGACTGTTTAATCTCTTACTCTACAGCTGCTGTTCCATTAAAGCGTTCCCGAGCACCTGGAGATTGATCTCGACGCAGCGAACTCGATCAGCTTGCCTCTGCTATAACGCGCGCACCCGCAGGCTGGATTTGCCCATCTACCGGCTGTTGAATACAAAGCAATATTCACCAGACTTCAGGTGTCGTAGAGGTCCTAATCGGCGCGGCGCACAACATAGTCGGCAAAGTCGGCGGGCAGGCCGCCGCCGGCTTGGAAGCTCATTGCGGGGGAGGAGTTTGTTATCAGCCGACGCGGGAGGTGTGACGGAGCAAGAGCAAGGGGCGAATGGGTTGTGTTGGTCGTATGGCTTTACTTGGCATAAAGGAGGGGGATGGGATAAAAAGAGTGGGCTAAGCAGGCACTTGAATCACGGGGGCGTGTTCCATAAGTCAATTTCCGCTTGCCTCCTGCGTCGTAGAGTCGGCTCCATGGGGCTACCTGGAAGCACCCATTTCATGAATGCGGCAGACACCTCGCCAAATCGCGACTCATTAATTCTCTTCAAGAGCGTGGAACTTTCAAAGGCGCCAAACCCAATATTATAGACAAACGAATGCAAGGCAAGCAGCTGGTTCTGATTCAGCTTGACTTTGACGAGCTTGACTATTTTCTCGTCATTCTTGCGGAGATCTTGGACCAACAGGTTTATTGCTTGCTGCTTTGTGATACCCTTGCGCCAGTCGACAGAAATACCATCAATCACTAGCTTACCAGTTTCAAGTTCATCACCTTGGACAAAATGATTTAAGCCAACAGCAACAAAGCCATCCGAATCAATCTTGGGGATGAGATAGAGCGGCTCCCAGGCTGACATAAACTTAAATGCATCTAGTTTCAGGCGCGCATCAGCTGCTTTCTGTGCCTCTTCATCCGCTCGGCGAGTCTGCAACTCAGCTTCCTTCAACGCCAGCTCTGCTTTCGCTCTCTCTTGTTCTGCGCGCTCCCGTTGCTGTTGTGCGGCTTGTGTCTGCTTGTGGGCCATGGTGGCTTGTTGTTGCGCCTCCAGTCGTTGCTTGGCCTCATCGCGTCTTGCGGCCTGCTCTGCATTGCGTGAGGTGATGGCCTGGGCTTTCTGTTGATCGGCGAGCAAACGCTGGTGATTGGCCTCCAGTGCTTTCTGATCAGCCTTGTCTTTGAGCTTATTGGTCTCATTGAATAAGTTTGTGGCTCTCTCTCTCTGTCGCTCAGCCTCTTGCTTCTCGCGCTGGGCTTCTTGCGCACTTCTGACGCTGGCCTCCTGCTTAACAAAAGCAAACACACTCAATACAGAGAGAGCCGCGAGGCCAATGCTCAATCCCATCACATCCTTGCGGCGAGCCCGAACTTTCTCCTCAGCCCGCCGGGCCTGCTCATGCGCCAACCGAGTCGACGTTTCCAGGGCGACTTCCTCCTCAGCCCGGCTCGCCTCCAGAAACTCCTGATCCGCATCACTCAGCCGCTTCCCCTTGGCCCAGACCAGGGATTCCTGCAGCGCCGCTCCACTGATCAGGTGGCTGGGGCGTTCCTCCAGAGGGGCCGCTTCCCAGGCCTGGATCGCTTCGCCGTAGATCTGTGGGCGCAGCTCCTGCAGCTGGTGGCGCACCCAGCCGCTGGTGAAAACCGCCGCGTAGATCGGGTTATAGATCTGCAGCTTGCCCTTCCTGGGCACCACCAGGCCCGTCAGCCGCAGCTGCATCTGCTCCCGACTGGCGTCGGCCGGGATGCCGCCCTGCTCCTGAATGGCCTGCACCAGCCCCAACAGCCGGCCCCGGTTCCGTTCATCGCCCTGCAGCAAGCGGTCGCGGATGGTGCGCAAATGCACCGGTGAATCCTGCGCCTCCCAGTTGCGGATGATTTGCTCCTGGGCCACGGCGGCCACCAACTCCGCTGGTGGGAGAGCTGCTGCCGGGAGCCTCGCGGCGGGACGCTCTGTCTCGGACACCACCACCCCCGGCAGGCGTTGATCTCCCTCGGCACTCACCAGCGCCAGGAGCTTCTGGGTGAGGAAGGGCTGGCCGCCGCTCCAGTACAACGCCGCATCGAGCACCGCGGGGGGATCGGCCACCTTCCCCACAAGGCCCGCCAGCAACGGCTCAGCCTCCTGCCGCTCCAGGCCGCTGAGCTCCACTGCGTGGCCGATGTTGAAGGCGGAGCGGTGGGCGCTGCGGATCAGGTCGTAGGGGGTCGCGACGCCCAGAAAACAAAAGGTGAGCAGCTGGTAGGCGGGATGTTCGGCGCGCCGCTCATGCAGCGAGCGGATCAGCCCGAAAAAGCCGTCGGTGTCGAACGACAGGCTGAGCAGGTTGTCGACCTCCTCCACAAAGATCACGATCGGCGCCGTGATACGCGCTAGTAGGATCTGGTCGATGAACTCCCCAAAGCGCTCAACCGAGCCCAGGGACTGCACGTTGTCCTGCCTCCACCAGTTGGTGAGCGAAACTGTCTCTTCTAAGCCCGCATCCCGGATCAGTCTGTTGATCGTGCCGAAATACCATTTCTCTTCGGTAATCGAGGTACCGCGCACTTGGGGGTTGATCTCAACGCAGAGGATACCTTCTTCCTTTAACCGATTCATGGTGCGAACCTTCAGGCTGGATTTCCCCATCTGGCGGCTGTTGAACACAAAGCAATAGTCACCAGCCTTCAGGTGCTCGTAGAGATCTTGATCGGCGGCTCGTCGAACATAAAAAGCATTGTCGCCCTCGAGACTGCCGCCAACCTTGTAGGCGAGATGTGATTCCATCTCAGGCTGCCAGCCGATCGGCCAGATAGTCGGCATAGAGCCGACAGCGCGGCCGTTCCAGATTGCCCTCCGGGATCAACACCCCAAGGCTTTCGAGCTTGAAGGCCAGCTCCGAGCGCAATTTCACTGGCTCGGTGCTGTTCACCACTAGACCCAGGGCCCCCTTTAAGTCGGGATGGTCTTCGACTGCCTTCAGGATGCCGCGCAGATGGTCGCTATACACTCCAGCCTCCGTGGGCGCTTCCCGCAAAAAGGTGGTGAAGGGCATGCCATTGGCAAGTTCGAACAGCGCTTTGCGCACCAGATAGGGGTGGCCGCCCACCAAGTCGAGAAGCTGGCCCACTTCCGCCTCGCTCAAGGTGAGGCCGTGCAACGCAATCAGATGGTGCACCTGCTCGGGCGACATTTCGCCCAGCTCCACTGGTAGCCCTACGTTGAAGGGCGACTGGTTGATGTCCTTCTGCAGATATGACTCCTGGGAATGGGAGAGAACCAGCCGGAAGCGTTCCCAGAGCGAATTGCTGCGAGCACCCTCATACCAACTACGCAACAGGCCGCAGAAATCTGTCTCGATGGCCGCATGGGCGAAAATACGATCGAAATTGTCGATCGCCAACACCAATGGCGTCGGGTCAGGCTTGAGCAGATATTTCTCGAAGAAGTCATTGCCGTTGTCGTTGGCGCCTTGAAATTCATTCCAATACTCCTCAACTCGAATCTGCAGACCCAGCCCCTTGCCAACCGCCGCGCAGAACCACTGCATGAACAGCTCTGGATCAGTGAAAAACTTCTGGTCCGTTCTCTCCAAATTAAGGGTCGCCGTACGGTAGCCCTTGCCGCTGGCATAGGCCATAAGGCGGGCGGTGAGGCTTGACTTGCCGAAGCCCTTGGGACTCTTGATGCGGATCAGTGCCCCAGGTTTGTCAAGCTCGAAGCACCAGCGGGCCTCATCGGCGGGATGGATGTAAAAGGCGGAGTCGTACCGCACCGGGCCCTCCGGGATCTCTAGGGCTGCAGCAGGGTTCGGCTTATCGCTGGCGTTGGAAGTGCCAGGCGTGGTTGCGGGGCTAGTTAGGACAGTGGGGCTAGGACCTCTTGGAGGGCTGGAGATAGATCTGTCGGCTGCAGCCCCCGGAGGATTCAATCCCCCTGATATGGCTGGTGCATGAGCAGGGCATGCGGTCTGTTTTGGCCTCTCCGCAAGCTTGAGGGCTACATCCTTGATGCCTGCAGCTATCGTCTTGTACGCAGTATCCCTATTGCTCCAACTGGTCACCGGCTTGGCGTTGGAGGGGAGCGCCTGCAATCTGCCCAGGGGGGAGCCGCTCCACTCGACCGGCCTGAGGATCACTGGAATCACGCAGGCCTCCCCAGCGTCATGGCGCTCCAAGGCTCGCCTAAGCTCCTTGTCGTTGCAGTAAGGCGAGGCCAGAAACCCAGCACTGACAAGGCAGAGCACAATGTCGGCCTCCTCCAGGTTGGAATCGATTGCTCCAGCCCACTCCTGGCCGGCACTGATCTTGCGGTCGTGCCAAACGTCGATCACGCCCTCCCGCTGCAAGCCGGCGAGGTGGTCACCAAGTGCCTCCCGCAAGCTCTCGTCTTTGTGGGAGTACGACAGGAACAGTCGGACGGGCGTAGTTTCTGGCATTAAAGGGGGTGTTCACACTACCCATTCTGGACTGGCCCCATCCTGTTACAACCTGCCTCTTGTTCCAATGTGCCAGGACGCTTTCGGACCGTATCCGGCAGCAGATGAGCCTTGGCACCAGCCCCCTCCCCACCAAGGCGGGCTATGGCGAGCATGCCTTGGAAAACCGGCTGTATGGCCTTACAGGAGAAACCCCCCCTATTCTCGAGTAGAATTACCAGCAAAATACAACGGAAATGAGAAGTATTTGGGAAGGCCTACTTGCAGTGAACTGATTGCCCAATGTATTGCCCAAGGGCCTGAGCGAAATCTGGTTTGTATAAATCTGTCACTTTTCCACATAACAAGCGGCTTATAGTGAGTGGCACTTCCTCTAATCATGTCGAGTCTTCTGATGCTGGACAAAGTGGAAATCAAAGAAGGCCGTGGACAACTGATGCTTTGACGCCGATCCTTCGAACGGCTTGGATAGATCGTGCGAAGCCACGATCTATCCTGTGTTGGACAAGCCCCCACCACCGGGGCTTGTCACTACTGAAGAAAGATATGACCATTTT
>JBIKVR010000014.1:0-39495 GCA_044356735.1 Prochlorococcaceae cyanobacterium
AACCAGGAGATCGTGGCCTGCCTGTGGCAACGGCGGAATCAGGCCGACCTCAAACTCAAGGCTCTGCTGCGCAGCCCGGCCCTACTGGAGCAGTGGCGATCAAGCCGCCGGCAGATCTGCCTGATCGAGCAGATCAGCCGGCCTCTGGAGGGCTATCGGCTGCCCTGAGGGCTTCGCCGAAAGCTCGGGGTGTCGTCGATGCGGCTGCGCCCCCAGCGGAACTGCTGAGCAGGGGCGTAGCAAAAGATGGCCTCGGTATTGGTGTCACAACACCGAGGCCATCGAAACGAAAATGGTGAGTTGTTACCCTTGATTAGTTATCGAAAAATGGTTGGTTATCGAAAAAATATATCACCATTTTCTGGGGCTGCCTAGGTGGTAGGCGCCGCCGCCGGCACGGTCATCCCGAAGCCCAGCTTATTGCCTCCTTCTGTAGCGGCATTGATCAGTAGCGCTCCAGAAGCGGAGTGGCAGGAAAGGCTATTGCCGCCGAGCAGATTTAGTGTCGCGATGCCATTGGCATCGGTGGTGACCACAGCGGACGAGCCACCGGCGGGATCCAGCTCAACCACCATTTCACTGGGTTTGGAAGCAACCGAGAAGGTCACCTTTACGCCAGCGGCAGGCTCGCCGCTGGCAGTGACAACCTTTACCTGAAGGGGTGAGAAGTTGGCCTTGCCGCCGGGCAGGTCAGTGCCTGTACGCGATACGCTTTGAAAATTACCGGCAATGAGGGATGCCTTCAGGCCAGTTGGTGTAACAATGTCTACCTTCTGACTGGGAGTAGGTGGCATCCAGTCCTCTGGTGATACGGCTTTGTCGTAGATGCGTACATCATCAAAGCAGGCATTGGGCGACCACCGTGCCACGCTGTATGTATTGGTGTTGTACATGGAGCGACCAATGCGAAAATCGTTCCCATTGGCAATTTTGGTAATACCTGCGCTGGTCTTGGAGTCGGCAAGCACTCCGTCGATGTAGATGCTCAGCTTAGTGCCTTGGCGTACAGCGGCGACGTTGTGCCACTTGCCATCATTGAGACCCGGTTTGCTGAGGGCCGCCACGTAGTTTTTGCCGCTCCCGTCTTCGTCGAGCTCGCAATAGATTGTGCCTAGTGGCCAGGATTCATGAATGCCGATCATTCGGATGATAAAAAAGTTGCCGTGCGAAAGGCAAGTGCGATTGCCAATCAGGTCAAATTGACGCAGGGTTTCGCGCGTATTGATCCAGAAAGAGACTGTGAAATCACTTGTGCCGAACTGGCCAACGGTTTTGCCGAGATTGACGAACGACCCGTCGCTGCCATCGAGTTGAACAGCCTTGTCGCTGAAGTTGCCTGGCGATACCCGCTTGGCAGTGGGGCTCAGGGTTCCGTTGATATTGCCGAATGAATCAAGAGCAGTTGTGCCATCAGCTTCGTCGAAAGCCCACTGATGAATCGGTAGGATTGACATGGTCGTTGTTTGCAGGCTGCTTGGAAAGGCCGCCTTTGGCGGCATGCGAAAAATATGGCATATGAAGTTTAAGGTCTTGCAAACAAGTTTACAAGTTGATCATTAATTTTTTTGACTACCCATAAATGCCTGCGCCACTCCAGGTGTGCTATTAGAATTGGGATTCCCCATAGGCGGCAGCCGCCGACCCAAGCCCATATTCACAGTTCCGAGAGCTACTCGGATAGAGCTTTAGGCGGCCCTGGGATCAAGCGGGAGTGGCCATTGATGAGGCTACGGAGCTGGGGGGAGCTGCGGAGCAGGGGCTTAGCAAAAGATGGCCTCGGCATTGTTGGCACAATACTGAGGCCATCGAAACGAAAATGGTGAGTTATTACCCTTGATTGGTTATCGAAAATGGTTAGTTATCGAAAAATTACATCACCATGTTCTGGGGCTGCCTAGGTGGTGGGCGCCGCCGCCGGCACGGTCATCCCGAAGCCCAGCTTATTGCCGCCCTCTGGAGCGGCATTGATCAGTAGCGCTCCAGAAGCGGAGTGGCAGGAAAGGCTATTGCCGCCGAGCAGATTTAGTGTCGCGATGCCATTGGCATCGGTGGTGACCACAGCGGACGAGCCACCGGCGGGATCCAGCTCAACCACCATCTCACTGGGTTTGGAAGCAACCGAGAAGGTCACCTTTACGCCAGCGGCAGGCTCGCCGCTGGCAGTGACAACCTTTACCTGGAAGGGTGCGAAGTTGGCCTTGCCACCTGGCACCTCAGTACCCGTCCGCGATACGCTTTGAAAATTACCGGCGATGAGCGATGCCTTCAGGCCGGTTGGCGTAACAATGTCTACCTTCTGGGTGGAAGTAGGTGACATCCAGTCAGCTGGTGATACGGCTTTGTCGTAGATGCGCACATCATCGAAGCAGGCATTGGGTGAGAACCGTGCCACGCTGTGTGTATTGGTGTTGTACAAGGAGCGACCAATGCGAAAATCGTTCCCATTGGCAATGTTGGTAACACCTGCGCTGGTCTTGGAGTCGGTGAGCACTCCGTCGATGTAGATGCTCAGCTTTGTGCCCTGGCGTACAACGGCGATGTTGTGCCACTGGCCATCATTGAGGCCCGATTTGCCGGCGACCGCAACGTAGTTTTTGCCGTATCCGTCTTCATCGAGCTCGCAAAATACCGTGCCTTGAGCCCTGATTTCATGAATGCCGGTCATTCGGATGATAAAGAAGTTGCCGTGCGAAACGGAAGTGCGATTGCCAATTAGATCGAAATAACGCAAGGTTTCGCGCGTGTTGACCCAGAAAGAGACTGTGAAATCGCTTGTGCCGAATTGGCCAACATTCTTGCCGAGATTGATGAATGACCCATCACTACCATCAATTTGAACAGCTTTGTCGCTGAAGTTGCCTGGCGATACCCGCTTGGCGGTGGGGCTCAGGGTGCCGTTGACGTTGCCCCATGAATCAAGGGCAGTTGTGCCATCGGCTTCGTCAAAAGCCCACTGATGTGCCGGTAGGGTTGTCATGATCGTTGTTTGCAGTCTTTTTGGAAAGGCCGCTTTCGGCGGCATATGAAAAATATGGCATATGAAGTTTAAGATCTTGCGAACAGGTTTATGGGTTGATAAATAATTTTTTTAACTAACCATAAAAGCCTGCGCCCCCCGGCGTGTTACAGCGGATAATTCACTGCAGGCGGCCGCCGCCGAGCCAAGCCCATGCTCACAGGCCAGTAAAGGGCTAAGCGGAAATACCTCTAAGCGGCCCTGGTATCAGCCCTGAGCGGCCATTGCTGGAGAATGTGATATGCGAACCATTTGTGGTGGCTGGGCAGCCTCTGGTGAGTGGCAATTTTTTGAGCATGTGCTCGGAGCACTCTTAAGCTGCCGAATCCTTGGCAGCGGTGGCCTCGGTTTGCCAGGGTTTTGCTAGGTTTTTAGAGACCATCGCCATCTCCTGGCCGCCGAACTAATAGGGGCCGCTGAATGAAGTAGGCCTTGGGTCAGTAATCGACGCCGCGCTTGAGGTCTACACCGCGTTCGGCGTAATGCTTGTGACACACCATCTCCGAGTGCACACTGGCCAGGTCGAAGTAGGCGGGGCGGTTTTTGCAGCGGCCGGTGAGGATCACCTCGGTTTCGGTGGGCTTGCGCAGCAGGGTTTGCACGATTGGTTCTACGGGAAGCAGTTCCAGATCCACCGTTGGATTGATCTCATCGAGGATCACGGTTTTGTAGAGGCCGCTGGAGATCGCGGCGCGGGCGATCTCCCAAGCCCGCTCCGCCTCCACATAGTCGATCGGTAGCTGTTGGCCGCGCCAGACGATTGCATCGCGGCCGGAGCGCAGATGATCCACCAAGTGGGGATAGCTCTCGCGGAGGGCGGCGATGGCCGCATCTTCCGTGTAGCCGCTGCCCCCCTTTAGCCACTGCAGGATCAGTACTCGATGGCTCTTGTCTTGGCTGATGCCGCGGCCGATCGCCTGTAGCCCCTTGCCCAAAGCGCTTGTGCTTTTGCCCTTGCCTTCTCCGGTGTAGATCTCGATGCCATCGAGACCCTGGGGCTGTTGCTCCTCGCCAGCGGCGCTGCTCTGGCGGCGGTGGGCCCGCATTTCAGAGTGCAGATCTGCCAGTTGGATCAGGGGGCGCGGTGCACCGCGACCGGTGCAGATCACCTCCATGCCGGCTGGCTTGGCGGCCAGGGTGCGGGTGACCTCATCGATATCCAGCAGGCCCAGATCGAGCACCGGATTCAGCTCGTCGAGCACCACCACCGAATAGAGATCAGATGCGATCGCCCCTTTGGCGATATCCCAGCCCCTTTGGGCTTCTTGGCGATCGAATTTGCTGGCCTGCTCGGCCGTGAAAAAATCGCCGCGGCCCGTGCGCACCTGGTCGATCAGGTGGGGAAAACCCTGTTGCAAGGCCTCGATGGCGGCGTCTTCGTCGTAGGCGCGGCCAGGCCCCTTGAGGAAGCGCAATAACAGCACCCGGGTGCGCTTTTGCTCACAGATGCCCAACCCGATCGTGCGCAGCACCACCCCCAGGGCCGCCTGGCTCTTGCCCTTGCCATCGCCGTCATAGACGTGCAGTTGGCCGTAGGCTCGCTCCTCAGCCCCGGCGGCCGTGCGGATGCCGATGCCCCGGCCCATGGTTCGCTGCGGCCTCTGGGTGCTACTCATGGGCGGATGCTACCGGCGGTGGCAACTGGCGGCGGCCCAGGCTGGCCCAGCCCAACCAAGCCCGCCAGTTTTGGCCCAGCCGTTGCCCCAACTTGTTGGCCAAACTATTGGCCAGCCGCTGGGCGAGCCATTGGCTTTCTTCTCGCCCGCCCGCTGCCGCTGCCGTGTCCTTCAGTTTGCTGGAAAGTGTCTCCCCGGAGCTGGAAACAGCGCTGCAGCGGTTGCGCCATGCCATCGGCCAGGAGGCGGCGGTGGTAGTTGCCTATTCGGGCGGTGTGGACAGCGCATTGGTGGCGGCGATCGCCGTGGAGCAGTTGGGGGAGGGGGCCCAGGCGATTACCGGCGTGTCGCCCGCCCTGGCCCCGCACCTGCGCCAGGAGGCGATCGACCAGGCCCTTTGGCTTGGCATCGACCATCGGCTGATCCCCACGGCTGAATTGGCGGATCCGACCTATTTCACCAATCCCGCAGAGCGTTGCTACGCCTGCAAGCGCGCCCTGCATGGCCTGTTGGCGCCGATTGCGGCGGCGGCTGGCGCCGCCAGGGTGCTCGATGGGGTGAATCGCGATGATCTGGCCGATCACCGCCCCGGCATCAGGGCCGCCCGCGAGCACCAGGTGCGCTCACCCCTGGCGGAGGCGGGCATCGACAAGCAGGGGGTGCGGCAGCTGTCCAGGGCCCTGGGGCTGCCCTGGTGGGACAAGCCCGCCAACCCCTGCCTGGCCTCCCGTTTCCCCTACGGCGAGCCGATCACCGCCGAGCGGTTGCGGCGGGTGGCCGCCGCCGAGGACTGGTTGCGCAGCCAGGGTTTCCCCGAGCTGCGGGTGCGCAGCCAGGGCCAGACGGCTCGCATTGAATTGCCCCAGGCCCGGCTGGGGGAGGCCCTGCAGCGCTGGGCTGATAACCACTTGCGCCAGGAGCTGGTGGAGGCGTTTCGCCAGCTCGGCTTCTCGGCCGTGGGGCTAGACCTGGAGGGCCTGGTGAGCGGCAAGCTCAATCGCGAGCTAGTGGGAAACGATTAACGGATTCACTATTGGGACCTGCCAGAGATGAAGCCTGCGCCCTGAATCTACTGCAAAAAATGGATGAATGCCCTCTTTGTGACGAATTTATTTGCTTTCGCCGCCTATTAAATTGCTTTGCGACTGGCTGGCGATTGGTATGTTGATTCGCTTGCTAACTTGCTGTCGATTCGCCTATCGGATCTATTGGTTGCCAGCTGGCGATTTGTCTATCGGTTTCTTTGGCTATCCGTTGGTGACTTGTTGGCGATCGGCCTGCTGATTTCCATGGCAATCCCATGGGTAATCTCCTTTGTGATTGGCGCGGCTCCTGAGGCTATCGATCTCGTAGGGGCCCGTGGTTTGAGATTGTAGCTACTCTAAAGCCGAACATTTGAGTCATAGCTCAAATGTTCGGTTCTGTTGGCGTGGTTGTGGGGCTCACTTGTTCGTGTGCCCCACTTTATGTGTGTGGCCCAGATGTTCAGCTCGCTAGGGCTGGCACCAATTCAACCGAGTGGATTTCCACCGGCTGACGTTCGGCATTTGCTATGGCCGTGGGGGTTTCTCTGCGGAAGCTGGATAGCTTGTGTTTGCTGGCGTTGAGTTCCCGGCGCAGCACCTCACAGGCTCGCTCTGGCATCGTGTGATCGCCGCAGGTAAATACATCCACTGCCGCATAGCCCGATTCAGGCCAAGTGTGGATTGAGATGTGGGATTCAGCCAGCAGGGCTAAACCGGTGACGCCTTGGGGCTCGAAGCGATGACTGATTAGGTTGAGCAGGGTGGCACCAGCCCGTTTCGCTGCGGCGGTGATGGTGTCCCTGAGGAAGGCCTCATCGTCGAGTTTGGCGCTGTCACAGCCGTATAGCTCGAGGATGCAGTGTTTTCCCACCGTGTCGGATACCGGGTGGGAGCTGGATGCTTTGTGGCTGTCAGCTCCGGTCCATCCTGGGTTCGGGTGGAGGCAGGGCAGGCTCTGGATCATCAGATTTCAGCAAACAAGAAACCACCATAGGCGCTTTGTCCAGCCCCAGACGAACTGGCTGCTTAAGTGCAGTGATCAGCCCCCCTCCCCAGATCAGCTGCTCCCAGCTCAGGCCCCCAGATCATGCAGCTGTGATCAGGCCCCTGTGATCTGGCCCGTATCGATGCGAATCACCTGGCTGGCCGCCCGCCAGCCGGCGCTGAACAGGTCCACATGGGTGGCGCTCACCAGGCACTGGTGACCCTGGCCCACCGCCTCCAGCAGCCTTTGCTGTCGCTGGGGATCCAGTTCCGCCAGCACGTCGTCGAGCAGCAGCAGGGGGGGCTCCCCCAGCACCTGCCCCACCAGCTCCAGTTCCGCCAGCTTCAAGGCCACCACCAGGGTGCGCTGCTGGCCCGCCGAGGCGTAGCGCCGGGCTAGCTGGCCCGCCAGCATCAGCTGTACGTCGTCGCGGTGGGGGCCCACCGTGCACTGCCCCAGCCGCATCTCCTGGCTGCGTTGGGCCAAAAGCTGTTCGGCCAGGGCTCCCCGCCAGGTGGCCTCATCGGCATCTTCTGCCGCTGGTTCGTCCGCAGCCGCTTTGGCGCCCAGGGCGGTGCCACTGCGGTAGCGCAGTTCCAGGGCTTCCTGGCCGCCCCCCAGCTGCCGCTGCCATTGCTGGGCCAGGGGGGCCAGCCTGCGCAGCGCCCTGGCCCGTCGCCGGTGTAGCCGGGTACCAATTACAGCCATTTGTAGATCAAAGGCATCGAGCAGGCCGGTCAGCGCCGCTCCATTGGGGTTGCGACTGGGGTCGCGACGCAGCAATTGGCTCCGCTGGCGCAGCAGGCGCCCATAGCGGCTGAGCAGTTCGCCGTAGAGGGGTTCGAGCTGCAACACCACCCGATCGAGCCAATGGCGCCGCAGGGCTGGTTCACCCCGCACCAGTTCCAAATCCAGGGCGCTGAAGCCGACGCAGCGCAGCGAAGCCAGCAGGTCTAGTTGGCGCTCCAGGGGCTTGCCATTGCGTTGGGCGCTGCGGCCGCCGCTGCGGCGCAGCTCCAGTTGCAGCAGATCACCCGTGGCGGTGCGGGCCCGCAGCAGGCTGCTTGGTTGCCCTTGGCGGATCAGGTCGCGATCTGAACTGCAGCGGTGGGAGCGCAGGCTGCCCAGCAGTTCCACCGCTTCCAACAGATTCGACTTGCCCTCGCCATTGCTGCCCACCACCAGCAGCCGGGGCGCCTCCACCAGCAGCTCCAGCCGCGGGATGTTGCGGAATTGCTGCACCTCCAGGCGCTCCAGCCGGATCGGACAGCCGATGGGTTTGGGCGACGGCGAACAGTTAAGCTAGGAGATGCGTGGCGAAGCCAATTTCGGCAGGGGCTGCGCCGACGGGTCTTTTCCCGCCGATGGGCATGTAGCTCAGCTGGATAGAGCGTCAGATTCCGGTTCTGAATGTCGGGGGTTCGAATCCCTCCATGCTCGTATTACTTTCGTGCCTATAGCTTCCAACCCCTCGGAAAGCATCGCTGTTGATGTTAAGCCTGGGCAATCATTGCCTGGTTGGACAATTCTCTTGGCTTAGGCTAAGGAGTAAGTAGAGCACCTTAAATCCTCTGCCGGTTTTGCTAACCGGCTTTTTTGTGGGCAATCTCGTGTGGGCAGACTGGCCTGAGGTCCATGGTCATGGGTTTCGCTGGGTTGGCACGGGAAACCTTGGCTCGTGAGAGCCGAAAGGGAAATTTTTCGAGCTCCCCTTAAGTCAGGTTGGCAAATAAGCCTAAATATTCAGGGCGGTCACGGCTGTTTCGAGGTCTTCCTGTAGCCAGCCCTCCAGTTGAGACTGCAATTGTTCCTTGTCGGCGCCAAGGCTTTGGGCATGTAGCAATGCCATCGCAGCCTGCTGCTGGCGATCGCTTTCAGAGGCGGCATCGCCAGCGCCAGTCACCAAAGCCCGGGCATAGCGAATCCAGTGCTCGGGATTTTCGCTAGCTGGATCGTGCAGTTGCCATACCTGCTGCCAGTTTTCGCTCATGGCTTCCTGCCGTCTGAATGTTTCATCCAGCGTCCCATGCCATAGCCCACCAGGGCACCCACCACGCCACCTTGGAGTTGCCAAAGTTGTTTGCGATACCGCCAAGGAACCCCACCCAGCTGCAATCCGATCAGCAGGGCCACCACCAGCAGCACTGTCAGCCCACCGCCTTCTATCCAGCCGAGGGGGCCGCCGGGGCTGTCGCCCTTGGCAGGTACTGGGGCTGGCGAATGATGACTCATCGGCCGCGGCAGGTAGAGGCTTCCATCTTGAGCCCTGGAGAGGATCAAGGCCAACCGGCCAGGCGCCGCAACATCCAGGCGCCGCTGGGATCGGAGCGCAGACGCCGATGACTGAGAAACCAGAGTCGATTTAGGGAGAAGCTGCGGCGGTTGCAGGCCGCCAGCTGGGGGTCGCTGGCGATGGTGGCACTGCCTTCGGGATTGCAGGCAGCCATGGCGGCGGCCAGGTCGTCATGGGCTGGGGTTTCCAGTTGGGGATAGCGGCGCATGCGCTCCCGGTAGTCGGTGTCCTCCAGGTAGGCGGGATAGAAGGTTTCATCAAATAAACCCACCAGATTCCAGGCGAGGCTGGTAATAAAAAATGCGGAGAAGGCGGCGTCAAATGGCAGTAGCGGCAACCACTGGGGCCGCTGACTATCAAGCCGAGTCAATGCCGCTGCCAAAACCCCTGGAGCAAAACGGATGTCGTTGTTCACCACCAGGGCATGGGGCACCTCTGGAAAGGCCCGCAAAATGGCATTCCAACTGGCGGCTACGCCGAGATTGCGAAATGGCCGGCACACCCGCACCCGGGCGATCTTGGGATGACCAATGGTTTCCAGGCGCTCCAACAGCGCCACCACCGGCTGGGCACCGCCACTGTTGTCCACCACCGCCAAGGTATCCACCTCACAATCGAGGCTGTCCAGTAGCCGCTCCAACAGGTCGGGTCGGTTGAGGATCGGCACCCCCAGCAGGGGCAGCCGCTGGGCGGGCCAGGGGTCGGGCCGCAGCCGCTCCAAGCCCCGCCAGAGCAACTCCAGCAGCCACTGATCTCCTGTGCGCTCCACCACGTCGGCAACGATTTTCCACAGGGCTGGGTCGTCCCATACCCCTCCGATCTCGGCCTGCTGCTGCGCCGGCAAGCTGGTCAGTTTTTGCAGCCAGTCATGCAAGACGCTGCGGGCGGCTTGCAGCTCGCCCAGGGCCAGCAGCGAGTCGATCTCAGCCTGCCGCTGATCGGGCTGGGGCGGGGCCGTTTCCAGCACGATCCGCCCCAACTCACCGCCCTGCTCGCGCCAGCGCTGGATGGCCGTGATCAGGGGACTGGTGGCTTGCGGAGCGGGGCTAGGGGTGGGGCCGGTCATGGCCGATATTCTGCGCCAAACTGCCCCATCTCCTGGCCACCATGGCGACCGAGAGCGATCCGCCAGCTGTGTGCTGGGAAACACGAGCAGCAAATAAAAATCACGCCTGCGGTTAAGATTAAGAAATTGACGCAGAGAGCTTAGCCATGCGAATCATGGCCCCCATCTCGGCCGGGGAACTGGTGGATAAAATTACAATTTTAACCATTAAATCCAGGCGGCTGGTCGGCCAGGCTCAAGATAACGCCTGGCACGAGCTTGGCGAGCTGAAAGCCCTGGCGGCATCCCTTAATATCTCTCTGTCAGATAGTAGTTATCAACAGCTTCTGGCCGTAAATTCCATGCTGTGGGAGATAGAAGATGAAATTAGGAGCCATGAGGGTCGCGGCCTCTTTGGTGAAAGTTTCGTCCAGCTCGCCCGATCTGTCTACACAAATAACGACAGGAGGGCCGCCATAAAGCGAGCCATAAATCTTTCCTGTGGCTCGGAAATCATCGAAGAAAAGCTTTATACGTCTTATGGGCTTGATGCTGCTGGTCTTGATCCTGGTTAAAGCGCAGGGGTGATCGGCGGCAGGGTCAGGCTCGTGTTGCTGTCGCTGATCTGGGAGTAGTGCTCCAGCGTCACGCCCACCAGCTTGCACTCCTCATCGAAGTCCACGATCAGGTGGTCGCTCACCGCCTCTGAACTGCAGCTCGCCCGATCGGCCAGCTCGATGTAGAGGGTGTCGGTATCCGGGAAATAGCAGATTTTCATGGCTTGAGCCCCAGGCGTTTCCCCTAGGAGTTAGCCGCCCCCTTGGCCGCTGCCGGCCGCTCCAGGCGCTGCAGCAACTGACCGATAAGCAGGGCGACGGCATCGCTGCCAATCGCGCCCTTGCCTGGATCGAGATCGCCCGGATCCACCGCCACCCAGCCGGTCGCCTCCGGCAGGCGCAGCTCAAAGTGCAGATGGGGGCCACTGCTCAGGCCCGTGCTGCCCACCCGGCCAATCACCTCCCCCTGGCGCACCTTTTGGCCGGCGGTTACATACAACTCGCTGAGGTGGCCGTAGAGGCTGCGGCGCCGGGGTCGCTCGTGTTCAATCTCGATGGCCAGGCCATAGCCACCGGCCAGGCCGCTGCTCAACACCCTTCCAGCCAGGGCCGCCACCACCGGCGTGCCTTCTGGCGCGGCCAGATCGCGACCGCTGTGCATCAACCAGTCGCCCAATAGGGGATGTAGCCGATAGCCAAAGCCACTGCTAACTACCGCCTCGCCAATGAGAGGAAATAGCAGGCTGCGGTTGCCATTGCCCATAATCGGGGCCGGCCGCGGCGTTACCGAGAAGACATCGGCGAGGCGAAAGCTGCCGCCAGCGCCGGCCAACAGGGCGCTCACCGGCACCGTTAGCGGCGGCAGGGGGCGGCCGTCGGCGCCGAGGCGCTCACCGCCGGCGATGTCGCCGTCGGCGTTGCCGTTGGCATTGACGCCGCCGGCTCCCTTCCTGCCGTGCCAGCGCAGTACCAGGCCGGTGCGGCACTCCTGAGCTGATAGGGCCCCGCTCCGACAGGCCTGCTGTTGCTTCGAGAGGTCGAGCGGCAGCGGTGCCGAGCCGTTGCGCAGTTGGGCCCGCTCCGCCGGACTAACGACGCCATCGCGCACCAGCGCATCGAGGGAAGCCTCAAAGCGCGCCGGTGGCTGGGGCTTCAGCGCCGCCGCATCCGGCCGTTGGGGCTGGGGCGTGACCCCGCCGCCCCCCAGCTCGGCAGGCGGCACCAGGGGAGCCCGGGTGGGGGGCAATTCAGCGGGAGAGGTCTGGGCAGCGGCAAGCCCCCAGGCCCATAGGGGCCCGATGGCCAATAACGCCCAGCTCAGGGCCCGAAACCGGCCCGATGGCGGCCTGCGGTGCCTGGCCGGGGAGACGGGGGGGGAAGCCATGGCTGGATCCTAGAAATCCCGTCGCAGCAGCACCTGCTCCCCCTGGCAGCGCAAGCGCAGGGCCCCATCGCGCTCCAAACCGAGAATTTGCCACTGGCGGCCGGCATGGAAGACGCCCGAGAGGGGGCGCCACAGCCGCTGCTCGGCCCTCACGCGCACCAGCTCTGCATCGCCTGCCATGCGGATCGCCCGCTCCAGGGCCCGCAAGGCGAGCTTCTCCAACCGGGCCGGGGTGGCCTGGGGATGGAAGCCGCAGCCGGCCAGGGCCTCCGCCAGGGAAATCGCCCCCGCCGGCACCCGGTTGATGCCATTGATCCCCAGACCCAAACGGGCCCAGAGCAGCCGTGAGCCCCGCCAGCGCAAGCGAGGCAGCAGGCCGGCCAACTTGCGCTCCCGCACCAGCAGGTCGTTGGGCCATTTAATCGCCACCGGCACCCCCAGCTCGCCAATCTCCTCAGCCAGGGCCAAGGCCAGGGTTAGCGGCAGGGCCGCCCCCTGCTCCAACGGCTGGGGCCAGGGAAACAGGGCACTCAGCCACAGGCCACCTGGCGGGGAGATCCATGGCCTGCCCTGCTGGCCCTGGCCGTAGCGCTGGCGCCGGGCGATCACCAGCCGCCGCTGGTCGCTGGGCTGGGGCGGCGCCAGGGCCAACCAGCGCTCGAGCTCCCGCTCGGTGCTGGCACAGACCGGCAGCCGCCGTATCCGCCAACCACTGGGCCGCTCCGCCCTGGCTTGAGCAGGCATCAAAGGTTCGACAGCCAGCGCCCGATCCGCTCCACCCCCGCCTCCAGCTGCTCGCTCGGATGCACCATGGCGAGCCGCAGCCAGCCCTCACCGCCTGGGCCAAAGCCATTGCCGGGGGTTAGCGCCACCCCGGTGGCGGCTAACAGCTCAGCGCAGCAGGTTTCTGAATCCCAGCCCCGGCGCCTTGCCGGCGGTGGCAGCTCCAGCCACAGATAAAGGGCCATCGAAGGTTGCTGAACCGGCCAGCCCACGGCCCCCAGGGCGGTCAGCATTCGATCCCGCCGCTGGCGATACACATCCCTGAGCTGGGCTGGCCACTGGGGCGCCTGCTCCAGGGCGGCAATCGCCCCGGCCTGGAGTGCCAGGGACTGGTTGAAATCCACCACCGCCTTGAGCTGCTGCAAGCCTTTGATCAAATCCGCCGCACCGATGGCAAAGGCCAGCCGGTAGCCCCCCAGGCACCAACTTTTGGAAAAGGAAAAGAACTCGATGCCGCATTCACGCCAGGCGGGATTGCGCAGCAAGGCCGGTGCCTCTCCCTCCAGGGCCAGATCCACGTAGGGGTTGTCGTGGGCGATCACGATGTCGTGCCGCAGGGCCATAGCCACCGCTTCGTCCAGCCAGGCCTGCTCACCGGTGGTGGCGGTGGGGTTGTGGGGGAAGCCCAGCACCATCAGCTTGAGGCGATCCCAGGTGGCCCCATCGATGGCATCGAAATCAGGTCGCCAGCCGGCCCCTGGATCGAGGGGCAACAACACCGGCTCGGCCGATGCCAATTTCAGTCCACCCAGGTGGGATGGGTAGTGGGGATCGAGCAGCAGGGCCGCATCACCGGGATCCAGCACGGCCAGGGGCAGATGGGCCGTGCCCTCCTGGCTGCCCACCAGCAACAACACCTCCCGCTCGGGATCCACCTCAACGCCAAAGCGCCGCTGGGCCCAGGCGGCCACCGCTCGCCGGAAGGGGGCAGTGGCGGCATGCAGGCAGTAGGCGGCGCTCTCTGGTGCCGCTAATTGGCTCCGGATCGCCTCAATGGCCGCCGCTGGCGGCAGCAGATCGGTGGAGCCCAAGGAGAGATCGAGCAGCTGGGGCAGGGGGCTGCTGGCGGAGCTGGCCGCCAAGCTGTAGCTCTGCTTGCGCTGGTCGTTGCGGGCAAAGACGCCACTGCCCAGTTGGCTCACCCGCCGGGACAGCCGACTGAGCCGGCCAGGGAACTCAGAGGTGGGCATCCAGGAAGGCGACGAGCTGATTTTTGGCCATGGCGCCCTCATGGCGCACCAACTCCTGGCCGTCCTTGAACAGGATCAAGGTGGGCAGCCCCTGAATGTTGAGCGAATCGCGGCTAACGGGATTGGCATCGGCTTCCAATTTGCCCACCTTGAGCCGATCGGCATATTCCGTCTGGGCCCAGTCCATCAGGGGGGCCACCAGGCGACAGGGACCGCACCAGGGGGCCCAGACATCCACCAGCACCAACCCCGCAGCCGCTTTCACCTCCGCTGGGAAGTTGGCGTCAGTGAACTCGGCTACGGCCACAGGGGCACCCTCACAATGGCTGATTTTGACAGCAATCGTACGTAACTGCTGCCTTAGGCGCTGGGCCGCATCTGGCGGTCAGAGCTTGTCGATCGAGCGCTTGAGGGCTTCCAGCTCAGGGTCTACCTCCACCACCTTCACCGGCTCCAATTGATCGGCCCGCTTGGTATCGGCCGGCAGAGCGGCCGGCGCCGGGGCCCCGGAGATGCGCTGCTTGAGGGCGGCGAGCTCGTCGGCCACATCGTTGCCCCCCTCCAGGGCCGCGAACTGGCTTTCCAGATCGGCGCCGGCAATCTCGGCCGCTGCCTGGCTGCGGGCCTCCAGGTTCTGCACCTTCTCCTCCATCCGCTCGAAGGCGGCCATCGAGGTGTTGGTGCCCAGGTTGCCCACGGCGCTCTGGAGCTGCACCTGGGCCTGGGCGGCCTGGGCCCTGGCCTTGAGCATGTCCTTTTTGGTCTTGGCCTCGGCGATCTTGGCCTCCAAACTCACCAGGCTCTTTTTGAGCATCTCCACCTGGCTCGCCTGGCTCTGCAGCTGGGTATTGAGGGCCGTGGCGGTTTCTTGATAGGTCTTGCGGCGGGAGAGGGCTTCGCGGGCCAGGTCTTCCTCCTGCTTGCGCATTGCCAGCTCGGCCCGCTCGTACCAGGTGGCCGCCTGGGCCTCGGCCTGTTCGGCCTGGTTCTGGATCCGCTTCTGGCTGGCGATCGCCGCAGCCACCGCCTGGCGCAGCTTCACCAGGTCGGCCTGCATGTCTTCCACCGACTGATCCAGGATCTTGGACGGATCCTCCATGCCACCAATCGCCGCATTGGCGTTGGCGCGTACCAGGCGGCTGATGCGATCGAAGAAGCCCATGAATCCCTAGTGGGGCGTGCCAAGAGGCTACTCAGAGACTTGCATTAACAGTGCCCGCAACAGAAATTGCCGCGCTCAGCCCTGATGTAACCCCAGCAACCCTGTCAGCAGGAGCCGAGGCCGTGAAAGAGCCGCGCACAGCCCTGGTCTAATCGGCAATCGCAGCGCCAAGGGTCGCTTCAGGGCAAGGCTAAGGGTCGCTAATTGGCCCGGCGCCGCCGGCAGCGCCCCTCGCGGCACCGATCTGTGCATAGGGTTCCAGGCATGGGCTCCTTCCAAGCCGATTCCCCCCGGGATCAAAACCGCCGCCAGCGCGGCTCGGCCGGCGGTCGCCAAAGCACCAGTCGGCGGCAGGGAAATGTGAACGTGCTGGTGCCGGCGCCGCCAGCACCGGCTCAACAATTGGCCAGTTGTCTGGAGCAACTCCAGCAGCGGTGGCAGCGCCACGGCCACCTGGCGGCCCTGTGGCGGGCCTGGCCGAGGCTGGCCGGCCCCCAGTTGGCCCCCCATTGCCAGCCGTTGCGGTTGCAGGCGGGCCGGCTCACGGTGGGAGCCCAGCCGGGGCCCTGGCTGCAGGCCCTGCAATACAACCGCCATCAACTGCTGGGGGCCCTGCGGGCCGCCGGTTTTGAGCTGCGCGAGATCCGGGTGGAGCAGCACCATCCCAGTGGTCAGCCTCGGGCGGGCAGTCTGGAGGAGGCGGAGGTGTGGCGCCGCCATCCCAGTCGGGTGGATGTGCATGGCATGGCCCCCTGTCCCCAGTGCGCTTGCCCGGCCCCCAGTGGCGAGGTGCAGCTCTGGGGGCACTGCGGCTTTTGTAGGCGCCGGGCCCTGGCTCAGCGGCTGCCAGAGGCTGAAGGGCAGCTGACAGAGGCTGGCCAGTAAGAAGCTGGCCAGTAAGCAGAGGATCAGCTGGGGCTGAATAGCTGGGGTTCAGTAGCGCTCGGGCCGGGGATCGCGCCAGCTGATCCGCTCGCCGCTACGCAATAAATCGGCGGCGCGGCGCTCCAGGGCCTGGCGATCCACTCGCCACAGTCGATAGATGGAGCTGCGACCCAGCTCCTGGTAGGCCAAGCCAGCCCAGTAGGGCCGGGCAGCGGTCTCCCGATCGATCACCACCAGCACCGTGGGCTGAAGGGCGGCCGAGCTGGGACGCAGGCCCCGCCGCTGTTCATGGCTCAAGCGGTCGACCAGGTTGATGCTGCCGCCGGGGGTGGGGGCTTCGTAGATCACCACCCTGCGGCTGTAGTAGTGCAGAGATGGCTTGAGAATGCCCACCATCGCCAGGGGTTCGCCAGGCCTGGCCTGGCGGTTCACCAGCGCCGCCATCTGCCGCACCGGCAGCCCCCGCAGCCGATCCCCCAAAGACCAAATCGGCAACAGCACCAGCGGCACGAAGACCGCGATCGGCAGCTGCAGCGCCACCAGGCGGGCAGGGCCCTGGCCCGGAGATAGCAGGGCAGCCAGCAGCGCCAGGGCGAACAGCGCCGCCGCCAGCAGCAGCCACTGGCCGGCCTGCACATCCGCCGCCAGCGTTGGCATCTCGTCATCGCGGATCAAAGGCAGCCAGCGGGGGGAGGCCAGGAAAGCCAGCGCCAGCACGGCGGTGAGCGACAGCGTCAGCCCCCAGGCCCAGCGGCCGGCGCCGCTGGGGGGATCCTGGGAGGTGAGCGCCACCAGCAGGGCCGCCGCCGGAATCGCCGGCAGCCAGTAGCTGGGCAACTTGGTGGCCGCCAAAGAGAAGAAAAGCAGCACCGCCAGCAGCCAACAGGCGGCAAACCGTCTCAAAGAAAGCGGCGCTGCCGCTGGTCGCCAGCTAAGGGCCCGGCTGAGGCCCAGCAGCAGCAGCGGCGAACTGGGCAAACTCGCCAGCACCAGCATCAGTAGAAAGAACCACCAGGGCTGCTGGTGATTGTTGACCACCGATGTGAATCTCTGCAGGTTGTGATAGCCAAAGAAACTGCGCCAGAACGGCTCCCCCTCCACCAGCAGGGCCGCGCCGTACCAGGGCAGGGCCACCAGGGAGGTGAGCGCCAGGCCCCTGAGGGGCTGTAGCCGCCGCCAGAGGCCGCCTAGATCCCCCTGGCTCCAGCCATACAGCAGCAGGGTGAGACCCAGCAACACCACGGCCACCGGCCCCTTGGCCAACACCGCCAGCCCCAGCAGCAGCCAGATGGGCCACACCGCCAGGCTTGGTTCAGCGATCGCCCACCAGGCCGCCAGCAGCGTCAGCGCCACCAGGCCGGAAAACAGCGCATCGCTCACGGCCACCCGGCTCCAGAGCAGCACCGGCGGCGAGAGGGCAAAAGCCAGGGCCGCCGCCAGGGCCGTGAGCGCTGGCCGCCTCGGGGCCTGGGGCCAGCGCAGCAGGGTGTGGGCCAGGGCCAGCATCACGGCGATCGAAGCCAGGGCCGAGGGCAGGGCCGAGGCCCAGCTGCCCAGGGGATTCCACTGCTGCTGGCCCGGCAGCAGGTAGAGCAGCCCCATCGCCCAGTACACCAGGGGGGGCTTGTCGTAGCGGGGTAGGCCGTTCACCCGCGGGATCAGCCAATCGCCAGTTTCGGCTATGGCCCGGGCCGAGGCGGCGAACAGGGGCGGCGTTTCATCCACCAGGCCGGTGGCGCCCAGCCGCCAAACGAACAGCAGCAGCCCCAGGGCCAGGGTGAACAGCAGGATGCGCCGCCGCAGCGCCGGCGCCACGGAGGGGATCGTCAAAGGGTGCCGCTCCAGGTGGCTTGCATCCATGGGGCGTTCCAGGGAGATTTGTTGGCTCACGGCAGGCCCTCGGCGGTGTTGGCGGCCAGCCCCCCCAATGGCGCCCAAAGTTGGTTGCGGCGGTTGATCAGCACCACGGAGACCAGGGCCAGCGCCGCCCCGAACCACTGCAGGGGCCGCAGCTGCTCCGACAACAGCAGCACGCCACAGAGCAGGGCGAACACCGGGGTGAGAAAGGTGAGGGCGGTGAAGCCGGTGAGATCGCCACTGCTGGCAAACCAAAAAAACAAGCCGTAGGCCAGGGCACTGCCAAACAGGGCCGCGTAGGCCGCCAGGCCCCACTGCCAGCCAGTCCAGAGCGGCCACAGGGGTGGAGCGCCGGGCCCACTGCTCTGCCAAATACAACCAAGCAGCAGCGGGGCGGCCCCCAGCAGCATGTGCCAGCCGGTAATCGCCAACGGATCGCTATGGCGGCTGGCATAGCGGCAGAGCACCGTGCCGACGGCCATGGCGGCGGCGGCCCCCAGCATCCACAGTTCGCCGTGGCTCCAGGCCCTTTCGCTGAAACCGGCCGGACCCTCCAGCCACCAATGGCGCAGCAGGGCCGCCGGCAGCCCCAGGCAGGCGATCGCCAGCAGACCGAGCATCAGTCCCAACCAGCCCACCGGATTGATCGCCTCGCCAAACAGGGAGCGGGCCAGCAGGGCCACCAGCAGGGGTTGGGAGTCGATCAACACCGATCCCAGGCCGGCCCCGGTCTGCCCCAGGCCCTGGGCCAGCAGCCCTTGAAACAAACTGCCGTCCACCAGGGAGAAGGCGATCAACCAGGGCCAATCAGCCCGGTCCACCCGCCAGGAGCGCCCCAGCAGCAGGGCCGCCAGCAGCAGCACCAGCCCCGCCGGCAGCAGCCGCCAGCAGGCCAGCTGCAGGGGCGTGCCCCCCACCAGCAGCGGCTTCATCGCCGCCATCGCCGTGCCCCAGAGGGCAAAGGGCAGCAGCATCAGCGGGCCACGCAAAACCTGGGGCATGGGGGAGGGGAGCGCCGGTAGGGGGGGCCACGGCATTCTTTTTAAGATCCAGTCTCTTCTCTCCGACCTGATGGTCTGGCCCTGGCGCCGCAAATCCCGACGCACCCTGGCACGCATCGCCATCGAGGGGGCGATCAACGGCGCCACCCGAAACCGGGTGGTCAAGGCCCTGCAGCAGGTGGAACAGCGCGAATGTCCGGCGCTGCTGCTGCGGATCGATAGCCCCGGCGGCACGGTGGGCGACAGCCAGGAGATCCATGCCGCCATCCTGCGGCTGCGCCAGCAGGGCTGCCGGGTGGTGGCCAGCTTCGGCAACATCTCGGCCTCCGGTGGCGTTTATGTGGGGGTGGCCGCCGAGAAGATCGTCGCCAATCCGGGCACGATCACCGGTTCGATCGGCGTGATTCTGCGGGGCAACAACATCTCGCGGCTGCTGGAGCGGATCGGCATCCAGTTCGAAACCGTCAAGAGCGGCGTCTACAAGGACATCCTTTCGCCAGATCGCGCCTTGAGCGAGGCGGAGCGGCAGCTGCTGCAGGGCTTGATCGACAGCAGCTATGGCCAATTCGTGGCAGCCGTGGCCGAGGGTCGCGGCCTTGAGCAAGAGGCGGTGCGGCAGTTTGCCGACGGCCGGGTGTTCACCGGTGCCCAGGCGCTGGAGTTGGGGCTGGTGGATGGGCTTGGGGACGAACACCAGGCCCGCCTGCTGGCGGCCGAGTTGGCCGGCCTTGATCCCAAGCGCAGCAAACCGGTCGATTTCGGCGCGCCAGCCAAGCGCTTCGCGGGCCTGATCCCGGGCCGCAGCATGTTGCGCCAGCTGCTGGATCTGCTGAGTGTGGAAATGGCCTGGAGCGGCCAGCCCCTGTGGCTCTATCGGCCATGAGCACCGGGCTCACCCTGCGCGCCCTGCGGGGCGCCACCACGGCAGCCGCCAACACGGTGGAGGCGATCGGCGAGGCGGTAAGCGAACTGGTGGACGCCGTGATCGAGCGCAATCAGCTGGCCGGTGAACAGCTGCTGTCGGTGACCTTCTCGGTGACGGCGGATTTGGACGCCTGTTTCCCGGCGGCGATTGCCCGGCGCCGGCCGGGCTGGCAGCAGGTGGCCCTGCTCGATTGTCAACAGATGGCGGTGGCCGGCGATCTGCCCCGTTGCATCCGCCTGCTGGCCCACGTGTGGCTGGAGCCCCAACAGCTCCCGGTGCACCCCTACCTGCGGGAGGCGGCCCGGCTAAGGCCCGACCGAGCCGGCTGACCCCCGCCCGTTTTCCCCACCAGCCAGCCCCCACCAGTCAGCCGGCCCACCAGCCAGCAGGCCCACCAGTCAGAAGCCCCGCCAGCACGGCCCACCAGCCGCCCCCAGCTGGCCATCCCCAGCTGGCAAGCGAGTGCCCCTGATGTGCCAACCACCTGCCCGGCCGACCCCCCGGCTGGCGGGAGCAGCTGGGGCCCAAGAGAATGGGATGTTCAACCTCGACAGGGCCGATGGGCTCCCCCCAGCTTCCTGGCTTCTGCCGCCGGCTGCGCGCCGGCATGTTCAAGCGCCACCTGCCCCTGCTGGCCGCTGGCCTCACCGCCACCGCCATGGCCACCTTGAGCTTGGCGCCCCTGGCCGCGCCTGGGCCGGTGCGGGCCCAGGGCACCTCCGGCCTGATGGAGTTCCGCTGGGATAACACCAAGGACTACCGCCGCCTCTACTACTTCATCACCGATACCCATCGCCTGAAGCGCTCGGAGTATTACCTGATCCTGCGGCCCAAGGATCGCAAGACGGCGATCATGAAGCTGTCGATCACAATCCCTGATCACTTCGACGTCAAGATCGATTCATCCCAGGTGAAGCTCTGCAAGATGCAGGAGGGCGGCATGCTCTCGCGCACCAGGTGCCTAGAGAAGATTCCGGCCACGATTGAGGTGGCGGCCAACGGCAAGGCGATCGACATCTTCCCCGATATCCCCGTACCGGATCAGGGCACGATCGGGGTGTACATCAATCTGTTCAATCCCTTCAATATTGGGATGTACCAGTTCAACGCCCTGGCCCAGGCCCCCGGCGACGTGCCGATGGCGGGCTACCTGGGCAGCTGGTTGATCGACATCGATCCCGACTGAGCCCTGGGGGCCGCCTGATAGGTTTGCCCTTCGACCTAATTCCCGACGAGCCGCGAGGAGCTGAGACGAAGCCATGACCAAGCGCACCCTGGAAGGTACCAGCCGCAAGCGCAAGCGGGTATCCGGCTTCCGTGTCCGCATGCGCACCCACACCGGCCAGCGGGTGATTCGCACCCGCCGCCGTCGCGGTCGGGCTCGCCTGGCCGTTTGAGCCCCCCATGGCTCTGCCCCAGCGGCATCGGCTGAAGGGGAAAAGGGTTTTTGATCGCCTCTATCAAAAGGGCCGCCGCCACCATGGCCAGGCGCTGTTGCTGCGCTGCCTGGAGGCCTCGGCCCAGCTGTTGCCGCCCGAGCAACAGGCCCATCCCCTCACCAGTTGGCGCTGTGGCGTTGTGGTGAGCGGCAAGGTGCACAAGCGGGCGGTGCGGCGCAATCGGTTGCGGCGCTTGCTCCAGAACCATCTGCTGCGGGTGCTGCCGGCCGAAGCCGCGGCGGGCCAGTGGCTGCTGATCAGCCTCAAACCTGGCAGCGCCGAATGTTCACCGGAAGCCCTGCTGGGAGAATGCGACCAACTCCTCCACCAGGCAGGTCTCTCGCCATGAGCGCCGCGAGCAACGCCCCCACCGGCAAGTCCCCTGGTGGCAACCAGTCCACCGGTGATAACCAGCCCTCTGTTGGCAATCAGCCCACCGGTGGCGACAAAACCACAGGCAGCGACAAGTCCACCGCTGCAAAACCAGCCCCTGGCAGCGGCAAGGCCCCTGGCCCCATCCCCATCCAGGAGACGGTTTTCTATGAGGGGGGCCCCGCCAAGGGCGATCTGATCGTCAATTTGGTATTTGGCCTCACCCTGATCGGCCTGCCCTTTTTGGTGGGCGCTCTGGTGCGGGCCCTGTGGCTGCGCTTCCGGATCACCAGTCGGCGCATCGAGGTGAATGGCGGCTGGCTGGGCCGCGACCGCACCCAGGTGGTCTACAGCCAGATCCGCGAGGTGCGCAGCGTGCCCCGGGGCTTTGGCGCCTGGGGCGACATGGTGCTGGTGCTCGCCGATGGCTCCCGGCTGGAGATGCGCTCCGTGCCCCGCTTCCGCGAGCTGGAGACCTACATCGAGGAGCGCCGCAGCGTCCGCAAAGCGACCCCCGCCCGGGGCATCGCCGCCTAACCCTCCAGTCCACCTCCCTGTCGGGCACACTGGTGCGCTGGCGGGGTCTCGCTCCGCTTGTCCATTTCGGATCTCCCACTGCCGTGATCGGCTACATCTCCGACAACCTGCTGCTCCCGATCCTCGATTTTTTCTACGGATTGGTGCCGAGCTACGGGTTGGCGATCATTTCCCTGACGGTGGTGATCCGTCTGGCGCTGTTCCCCCTCAGCGCCGGCTCCATCCGCAGCGCCCGCCGCATGCGCATCGCCCAGCCGGTGATGCAAAAGCGCCAGGCTGAAATCAAGGCCCGCTACGCCAACAACCCCCAGCAGCAGCAGCAGGAGCTGGGCAAGTTGATGAAGGAGTTCGGCAGCCCCCTGGCCGGCTGTCTGCCGCTGCTGGTGCAGATGCCGATCCTGTTCGCCCTGTTCGCCACCCTGCGCGGTTCACCCTTCGCTGATGTGCCCTACACCTTGAACCTCAAGGTGCTGCCGAGCGACCAGATCGCCGCCGTTGAACCAAAGCCGTTCAACAGCCCCAGCCACTCGATCTTTGTTACCGAGACCCAGCATGTGCCGGTGATCGCCAGCCTCGACCAGGGCACCAAGCTGGGGGTGGGCGATCGCGCCCAAGTGAAGCTGCACACCAAAACCGGCGACAGCTTCGATTCGGTGATCGCCGGTGTTGAGAACGGCGAGGCCTACAAACCCAGCTGGAGTGTCACCAAGGGTGGTGAGGTGGTGAGCGTGGCCGAGGACGGCACGATCACGGCCCTGGCCGCCGGTGACGCCGTGGTGGAGGCCAAGATCCCCGGCCTGGCCGCCCGCAGCGGCTTCCTGTTCATCAAGGCCCTCGGTCAGGTGGGCTTCATGACCGATGGGGCGGTCAACTGGGACATCGCCATCCTGGTGGGGGCCTTTGGCGCCAGCCTGTTCATCTCCCAGATCCTCTCTGGCATGGGCATGCCGCCCAACCCGCAGCAGTCGACGGCCAACAAGATCACACCGGTGATGATCACCGGCATGTTCCTGTTCTTCCCGCTGCCGGCCGGGGTGCTGCTCTACATGGTGGTGGCCAACGTCTTCCAGGCGGCCCAAACCTTCCTGCTCAGCCGCGAATCGCTGCCCGACAACCTGCAGCAGATCCTCGATCAACAGCTGGCCCAGCAGACCGTTACCGCCACCGCCTCCGGCCCGGCGACGCGGCTGCCCTTCGAGCCCAAGGGCAAGAAGTAAGCCCGCTAGCGGCTTCGAGCTGGCGAGTTCAAACTGGCCAGCAGCAGACGCCCCACCTACGCCCCCGATCTACCCATGGCTGACGACCTGCGGCCGGTGCCGATCCAAGAGCTCAAGGGCCTGGCGGAGGGGCGCCGCTGGCAGATCGATCAGCATCTAGATGAGCTGGCCAGCCTCACCCCCGTGCGCGGCGAGCTGCAGGTGCAGCATCTGGGAAATGCCTTGGCGGTGGAGGGCCATGGGGCCACGATCGTGACCCTCTGCTGCGACCGCTGCCTGCAGCAGTTCAACCATCCGCTCAATTTTCGTAGCCAGGAGCTGCTCTGGCTGGGGGAGGCGGCCCGCCAGCAGGGCATGAGCGAGCGAATCGTGCTGGAGGATGCCAGCGAGGTGCTGGATCTAGACCCCGACGCCCTCAGCGAGAGCCTCGATCCCAACGGCTGTTTTGATCCAGCCCACTGGACCTATGAGCTGCTCAGCCTGCAACTGCCAACGGTGAACCGCTGCGGTTCCGACTGCCCGGGGCCGGCCACCTGGAGCAGTGATGCCCAGGGCGGCGATCCCCGCTGGGCAAAGCTCAACCAGCTGCGCTGATGTCTAGCGCCTGGTTGGAGCAGCTGGATCTGTTGATCCGCTCCCGCACCCCGATCATCTGGATCCGCAGCCTGGAGGAGGAGCGGGTGGAGGCGCTGCTGGCCCAGGCCTGCCAGCGCCTGGGGGGCAGGTTGCTGCTGCGCTGGGATTTCATCGATGGGCTGAGCGGCAGCCCCAACCGGCTAGGCGAGGCGGCCCGCAATCCGATGCTCGCCCTCAGCTGCCTGGAGGCGGTGGGGTCGGAGCAGGGGGCGATCCTGCTGTTGCGCGATTTTCATCGCTATGGCGAGGACGCCGGCATCTGCCGCCGCCTGCGCAATTTGGCCCAAAGCCTGCGCCGCTGCCCCCACACCCTGGTGATCACCGCCCCCGACTGGTCGCTGCCCGCCGAGCTGGAGGACAGCATCAGCCTGCTGGAGCTGCCCCTGCCCGCCGCCGATGAGATCGGCCAACTGCTGGG
Source organism: Prochlorococcaceae cyanobacterium (assembly GCA_044356735.1). Taxonomy (GTDB): domain Bacteria; phylum Cyanobacteriota; class Cyanobacteriia; order PCC-6307; family Cyanobiaceae; genus UBA5018. The sequence continues at coordinate 24,344 of JBIKVR010000014.1, forward strand.
CTCGATTGCCACCGCCGCCGGCCAGCCGCTGGAGGCGGCGGTGCTCGAACAGCTCACCAGCGCTTGCCATGGCCTCAGTGAGCAGCGGGTGCGGGCGATCGCGGCAAGAGCCCTGGCCCGCCGCGGCCAGTTGGGGGCCACCGATCTGGCTGAAGTGCTGGAGGAAAAACGGGCGGCGATCGCCCGCAGCGAACTGTTGGAGTACTGCCCCAGCGAGGCCAGTCCAGCCGATATCGGCGGCCTCGATGCCCTGAAGCAGTGGCTGGAGGGGCGCCGCATGGCCTTTGGCGAGGAGGCCCAGCGCTACGGCCTGCCGCTGCCCCGGGGGGTATTGCTGGTGGGTCCCCAGGGCACGGGCAAGTCGCTCACCGCCAAGGCGATCGCCCACAGCTGGAGCATGCCGCTGTTGCGGCTGGATGTGGGGCGCCTGTTCGCCGGCCTGGTGGGCGCCAGCGAGGCGCGCACCAGGGAGATGATCCAGCGGGCAGAGGCGATGGCCCCCTGCGTGCTCTGGATCGACGAAATCGACAAGGGCTTCGGGGGGGACAGCCGCAGTGATGGCGGCACCAGCGGCCGGGTGCTGGCCAGCGTGCTCACCTGGATGGCGGAGAAGACCAGCTCGGTATTTGTTGTGGCCACCGCCAACGGCGTCGAGCGGTTGCCGGCGGAACTGCTACGCAAGGGTCGCTTCGATGAGATTTTTCTGCTGGAGCTGCCCTGCGAGGAGGAGCGGCGCGCCATCCTCGACCTGCAACTGCGCCGCCGCAGGCCCGAGCACCGCATCCCCCTGGAGGTGCTGGTGGATCGCACCGCCGGCTTCTCGGGCGCCGAACTGGAGCAGACGGTGATCGAGGCGATGCACCTGGCCTTTGCCGAGCGGCGGGAGTTCACAGAAGCCGATCTGATCGGCGCCGCCAGCCAGCTGGTGCCCCTGTCGCGCACGGCCCGCGAACAGCTGGAGCAGCTGCGCCAGTGGGCCAGCGGCGGCCGGGCCAGGCCCGCCGGCAGATTGCGGCAAGTAACGAACTCCGACACCAGGTAACAAGGCGGGATTTCTAGACGGGGCGGCCGTTTTTAGCCCTTACCGTCAAGCCAATTGTTAGTGCCGCGGTGACCCCAAGCCCCAGCCCCAACTCCCGCAGTGAACTGTTCACCCAACTGGCCGTCGCCTGCATCGGCGCCGGCGTGGTCACCAGCGTGGCCGTCGCCCAGGGTCAAAACCCACTCACCGCTCTCGGCATCACCCTGTTTTCGGCCGTGGCGGCGGTGATGGTGGGTCAAATTCTCTGAAATGGTCTAGTGGGCGCTGAAAGGAAGACCCGCTGGGCTGGTGTTGGCCCGCTGAAAGAAAGAGCTGCTGGGCTAGCCACGTCGGCATAGCTGATGTTGCTTCTTTGGGCTTGAGCTGGTCTGCTGGGGGATGTCTGAAGCGTGGCTTCCCAGGCCAGAATTTTCGCCGCCTATTGACGCGGCGAGAAGATGGATCGAGCCATCCGGCTCCAGATCGCTGCTCTCATGGCTCCCACTGATCAGCAGCTTGTGCTGAATGGCCTTGTGCTTTATCACCAGGCCATTCAGCAATCAGCATCTGCTTGCGGCCCGGTTGAGGGCTGAGGCCACCAAGAGCCAGATAGCATCTGCGGCACACATAAAGCCCCGTTTAGCGCGGCTGTCTGCGGTTCCGCTCCTTCGCTGTTTGGGACTGCATGGCTTAAGCCCAGTCGCCAAGGAGTGTGTTGATTAATCGTTCTGCCTTGTCGTTGGTTCTTGATGTGTGGGGACTGGTGCGGATCGGTTTGAGATCCATTGCGCTGGAGGCGTTTCGCCATTCATTAGAGCGATATGAGGATCCGTAATCGGAGAGAACCCCAGGTGGGACAACACATCTGGGAGGCCACTGCAAAAAACCTTCCGCTGGGTTTCGCCGAGCAAAATGATTCCGCGTCTGCAGGAAATTAACATTTCTTGAGAAATAACTTTATGTCAAGATTTAACAAAAGGAGCTTGACGGGGCTCGCTATGGTTCGCCAGAGTAAATCACAACAAAATTCGTACTGAGTTAAATGTCAATCCTGTTTTGGGATCCAGATGGAATTCAGCTCAATAATTCAATTTCTACCGGTGCCGGTCTTGGTGGCTCTGGTGTCTGGGCGGAGGGGGGAAATGCATCATGGTTTGACCCGTCTCTAAACGCAGGCGCTGGCGGGTATGTGAGCTGGAACAGCGCTCGTGGAGATACGGCTGTCTTCACAGGATCAAGCGGTGGCAATATCACTATCTCAGCAGGCGTAGGTGCGGCAGGCGTTGATTTCCGCAGTGCTGGATATGTCGTAAGTGGTGGTTCTTTCAATACTGCAGCCACTGGAACTACGTTCAGTGTATCAAATGCAGCACGGTTCGATGCCTCCATCGTCGGTTCTGGTGGCATCAACAAAGGTGGCGGCGGAACGCTCACTCTGGGAGCTGCGCTGAGCTCTTACACGGGAGATACGATTGTACTTGGCGGGATTCTTGATGCTCGTGGCACTATTCAAAGCCATGTAAAGCTAGCTGGAGGCACTACCCAGGGGGTAATGTTCTACGATCCAGACCTGGCCGGCTATGTGCGCAATGGCATGGGTTTGGATGCTGGCGCGTGGCTGACTACTTCGCTGTTGGCGAACTCCCCACAGCTGACATCTCTTACTGTAAACGGCAGCTTGATTGATGATCTTACGGGTATCGGCAATCTCTCCTCTCTTACGTCACTGGATTTAATTCCAGATCAGTACGGTGTGGCGGCGCCTGCCCTGTCGACCCTGGCGCCATTGTCAGGGCTGGCAAATCTTACATCTCTAGCCATTCAAGGCGTTGGCATCAGCGATTCGCTACTAAACACGCTGCCTTCTTTGGCGGCGCTACAAAAGCTGGACGTTCGTTATAATAATCTAGCAATTCTGCCAGCTGGTATTGCTAATCTGCCTCGTTTGCAGCAGCTGCTTTTACATGGCAATTCGCTGCTCAACGACAATCCTCGATCTGGCTTGGCGGCACTCAAGGGCAAGCTGGTCGATATCGATATCGCCCCAGACCGGCCGGAAATCGCCACAGGCATCGCCGATCTGGCCGCGCGACTTTATTATTTGCCAGTTGAGATGCTGGAGTATGTAACGAACACAATTGTGTTCCAGCCCTACGTGGGGGCCATGAAGGGGGCGCTTGCCACATTGCAGACTAAAGCTGGTAATGATTGGGATACAAATACTCTGCTGGCGGAGCTCTACAAGGCCGCAGGCGTCACCACGCGATATGTTGCGGGTGCCATTGAGGTGAGCGAAACCCAGGCCAAAGAGTATTTCGGTGCACGTGATTTAACCGGTGTTGCAAATATTATCAATCCGTCGGGGTTGAGATACGATCAGTATGTCAACCATTTCAACCACACCTGGCTCGAGGCATTTGTGGGGTTACCCACAACTGGTGTGCAGGCCTGGGTGCCGCTAGATGGCTCCTGGAAGTTCCGCGACTTTCGCCCTGGCCTTGCAGGCATACTATCCAGCGTGCCATTTGACCCACTAGAGAGCGATTACTTAACCAATCCCATTTGGCAGAAGAAGTCTACGGCGGAATACTATGAGGCCAAGGTGGCTACCTGGTTGGCTCAAAATCGCCCAGATCTCACAATCGCTGATGTTGGCTACGACGGTCCAATCCGTCAACAGTCGTTTACGGCGTTACCCACCGCGCTCCCTTACACGGTTTTGAGTCAGCCGGCGGAAGCGGCGCGGCCGACCACAATTCCAGCGGCAGCTCAATATACCGTCAATATCAAGCTTGCCAATGGCGCGACCCAACTGTTTGGTGCATCTGGGCTGAATCTCACCCTCAGCGAGGTGGCCCTGAGCCGACTGACGATCGACCCCGGAATCGCGGCCGGTGTCGCCAGGCCGGTGTTACGCCGCGATGGGGTGGCGCTTGCCACTGCTCCCAGCACAATTGCCAGCCCCGCTGCCACCCAGCTGTCGCTCACCATCAGCATCACGGCTCCTGAACGTGGCACCTCCTACTCGCGCAGCTTCAGCCGTGCCGCCGATCGCTACATCGCCATCGGGCTCGATGCCAACCAATTCTCCGAATCGCTGCTAGCCGAAAAGCGGGGAATCGCCAACGCCCAGCAGCTCAACCAGGCCAATGGCGTGGCAATCGACAACGACCAGGCCGTGGGTGGCCTGCTCGACCTGGCAATCGCCCAATACTTCACCGTCGCCGATGCCGACGAGGCCTCCCTGGCATCACTCACCTCCGCCGTTGCCGACCGCACGATAGTTGCCTTGGGCATTGCCACCAGCGCCGCCTCGTTAACTGCCACTCCCAATGCCGGCCTCCAGTTTCCCTATCTGCCGGCCGACATGGGCGTCGATGTGCCGGCCAACGTTACCGGCGGCTTTGCGATCGATGCCAGCAGCACGGCGATTGACCTCAACCGCGACCTGCTGCTGGGCTATACCAATTCAGCACTGGAGGGCCTGGTGCTGGAAGAGCTGACCAACTTCGAGAGCGTGTCGACGATGAAGGCCTTCCAGCTCACCGCCGCTGCGACAGGTGGACTGGCCAACCTCGTGGAGATCAACGCTAGCAATGTGACCAACATCGCCACGTTGCTGCAAGGCGTGCGCGCCGATATTCGCAATGCCATCGCCAGCACCGTGAGCAATGGACTTTCGGGTGTACCTGACTACGCCGGTGTGAAATTTACGGCCCTAGTGCCCAAAAATGAGGTGACCGTTGGCGGCGGTACGGACGCCAGCAAGCAGTGGAAGGGCGTGGGCTACACCTTGAAGTGTGTGACCAGCGATCCAGCAAAAGCACATCTTAATGGCAAGGTGGTTGGCTATATTATTCACGGCGCCGTAGGCGGGAATCCACTTGTTTCCTCGGGCGGGGCCACTTCAAAATTCTGGAATCCGGCGCCCAAAACTACTCCGACGCAATCATGGTTTGCCCCTGTAAACAATGTTGGTGATCCTGTCAACGTCGCCAACGGCAACGTTTACCACGAAGAAAGTGATTTATCGATCCCCAATCTTGGCGTACCGCTGGCCTTTGGCCGCCGCTACGACTCGATACATACGGTCTCTGGCCTGAGCGGCGCGCCGACCGCCTGGTCGGACCGCGGCATGGGAGAAGGTTGGTCGTTCACCTATTCCGACCGGATTGAGATCGGCAGCGATGGCAGTAACACCGTAACCTGGCTGACCGATTCAGGCCTGCGGCTGGTGTTCACCAGTGGCGCCAGCGGCTATACGAATCCGGTTGGGATTTTCGGCGCTCTCACTGGTTCCACCGCCGCTGGCTTTACCTGGAGGGATGTTGATGGCAATTCAACCGTCTTTGGCGCGGCGTTGAGCGGCATGTGTGCGCTGGTGTCTAAAAGCGATCGCTTTGGCAATGGCGTGAAAGTTGACTACACCACTGGCACGAATCGAATCGCCAAGGTATCCGACCTGCGTGACGCCAATCGCTGGCTCACGTTTACCTATAACAGTGACGCTCGTCCCCATATCACTGCCGTGGCGGATTTCACCGGCCGCAGCTGGAATTATACCTACGCCAGCGACGGCAGGCTATCCACATCCGCGGCTGCCACACCTGCGGCGGGCGTTGCCGCCCCGGTGGTTCGCTATGGATACCATGCCGACGCAGCCCGCCGCGGCTTGTTGGCAAGCGTTACTGATCCCACCGGTAATGCAACCTCTTGGGAGTATTTTGCCAACCGCCGCGGTTTCCGCGTCACCGACACGGAGGGGCTTCGCCATAGCTTCACCTTCAACCTCTTCCGCAAGCAATCCACCTTTATCGATGAGCGCGGTAATGCCACGCGTTATTCCTATGATGATCAGGGCAACCAGCTGGAAGTACTGCAGAGCGATCGCAGCACCGAGCGCTCGACCTGGTCGACTCAGGGGCTGAAGCTCACCTCCACCAATGCCTATGGCGCCACCACATCTTTCGCCTATGACACCAGCACGGGCAAAGTAACGAGTGTGACAGACCCCTTGGGCAATGTTACCCAGCTCAGCTACACCACCGGAACCTTCCGCGACCTGGATACGATCTCCCGGCTCTATAAGCCGAATGATGCTTCCGATGATGTAACTACAAAATATACCTATGATGCCACTGGCTTCTTGACGAGCCGGGTGGACGACTCTGGCGCTGGTAGGCTGAATTTCACCACCAATTACGTTGCCGTCAGCGGTGGCCGCGGGCTGATCCAATCGAGCACCTCCCCGCGGGGGGTTGCTACACGCTTTACCTATAACGGTGCCGGCCAGGTGCTCTCGAGTTCGATTGATTCGTCGGCGGGCATCACCGTGACCCAGTCGTACAGCTACGACTCCCGGGGCAACCGCCTGTCGCAGAGCGACGCCAACGGCAACGTTACAGCATTCGGCTTTGATGCCCTGGGCCGCAAGATATCTGAAACCTCCGCCGACCCCGACGGCTCGGGAGTGCTAACGGCTATTTCTACATCGAATTCTTACGATGTTACCAGCCAGCTGATTGCGGCAACGCTCAATGATGGCCGCAGCTCACGCACGGTTTATGACAAGCGGCAACGGGAGCTGCGGCAAATAGCGCCCGACGGCACTTATACGCTGGTTTCCTATGATGCGGCCGGCAATAAGGCCAGCGAGACAGACTCCTTGGGCCGCATCAGCCGGTATGTCTACGACAGCCGTAATCGGCTTGTGGCTATGCGGCTCCCCGATGGCAGCACCACGCGGCTGAGGCTCGATGGTGGTGGCCGAATTGCGGCCAAAACCGACCAGGTTGGAGCCACCACCAGCTATGGCTACGACAAGCTTGGCCGCAAAATCTTGGAGACGCAGCCCGATCCAGACGCTGCCGGTTCGCTCTCCGCCCCGGCCACGGCCTGGGGCTACGACTCCCGCGGCAACCTACAATATGTAACACCGTTCTTTGTAGGCCAGAGCGGCGTTACGGCCGGGGCCAGCGATAGGTCTACCCACTACGAATACGACGCCCTCGGTCGCAAAACGAAGGAAACTCAGGCCGATCCCGATGGTGCCGGACCCCTCACCCGGTCGGCCACGAGCTATGGCTATGACGCCGATGGCAACCTGGTGTCGGTGACCGATCCGCGCGGTTACACCACCTCCTATAGCTACGACTTCCTGGGTCGCAAGGTCACCGAGACCTCCGCCGACCCCGATGGCACGGGCCCGCTGACCAGCCTGATCCAGCGCTTCGTGTACGACCGGGCGGGCAACCTGCGCTTTGAGGTAGCTCCCGGTGGCGCCAGTGAAGCCAATACCGCCTTCACCACCGAGCACGTCTACGACGCTCTGAACCGTAAAATCAGCACTATCCAGGCTGACCCCGACGGCACGACGGGCCCCCTGACCCGGCCGACTACAACCCGTTCGTACAACGCCAGCGGCTTTCTCGCCTCCTCCAGCGACCCCCTGGGTCGCAGCACGCTTTATACATACGACAAGCTCGGCCGGGCGCTGACGGTGACCAATGCCCTGGGCGCCAAGGCGACGACGACCTATGACGCCGCCGGCAACGTGGTGATCGCCACCGACGCCCTCGGCCGCCGCACGCTCACCTCCTACGACCTGCTGAACCGGCCGCTGCTGGTGCAAGCCCCGCGGCCCGATGCCACGGCCGCCACCCCGCTCAGCAGCTTCAGCTACGACGCCAGCGGCCGGCTGATCGCCTCCACCGATCCTTTGGGCCGCACCACCTGGCGCCAGTACGACAGCCTCGGCCGCTTGATCGGCGAAACCAGCCCCCTGGGCCTCTACTCCGGCGACCCGCAACACACCACGCGCACTGAATACGACTCCGCCGGCCGCGTTACCGCCACGATCGACCCCTTGGGCCGCCGCACCGACACGGTGTACGACAACCTGGGCCGCAAGATTCGGGTGTTGCAGCCAGACGCCGGCCAGGGCCGACCCACCACCCACTACGGCTACGACGCGGCCGGCAACCTGCGCTACAGCACCGATCCCCGCAGCGCCGCGGCGGGCGATCCCGGCTTCACCACCTGGTTTTTCTATGACGGTCTGGGCCGCCAGACGGCCACAGTCGATGCCCTGGGTCCGGATTGGTCGATTACGGCTTCTAGTGCCACGCGAGCCCCGGGCAGCCCCCTGCTGCCCCCCATCCTGAACACACCGGTTCTCCCGGAGGCGCTGCCCCTGAGCGTGTCGGCCAACCTGACCCGCAACACCTACGACAACCGCGGCCGGCTCGCCTCCAGCACCAATGCCCTCGCCCGCACCACCAACTACAGCTACGACAACCTGGGCCGATTGGTGGCCGAAACTGCCCCGGCGGCGGCCTCGGGAGTAGCCAGGGCCGTCAGCCGCTATGGCTACGACGCCGCCGGCAACCGCACCAGCGAAACCGACCCGCTCGGGTTTGTGACTTCTTACACCTACGACGCTCTAGATCGCCGCACCACCGTTACCGACGCCCGCGGCTTGGCCACCGTGACCAGCTACGACGCCCGAGGCAATACCCTCTCGGTAACGGACGCCTCGGGCAATCTGACCCGCTATAGCTACGACCGGCTCGATCGGCTGATCGGTGAGACCGATGCCTTGGGGGCGCTCTCCAGCTTCGCTTACGACCTGGCCGGTAACAGAGTGCGCCAAACCGACCGGCTCGGCCGGGTGACGAGCTTTGTTTTCGACGCCGCCAATCGGCAGGTGGAGGAGCGCTGGCAGCAGGCGGCCAGTGGCTCGGTGGCCCACAGCATCAAAAAGATCTACGACGCCGCCAACCAGCTGTTGGGCGTGATCGAGACGGATACGGCTAACCCGGCCGCCACCACCGCCTGGCAGTTTTCCTATGACGCGCTGGGCAATATGACCAAGAGCCGCATGGCACCTGGCGAAATCGTGCAAGCCCCGGCATTCGATGGTGTCCCGAATCCGCCCGGCTCCCTGAACGCCACGGATGCAACGATCGACTGGGACGGCGATGGCAAGGGCGAGCGCTATGACGGCTACCAGATCACGCTCGCCGTGGGCGAGCAACTGCTGCTAACGGCCTCATCCACCGCCTTTGATCCCGTTCTCATGCTTCAGAAGCCCACCGGTGGGCTGGCCACGGCGCTGTTCGATGACCATTCCGGCGGCGGCACAACGGCAAGGCTGCTGGTGACCGCCGATGTGGCGGGCACTTGGACGATCGTTGTTACCGCCAAAGAGGAAAATGCCTCGGGTTCCTATGATCTTCAAATCGTTAAAGACCAAAACGTCATTGTGCCAATGGCGTTAGTCCAGTATGACTTCAGCTATGACAAGGCCGGCAATCTGCTGTCCACCACTGAGAACCAGGCGGCCGTGGCCGATGTGCCTATCTTCGGCAAGGCGGTGACGGGGCTGGGAGTGCGCACGAGCTACACAATCGATGCCTTGAATCGGGTGACGCGCTATGAGCAGAGCAACTCTGCTGGGGCCGTGAGCAAGCGGGTGAACTATACCTACCGCGGCGATGGTTCGGTGAGCAAAATCAGCCGTTTTGCGGGGGCTGGCGTGAACCCGATCGGCACCACCACCAATAGCTACGACGGCATGGGCCGGCTTACTCGCATCAGCCAGGCCCCCAGCGCCAGCGCCGCGATCAGCTACGGCTACAGCTACGACGCCGCCAGCCGGATGACGTCGATGACCACGCCGGAGGGCACCAGTAATTTCACGCTTGATGCCACCGACCAGCTGCTTTCCGCCAGCCTCACCGGCGAGGCCTATGCCTACGACAGCAGCGGCAACCGCACCAGCGGCGGCACCATCACGGGCACGGGGAATCGGTTGCTGTTCGATGGCACCTACCGCTATGCCTACGACGCGGAGGGCAACCGCACGGCCAAGTACATCGACCGGGACAACAGCCAGAGCCTGTCTGTCAATGACACGGATGTGACCAGCTACGGCTACGACCAGCGCAACCGGCTGGTGGCCGTGAGCCATGGAAATCTCTGGACAGCTGCCCAGGCGGGGGCCCTGGCGAACTTCTCCAGCTTGGGCATCTCGCTGCCCGGCTCCGACCTGGAACTGCGCTACAGCTACGACTTCGCCGATCGCCGCATCCGCCGCTCGATCGATGCCGACGGCATGGCCGGAGTTGGTGGGGCAAGCGTGTTCTATGCGGCCTATGCCGGTGCTATCCGCACGCTGGAAATCGCCCAGATCGCCAGCTATGAACTGAATGGACGTATTGAATGGGTGGCTGGAGAGGTGGCGCAGCGCAACTTCTACGGCAATGGGGTTGATGAAATCCTCGCCGTGGAGCTGAATGGAAACACCTTCTGGACCCTCGGCGACCACCAGGATTCAGTGCGCGACATCGTGGCCGGCAATGGCGCCAACCGCGGCCAGCTGGTGGAGCACCGGCAGTACGACAGCTTTGGCAAGATCGTGAGGCGCACCACTGGCCCGGCGGCTTCTGCGCCCACCACAGAGGGCGTTGGCATCGTCTTTGGCTATGCCGGCCGCCCCCTGGAGGCCCGCACCGGCCTCTCCGACAACCGGGCCCGCTGGTATGAACCCGGCAGCGGCAAATTCATCAACGAAGACCCGAGTGGCTTCAAGGGCGGTGATGCCAACCTCTACCGCTACGTTGGGAATGATCCGCTTGATCGGGTGGATCCGAGTGGATTGATTGCCGAAACTGTTTGGGACGTAGCAAATATTGGCATGGGTGTTTACTCGGCACAGGACAATTTTAGGCAAGGCAAATGGGGATGGCTCGCCTTGGATGTTGTCGGACTTGCTTATGATGGCATAGCCGTGGCGGTTCCATTCTTGCCAGCGGGTGCTAGTGCTGGACTGAAGGCAGCGAGGGCAGGGAACTCTGTCATTCATTCAGTCAATGCTGGTCTTGATGTTGCAAAAGTCTCCGATCATGTTCACGATGCTGCGCGAGCCATCGATACGACTGCATCCAATGTTCGGTGGAAAGCCGCAACAGATGGATCGCGACTTCATCGCCAGGTAGCCTCCCAAACCACAGACTCAATGAGGTATTTTGACTCGACTTATATGGCTGGAGCCAACCGTTCGTCGGGGATACAACCGGATATGAGCGGTGGGCGTATTTGGGCAGACATCACGACTCAAGGCCAGTGGCAGAGACATGTTAATAAATATACACCAGGTTTCGGAGAGGGAATACCTATCATGTACGAGCGGGGAGTTGGCGTTGTTGGAACCACCCGATTGCTTCCTGGCGCAGGTGTTGGTTTATCAATTCTCCAAGAAGGGCTAGTAGAACGGCTAGGAGAGGGCCATTATAGAACTGGCATACATATAACGGGGCTACCCTATGCTGGAGGAGGAGGCCAGTTGTCGGATTTTGGGGCAGGAGGAGGATCAATGTATCTGCCAACATCTGGTACCAACAATTCGAAGACTTCAGTGCTTACTGGATGGAGATGGAATAAGAAATAGGCAAATGGGTCGGATTGTATCCTTCATCGTGTTTCAGGCATCCGCAGTGCCCCATCTTGGTTTTTTTCGAAGCCTAAGCCGCGTCTCCTTCGGAGGCCTGAGTGTATGTTTGATGAACTGCTGCGCCCGTACGTGCTACACGAGTTCATATTCGACGCAGGCGACGCAGCCTATATAGCTCTTGTTTTTGCTTGGATTAATTTCATGGTCCAAACATTTTCGAGGGAGGCTGATCCAGTTATCGATAGTGTGAGGAAGGATCTTGGAGGAAGCCATTGGCTATTGAAATTCGGTGATCAGCGGTTGCGCCTGTTATTGCGCATACCTATTTTTGAGTCCGAATGGTCTACTTTTGCGATGCGGATTGCGTCCGATAAATACAGCGAATCTGACTTGTGTGCATTTAGTATGGCAAGGCTACTTGTTAGCGATCGATTGTCTGAGCTAAAGCCAAGTGAGGCTATGCTCATCTCGATAGGGTGAATGTGAGCGCTTCCCGGACTCTGCTCGGCGATGTGCTCAATCCCCCGCGTCGGAGCCTGAGTTTGATTTTTGCTGATGAGCGGTGGTTTTGTATCGCAATATTGCGTTATCAAGCGCAGCTGATGTCCTTAGGTAACGGTGCATTCATGGGCAACACGTTGCCCGCCAGACAGTTTTCTATTGAGCGAGCTGCCCTCAAATTGATGTTGCCTGCGCTGATTGCCAACTATTGATCAGTTCCACAAGCATAGGTTCCGCTATTTCAAGGTTGACGCTGTTTTGATTGGTGCCGCCAACCATTGGCCGCAATATACTGATGAAAGCTTTTTAAGTTTTTTCAACCCCCTCATGCCAAGCTAAATAGACTCTTTCCTCGTAAGCGTAACGTCTATTCCCGCATAATAACTACGGTATTGAGCTAAGTCAATCTGCTGCCGAAGAAAATCTTGACTATTTCAAGAGCGTTTATTTGGAGCGACTGATGCCGTCTGAGGTCTTCTCCTCGTGTCCGCTGATATAGATGCCAGCCCATCACTGGAGGCTCCAAAAGAGCATGGCTCATCGCTCGCGGATGCGCTGCAAGTTGCCTAGCACGAATCACCATATTGCTTGCATCGCTGCGGCATGGCTACCCAGGCCGGTGTCGCTGCGGCGCTCATGCCAGCAGCTCAGGAGGATTGACCCTTGGCCTCTGGACCCTGCCCCTGTTCAGCATCATGCTCATCGGCGCTACAAGGTGCCCCTAAAGCACTGGACCAGTCTTAACAAAATCTTTCCATGGATCCGCAAGCCAGTCAGTTCGCATGGCAGCCAGGGTGGTCAGATGGGATAGCCAGGCCAGAGCAGGTAACGCAGTGCAAAAGCGCCTTTATCGCACTGGCTCGAATTAAGGCTAGTGATTCTTCGCAAAACTTAAGATTGTATCTTTTTGCGGGATAATCGTTTGGCCTTGATGCTGGTAGGTATCGGCTTGATTTAGTTTTGTAGGATTGAGCAAAGTATTGGTAATTTTATGTTTCTACACGATCCCAAGTCGGTCATCGCCGCCGCCCAGGGGCTGGCTGGCCAGGTAAGGCCCAACACCGTGGTGGTCACCAGCAATCGCGCATTGCTCCATGGATGGCGTCGCCATGGGCAGCTGCAGCGCAGCCCCCTCCCCGGATCTCCCTGCATGAAGGTATCCCAGCCACCGCTCCTGAGCACCGTTCCAACGGGGTGAGCATCCCTAGCCCATAGCCCTTGCCTCCCGCCCGATCTCCAGCCTTTCCCGCCCCACCCCAAACCAACCGCGCCCCCGCCATGACCAGCCCTTCCACCACCGCAAGCACTGGCCTCACCAGGGGCCATGCCCAAAGCCTCGGCTCTGATGTTCTGCTGCTGGCCGATGGTCTGGCCGGCGACATCAATGCCTTGGTGCGAGGCGCTCGGGTGCGCTGCAGCCAGCTGGCCTGCAGCGCCGATCCGATCGGTGCGATCACAGCCCTGTTGCAACGGCGGCGCCAGCGGGGTGAGCCGGTGCGGGAACTGCATCTGATCGCCCACGGGGAGGGCGGCAGGATTGGGCTGGGTGGGTTGTGGATTGGCCAGGCCAACCTACTGGCTCGACTGGATGAACTCGCCCAATGGCAGCTGCAGCGGCTAGCGCTCTGGTCCTGCGGGCTGGGCCGCCATGGCCAGCTGCCCCAGCTGCTCGCCGCCAGTACCGGCGCCGAGGTGTTCAGCAGCCCCGATCTGCTGGGCCATGGCCACTGGTGGCTCAGCAGCAGCTCTGGCACAGGCCTTCACGCTTCATCCATCCTGGCTGATGACAGCCTGCAGCGCTGGGAATCAACCCTGGCGGTGGACAAAATCCGACCCACCGGTGCCCTGATCAGGGCCACGGCCCCCGCCTATGCGGCACCCTCCACCAATCCCTTTGGCATCACTAATGGCGGCAATTATGTTACCCCCAGCTTTGCCGACATAGACAACGACGGCGATCTGGATTACATCATTGGCAACGGGGCTGGCCAGGTAGGCATTTTTACCAATACTGCGAGCGTTGGCTCAACCTCCCCCGCCTATGTTCTTTCTTCTATTCCTTACGACGTAGGGGATCTGGCCAGTACCACCTTTGTCGATATAGATTCAGATGGCGATCTCGACCTGTTTGTAGGAAACTATGTTGGTGATATAGTTTTTTATAGAAACATTTCCCTGGCAAACGCTGCAGCTACTACCTATGCGGCGCCTATCACCAATCCCTTTGGCATTCTTCCGGTAATATCACCTGCCCCCTGGGCCAAGCCCTGCTTTGTAGACATCGATGGCGATGGCGATCTGGACATTCTGAAGGGGGTGTGGAATAACAATATGATATGGCATGAAAATGTTGCGTTATCGGCGGCCAGTGAGCCCAACTACAACAGCACTTTAACGGCTGGATTCTCCAATGCAACCATCAACGGCAATTGGGCGAGTTTTGCCTGCCAAGATATTGATAGTGACGGTGACCTTGATTTATTCATTGCAACGGAAGATGGAAGTACTTACCTGTGCAGAAATGATGCTGGGGCGGGTAATGAGCCGGTATACGGCACCGTTTTAACAAATCCTTTCGGGATAACCAATGTTGGGCCTTATCCAAGCCTCGGCCTCGTTGACATTGATGGCGACAGTGATCTTGATTTGTTTATTGGCAACAGTGCTGGTAACACCATCTTCTTCCGCAATGCCGCTGCTTTACCCGTAGCACCGGTGGCCTCCATCACCGCCAATGGCAGCTATGGCATCGGTGCAGTAATCATCCTCAGCGTGCGGTTTTCAGAGGCGGTGCTGGTGAATACCAGCGCTGGCACCCCACGGCTGCAACTGGAAACCGGCGCCATTGATCGCTATGCCATCTACAGCGGCGGCAGCGGCACCAATACCCTCTCTTTCTCCTACACCGTTCAGGCCGGCGATAGTTCCGCCGATCTCGATCAGCTCTCCGCCAATGCTCTAGAGCTCAATGGCGGCACGATCAAGGATGCAGCTGGCAACAGCGCCTTCCTCACCCTGGCAGCGCCAGGTGCCACTGGTTCCCTGGGCGCCAATGCAAACCTGGTGATCAACACCAGCGCGCCAGCCGCCCCCGGCCTCTCCCTCACCAGCGACACCGGCTCTTCCAACAGCGATCGCTTTACCAATAATCCCAGCATCACTGTTACTGGCCTGGCA
>JBIKVR010000080.1:0-12724 GCA_044356735.1 Prochlorococcaceae cyanobacterium
CCATTTGTGTCGCGGGTGTCGGCGCCGGTGGCCAAGGTGGCGCCCCTCTCGATCAACGCGGCCTTGAAGCTCAATCCCCAGATCCGGCGGGCGGCGGTGTTCTACGCCCAGGACGACGCCTACTCCAGCTCCGAATCCAAGATTTTTCAAGCGGTGCTGGCCGAGCGGGGACTCAAGCCGCTCACGGTGCAGAAAACCAGCGTTACCGATACCGATTTCCAAAATCAGATCACCGACACCCTGCGTCGCAACCCCGATCTAATCGTGATCTCAGCTCTACCCACCGATGGCGGCAACCTGGTGCGCCAGATTCGCGAGCTGGGTTACAAGGGCAGCCTGGTGGTGGGCAACGGCATGAATTCGCCTAATATATATCCCATCTGTCAGAAATACTGCGATGGGCTGTTGATCGCCCAGGCCTACAGCCCGGAGGCGACCACCCCGATCAATAAGGCCTTCCTGGCGCTCTACAGCAAGGATCGCGGCGGCGCCATTCCGCCCCAGTTCAGCGCCCAGGCCTTCACCGCCTACCAGGTGTTGGCAGAAGCGCTCACTGCCGTGCAGACCTCCCTGCCGGCCGGCAAAACCCTGGCCGCCCTGCCGCTACCTGAACTGCGCCGCCAGTTGAACACCGCCCTGCTCAAGGGCAGTTACCAAACGCCCCTGGGGGAAATCCGCTTCTCGCCGGAGGGAGAGGTGATCCAGAAGCAGTTTTATGTGGCCCAGGTGCGCATGAACCCCGATGGCAAGTCGGGCCGGTTCCAGCTACTGCCATGAACCCGTTCTTTTGTAATGCCGCAGTCTTGGGCCGCTGGCGCCCGGGGCTTTTGTTCGCCTGAGCCGCCACCTATGGATACCTTGCTGCAGATCCTGGTGAACGGCATCTCCACCGGCGCCGTTTATGGCCTGTTTGCGCTGGGTTACACGCTGGTGTTTTCGGTGTTGGGGGTGATCAACTTCGCCCATGGCGCCGTATTTACCCTCGGTGCTTACTTCACCTATCTATTGATTGGCGGGGCGGTGGGCGCCAATGGCCTGCTGGCGGGTCTGCAGTTGCCCTTCTCCTTACCTTTCTGGGCTGCATTGCCGCTGGCGGGGTTGTTCACGGCGCTGGTGAGCTTGGGGGTGGAGGCGACGGCCTTTCGGCCCCTGCGCCGCTTCCAAGCCGAACCGCTGCTCTACCTGATCACCAGCCTCGGTGCCGGCGTGATTGTGGTGAACTTGCTTCAAATCCTGATGGGGGCGGAGGGTTATTCGCTGCCCACCAATGCTCTGGGGGCCTTGCCGATCACCCTGTCGATCGGCGGCGCCCAGGTGCGCACGGTGCAGCTGGTGTTGTTGGTGGTGTCGGCTTTGGTGCTGGTGCTGCTCACCGCCTGGCTGGAGGGCAGCCGCGGCGGCAAGGCGCTGCAGGCCGTCTCAGAAGACGCCACCACCGCCAGGCTGCTGGGGATCAACAGCGACGCCATGATCCGCCTCTGCTTTGCGGTGAGCGGCTTTTTGGCGGGGATTTCCGGCGGGCTGGTGGGCTTGAGCCTGAGCATCACCGGCCCCTATTTCGGCATCAGCTACGGCCTCAAAGCCCTGGGGGTGCTGGTGCTGGGCGGGCTGGGTAGCGTGCCCGGGGCGGTGCTGGCCGGCTTGATCGTGGGCACGGCGGAAGCGCTGGTGCCCGGCGAATGGAGCGGCTACAAGGAGGCGATCGCCTACGCGTTTCTGTTTGGCGTGCTGCTGCTGCGCCCCAGTGGTCTGCTGGGCAAAACCCTGGTGAACAAGGTGTGATTGATACCGCCTTGCTGGTGCAGATGCTGCTGGGGGCCCTGCTGGGGCTGTCGGTGTATCTGCCCTTGGCCTGCGGCCAGTTGTCGCTGGCTACGCCAGGTTTTTATGCGATTGGCGGCACGGTGGCGGCGCTGCTCTCCACCCGAGTGCCCGCCCTGGCCGGCACCCTGGCGGATGCTGGCCAAGCCGGTGCTGGCGGCTATCCGCTGCTCTCGGTGCTGGTGGAGATGGCGGTGGCGGCGCTGCTCTGCGGCCTGTTGGCCTACGGCATCGGCAGCCTGGTGCTGCGCTTGCGGGGCATCTATCTCACCATCGCCACCATCGCCCTGGTGGAGATCCTGCGGGTGGTGAGCCTCAACCTGGAGATCACCGGCGGGGCGGTGGGCATCTTCTCAATACCGCAACCCTTCGCCGATCCGGCCGGCTACGCCCTGTTTGCCCTGCTGCTGCTGGCGCTGGTCTGCTGGCTGTGCCAGCGCTTGGCGGCAACCAGGCCAGGCCGGGCGATGGCCGCCATCCGCGACGATGAGATCGCCGCCGCCAGCCAGGGGATCGCCACGGCCCGCAGCAAGCGGCTGGCCTTCGTGCTCAGCGCCCTGGTGGCGGCGGTTACCGGCGTGGTGGCGGCCCATTTCCTCAACGCCTGGAACCCGAAACTGGGCAACTTCGACGCCAGCATCACCAGCCTCGCTTTTGTGGTCTTCGGCGGTTCGCGCACCTGGATCGGGCCGGTGGTGGGGGGCCTGGTGCTCACGGCCCTGCCGGAGCTGCTGCGGCCGGTGGGCGACCTGCGCCTGATCGTGTTTGGCCTGGTGATCCTGCTGGGCCCATCCCTTTTCCCCCAGGGTTTGATCACCCCGGCCCTGCTGGCTGCGCTGCAGCGGCGGCTGCCGGCACCGCTGCGGCGCTGGCTGGCTGGCGACCAGGTCGGCAACTACCTGATCCCGGCGGCGACTGCAGCCAACAGCACCATTGAGCCTTCCACCTCAGAGCCTGTCTCCACCGAGCCTGCATCCCCCGCCACCACCGGTTCCTCTCCCGCCGCCCCGGAAGCGGAGGCCGGCCGATGAACGCGCCCAGGCCGCCGTTGCTGGAAATCCAGGCGCTCAGCTGCCGGTTCGGGGGGCTGGTGGCGGTGGATGGGGTGAGCCTGGCGGTGCGGGAGGGGGAGATTTTCGGGTTGCTGGGCCCCAATGGAGCCGGCAAAACCACGCTGTTCAACCTGATCAGCGGCATCACCCGCCCCAGTGGCGGCAGCGTGTTTTGGAAGGGGGGCGAGATCACCGGCGCCCCCAGCCACCGGGTGGCGGCCTTGGGCATGGCCCGCACCTTTCAAAATTTGCGCCTGTTCGCCTCGCTCAGCTGCCTCGACAACGTGCGGGTGGGCCTGCACCGCCATAGCCGCCAACCAAAATTGCAGGCGCTGCTGGGCACGGCGGCCTTCCGGCGGCGGGAGCGGGCCCTGCGCCAGGAGGCGCTGGAGCTGCTGGCCAGCGTTGGCATCGCCGAAGCGGCCGAGCGGCCCTCGGGGGATTTGTCCTACGGGCAGCGGCGCCGGCTGGAGATCGCCCGGGCCCTGGCCTGCCGGCCCGAGCTACTGCTGCTGGATGAACCGGCGGCGGGCATGAATCCCAGCGAGAAGCAGGAGCTCGCTGAACTGATCCGCCAAATCCGCCAGCGCCACCAGCTCACGGTGCTGATCATTGAGCACCACGTGCCGCTGATGATGGAGCTCTGCGACCGGCTGGCGGTGCTCAATTTCGGCCGCCGCATCGCCCTCGGCAGCCCCCAGCTGGTGCGTCAAGATCCAGCCGTGATCGAGGCCTACCTGGGGGCGGCGGCAACAGCGGCGGCTTCTGGCACTCCCGGCTCGCGAGCAGAGGGGTTCACGGCAGAAGGGCCCAGGGCTGCTGGCTCGCCTGGGGATGAGGCCAGCTCTGGAGGTTCCCGATGAGCGGCGGCGCCATGGGGCCTGAATCCACGCCGTTGCTGCAAGTGGAGGAGCTCAGCTTGCGCTTCGGGGGGATCACCGCCCTGCGGGGGGTGAACTTCACGGTGCGGCGCGGTGAACTGGTGGCGCTGCTGGGGGCCAACGGCGCCGGCAAAACCACCACCCTGCGGGCGATCTCCCGGCTGGAAACCGCCAGCGCTGGCCGCATCCTCTGGCAGGGGGCCGACCTGGCGCGGCTGAGCACCGAGCGCACCGTGAAGCTGGGCATCGGCCACTGCCCGGAGGGTCGCCGGGTGCTGGCCCGCCAGAGCGTGGCCGCAAACCTGGAGCTGGGGGCCTGGCTCCGCCGCGACCGCGTCGCCATCGCCGCAGATCTGGAGCGTTGCTACGGCCTCTTCCCCCGGCTGGCGGAACGGCGCCGCCAACTGGCCGGCAGTCTCTCGGGTGGCGAGCAGCAGATGCTGGCGATCGCCCGCGCCCTGATGGGCCGCCCCACCCTGTTGCTGCTGGATGAACCCAGCCTCGGCCTGGCACCAAAGCTGGTGGCCGAACTGATGGCCACCCTGGCCGAGCTGCATCGCGAAGGCCTCAGCATGCTGCTGGTGGAGCAAAATGCCGCCGCCGCCCTGGCCATCGCCGACCGCGCTGTGGTACTCGAAAGCGGCAGCGTGCGCCTGGAAGGCGCCGCGGCGGAATTGCGGGAGGATCGGCAATTGCAGGAGTCTTATTTGGGGGTAGGAGGCTAGAGATTCGGAGGGATAGGAGGGTAGGGGGTAGAGCGTAGGGTGACAGGAGGGGTGGGGCTGGATTTGCCCAATCTTTTGGCCCCTATCACGCCAAAGTGTTGCCCTTGGACATTCGCTGGGGCCGCACTATCGAAGGCTTGGATCCTGGCCACTTTGCCCATCTCTTGGGCCTGGGCGATATCAGATGCCATTTGAGGTCAGCTGCTGACACCGACGGGCTAGCCGCCTAATTGCCGGGGCCGGCCACAGCCTCGGCGACGGCATGATCTACGGGCTTGGCCATTTACGGGCTGAACGCGTAGGGCTGACCATGTATTGGCTTAACACGTACCGGCTGACCATGTACGGGCTGACCATGCCCCTGGCGGCACCGCCGCCGCCGTGCAAGTGCAACGATTTGGCACCACCGATGTAACGCCAGCCATCTAAGCTACGTGCCTCGGTAAGTGGCATAATAGCTGCGTCAAGTCTTCTGATTGCGCCTACTCTGTTTTGCGCCCATTCTGATTTGCGCCCATTCTGATTTGCGCCCATTCGGCGCCAATCTGCCTGCCGATTTGCCCACACCGCTTATCCCCATGGCCACCTACCTGATCACCGGCGCTAACCGTGGTATCGGCACCGAGTACTGCCGCCAACTGCAGGCCCGGGGCGATGCGGTGATCGCCGCCTGCCGCACGGCTTCGCCGGAATTGGAGGCCCTGGGGGTGCGCATCGAGACGGGGGTGGACATCAGCTCCGATGCCGCCATCGCTGGGCTGGTGGAGCGGCTTGATGGCCTGCCGCTCGATGGCCTGATTCACAATGCCGGCATCCTGGAGCGCACCAGCCTCGATGCGCTCGATCTGGAGAGCATTCGCCGCCAGTTTGAGGTGAATGCAGTGAGCCCGTTACGGCTCACCGCTGCCCTATTGGGCCAACTACATGCCGGCTCAAAGCTAATCCTGATGACCAGCCGCATGGGCTCAATCGACGACAACAGCTCCGGTGGCTCCTATGGCTATCGGATGTCGAAGGTGGCGCTATGCATGGCCGGCAAGTCGCTATCGATAGACCTAAAACCCCGCGGCATCGCCGTAGCCATCCTTCACCCCGGCCTGGTGAGCACCCGCATGACCAGCTTTCACCCCCAGGGCATCAGCCCGGAGCAGGCGGTGCGGGGGCTGCTGGAGCGCATCGACGCCCTCAGCCTGGAAAATTCCGGCAGTTTCTGGCATGCCAATGGGGAGCTGTTGCCCTGGTAGGCGACAGCAGCCATGGCAAACAAGGCTATTGGTATGTCAACCAGATCCCCTCAGCCCCAGCGGATCCATGGATCGAGTCGAACTGGCTGGAGGCCTATGGAGGCTCAACTCTCTTTTGTATAGGGCACCAGCACATTGGCCAGCATCGGGAAATGACGCCGATTGAGGGTGGCCAATGTTGCTCCGGCGGTCTGCACAATCGCGGCAATCAGGGCATCTGCCAGGCCGGTGCCGTGGCTACGTCCGTACTGCCGGCGAAATAGCCCGGCCTGCACCGCCGCCTCCTGGCCGAGCGCCAGCACCTCGAAGGCCGAGACAAACACATCCAATCGCTGGCGTTCCGCCCCCTCCCGAACGCCCACGTACAGCTCGGCAATCGACACCACCGAGGCAGCCAGGGGCCGATCGCTGCCCTCTAGGAAGGCCACAGCCTGGGGTTGATCGCGCAGGTAATCGATCAACACATTGGTGTCGATCACCAACAGCTCCGTTGCGGCGGCCGCCATCAGGCGCCTTCTGGAACGCTGCGATCGAGTTCCCGGCGCAGCTCCAACCAATCCAGTGGATCGTCAGCTCCGGCCCAGAGGCCTCTTCCCTGTCGCAATTTGGCCAACCGGTTTTGGGGCTGATTTCTCTCCAAAAAGCTGTCGATTGCTTCACGGATCAGCTCGCTCTGGCTGCGGCCGCTGCGCTGGGCCAACGCCCGCAGCCCTTGCCGCTCTGGATCAGACAGATAGATCTGCGTGCGTTGCATCATTTCTCTACTGCCGCATTGCCCACCTACTAATGTATACATTATACATTGGCTTGGAATGCGCCAGGCGCCAGCCAGGCGCGACGGGCGCCAGGCGCTCTGAAGCCCTCCGTAGCCATCTGGATCTGGGGCCATCTGGAGCCGACCCTCGCCCGGATCAGGGCCTTAGCGATGCTGCAGCCTGGCCAGCTCCGTTCCCATGGCGGTTTTTCTCTCGCCTGCCGTTAGCCGCCGCCCAGCAATTGCCGCACCTGATCGGCGGCCTTCAGGCCCGCCTCGATCGCCCCTTCGAAGTAGCCGGGCCAGCGGCTGGCGGCTTCGGTGCCGGCCCACACCACCCGGCCATGGGCTTGTTGCCACACCGGGCCGTAGCTGGTCCAGGTGCCTGGGGTAAGAAAGCTGGTGAAGGCGCCGGTGCTCCAGCTCTCTTCATTCCAGTTGTGGAGCACTAATTCCTGGGGTTCGGCGGCCTCGGGCCCCCACCAACTAACCAGGTCTTTAAGTACCGCCTGCCGCCGCTCAGCCGCGCTCAGGCGCTGCCAGCGCCAGGCCCGCTCGCCGGCGATGAAGCCCGCCAACACACCTGGCCCGCCGGGCGGTGAGCTATCAACGCAGAGCTCCAGGGTGGGCAGGTTGCCGATGCCCAGGCCATTGAGGCCCTGCCGCCGCCAGAACGGCTCCCGGTAGATCGCCAGCATCTTCACCATCGAGCCCATGGGCGAGCGCTGCAGCAAAGCGGTCCAATCCGGTGGCAAAGCCGGGCTGAAACGGATGCCCAGCCGCAGGGGCGGCGGGATCGCCACCACCGCCGCCGCCGCCCGCCGCTGCTCGCCGCAGCCGTAACTCAGCCGCAGGCCGTCATCGCCCTCCTGGTCGATCGCCGCCACCGGCGCCCGCAGCTGGATTTCTTGCGCTAATTCTTTCGCCAGTTGAGCGGCCAGCTGGGCGATGCCCCCCTCCACCAGCCAGGCTTCCGGTGTCTCCTGCTGGGGGGCTACGGCCTGGGTCCAGGCCAGGTGCAGGATCGAACTCTCGTGGGGTTCAAAGCCGCCGGAGCCGCCCAGGCGCCCCAGCCAGGCGAGGGAATAGCGGGCCAGTTCGCCTGCCCCCTGCCCCTGCAACCAGGCGGCGATGCTGAGCCGATCGAGCTCGCTTGCATTGGGGGCATTCCAGGGGGCCTGGGGGGGCACCTGCTCCACCAGCTGGGCGAAGCGCCGCTGCAGGGCCAGGGTTTCCGCCACTGCGGCGGCCGACAGCTCCAATTCCCGGGGCTTGAAGAACAGCAGGCTGGAGCGGAAGTCGTGCTCCACGCCGGCCCGGTGGGCTTGGCCCTGCCAGTGGAAGATCCCCTGGCCGTCGTAGTAGGTGGGGTAGCGGCGCAGGCCGAACTCCGCCAGCAGTTCGATCAGCCGGTGGTGGCTGGCACCTACCCACTGGCCGCCCAGATCGAGCCGCAGGCCGGAGCAGGTGGTGTGGCCGTGCATGCGGCCGCCCCAGCGGTCGCGGGCCTCCAGCAGCCGCACCGTCAGGCCTTGGCGCTTCAACTGGCGGGCACAGACCAGGCCCGAGAGACCCGCGCCCACCACAACTACGTTTAGGGAGGAGGAATTAGAAATGAGAAATCAGGGATGAAGGATCAGGGATCAGGAATGATAGATCAGGAATCAGGGATCAAGAATGAAGGATCAGAGCTGGGTGCGGGGCTAGAATGGAGATGGGTGGTTGAAATGGGGAGATCAGGCTCAGTTGGCTGGGGCTGGAATGGAATAGGAAGCTGGAATGCGTTTCTGGATTGCGTTGCTGGGATGAAATGGGAGGTTGGAATGCGTTGCTGGATTGGGTTTATAGAGTGCGTTTCTAGATTAGGTTGCTGGAATGGGTTGGGAGTGGCGGGATGATGGGACACTCATTTCAATTCTGTCCTTAACCGCAGCCGATGACCGATCCCGTTTCTGGCCCATTTCAGCCCTGCTTCAGCAGCATTCCGCCGATCACACTCGACGCTTGGGGGGTGCCGCTGGTGTTTCGCCGCCACTGTGCCCTCTGGGAGGGAACGGCGCGGCGCATCGACACCGAAGGCCGCTGCGTTGATCGCGACCGGGTGCGGGTGGAAATCGCCATCACCAAAGATCAGTACCTGCAAACCAATACCGTGCGTATCGATACGCCTGGGGAGATTGTGGCTCGTTATCACGGTCACTTCATTGATGGCCGACTGGTGTTTCCGCTCACCGATGAGGTGGTAACCCTGGCGGGTGAAAAGGCTACCGCATTTTCTGGTATCGCCTGGCCAATCAGTGACCATGTGCTGCTATACAGCGGCAGCCGAAACTTGCGCGGTGTGCTAACCCACTACAACGAGGTGATCACCCTGGTGAGCGACGACCACCGGGTGCGCACCACCCAGCTCTACGAACAGGGTGAATACTGCCATGTGACCATGATTGAAGAATGGCGCCAACCGCCCCGGTCGATCTAATCAAGGGCATGTTTGGGGTTTATCGACTGCTCCCACTGCTCCATCTGCCCCCACTAGTTCGTCATTCCACCAGCCCCAGCCACCTGCCTTAGCCACTAGCCCACTCCTTACCCCGCCAGAATTTGCTCGCAGAGTTGCTCACACAATTCAGCAAAACCCTCCGCCATTTGGGGGTCGTAGTTGCGGGGTTGGAGTTGGTCGCAGAGGTACTCTATCATATCGGAGGTGTTGCGTGATATTTCGCCAATCAGGCGAAATTTGCTGAACATAGTCATGCCTGTCTCCCGGGGATTTGCGACGACAATTGATAGCAGATTTTCCTCTTCTTTTTTCCAGTAAAGAACAGGGTTGAAGCGCACTGCGCTCCTCTCGGAAAGGCTAGCATCGGGGAGGATGATCGGGATGATGCGCCGATGGAAATCTTCTGCTTTCTTGCGGCAGTTTTGATAAATCTTGAACAGCTCATACATGCAATA
This sequence comes from Prochlorococcaceae cyanobacterium, assembly GCA_044356735.1. Taxonomy (GTDB): domain Bacteria; phylum Cyanobacteriota; class Cyanobacteriia; order PCC-6307; family Cyanobiaceae; genus UBA5018. Next base: position 9,433 of record JBIKVR010000080.1, read on the forward strand.
CTCCGAGCGGAGGTATTTGGCGCTGATCACCACAATCACCCGATCAGCGGCGGCCAAGCGATCCATGAAGGCGCTGATCAAGTCGCCAGGTCGCATTTCATCGCGATCGATGCGTACCTCGATCGGCTCGGAATGCTGGCGCATGGCTTTAACAAGCTCATCTACAATCTGTTGGCGTTCTTTGTCCTCGGGGCTGGTATCTCCCCAGGCATAGGAGATGAAAACCTCCCTCTCAGGCTTGTGGAAGGATTCCACCGGCGCTGGCACCAGTTGAGGCGGCGGCGCGGCTATAGCTTCGCCGCGATCGCTCAGGTTCAGGCCTTGGCGCTTTTCGCTGGACAGAGCTTGGCTAGCTAAGGGGCCGGAGCTGATTGGCTGGAGATCGGGGTAGCCAAATTGGCGGTTGCGCTCGGCCAGGCGTTGCTTGAACCAATCGGCTAATTCGGTGCTGCCGTCACCCTGGAAGCGGATCGAGATGCTGCCGGCGCGGTCGTTCTCCATCTGCTGCTCCAGTAGGGCGATACAGCCCTGGCGAGCGTCGTACACCCAGGCGCCATAGCGCCAGTAAACGCCGCCATCGCCGGCATGGTTGCCCAGATCGCAGAGCAAAGCCCGCACCAGGCCGCCATCCAGGAAGTTATACGCGTAGGTGAGTGTTAGGGAGGGATCGCTACCATCCCAACGGCCCTGCAGCTGCCTGCTCACCTGGGGGGAAGATCGGTGCGGCAGTAGATCGGGAGCCAGGTATTCGGCCTCCAGGCCCAGGTTGTCATCCGCTTCGCGGTAGGGGAAAACGATGCCGCAGGTGCGCATCAGGCTCAGGAACAACTTTTGAGCCTCTGGCTCATACTTTTGCCATACGGTAAGGGTGAGCAGGGAAGGCAAGAAGCGGCCGTCGTTGGCTTTGATCCGCGGATAGGTGGATTCCCGTTCAAATACCGCATACACCGCATCTAGCGCCCAGGATTGATCGAGAATGATGCGGTTGTGAAAGAGATCCTGGCTGTGAAACACCACGCCCTTGTTGTGCAGAAATCGCAGCAGGGCATCTGTTGAACTCACACCACCGATTTGTTCACAGAGACTGGCGAATTCCGCTTGGCTGAGGGTGCGGTGCAGGCGCTGCGGCGCCGGTAGCAGTTGATCGGCCTGACGCCAGGTTTCCAATTGCTGCCACACCAGGTGGCGGCCCCTGCCGATGCTGCTGATGCCATCGCGATCGCGCAGGTAGGCGGTGGCATCGGTCAGGGCCTCCTTGAGGCTGGCGGCGCCGCGCCGGGTGCGGGCGCTGAAGTTGCGGATGCTCAGGCAGCCGAAGCTTTCCAGCAGGGCCCTATCCACAGGCGGCACGGCCACCGCTTGGGCGGGGGTGTCGCACTGGCTTTGCACAACCACCACGGGCGAGTCGGGGCGGCCGAGGGTGCTCACATAATTGAGCCAGTAGGTAAGCGGGTGGCGGCGCTGCAGGGGATCCTCGTCGTTGGCGCTGGTCACCAGGGCTTCCTGCTCCGGCGTCCAGAGCACAACAAATACCGCCGCAGTGCGCATAAACAGAGTGTGGGCGCTGTGGTAGATGTCTTGGCCGCCGAAATCCCAGAGGTAGTAGGTGGCATCCCCTTCTGAATAGGCTGGAATGGTGCGCCAGGAGATGCCGTGGGTGGAGGGCACCGTTGGATCGAAGGCTTCACCGGCGAGGTGCCGGCAGAGCTGGGTTTTGCCAACGCCGCCATTGCCAAGCACGAGGATTTTTACGCTATTTATGGGTATTGCTTCTACTTCTAGATCCAGGACGAGGGCGCGGAGGGCGGGCAGGCAGTTGTAGTTATCCGTCTCTTTGTCGGAGGAAAAAGCCTCCTCTGGGATGCCTGGGATGCTGGCGCCGCGAAGATGGAGGTTTTGAAGGATTTCGCTGAAAAGAAGCTTGCGGGGGAATTCACTTATTTTGAGCTTTACGCACTCAAGAGTTTTAAGAGTTTGGAGATTAACAAGCGGCTCTAGGTCGCTCACCTGGGTCCAGCTGCAGTCGAGGTTCTGAAGACTGGTGAGGCCCCGCAGGGGCTCCAGATCGCTCACCTGGGTGCCCCTGCAGTTGAGTTTCTGAAGGCTGGTGAGGCCCCGCAGTGGCTCCAGATCGCTTACCTGGGTCAAGCTGCAGTCGAGGTTCTGAAGGCTGGTGAGGCTCCGCATGGGCTCCAGATCGCTCACCTGGGTGCCACTGCAGTCGAAGTTGTGAAGGCTGACGAGGCCCCGCAGCGGCTTCAGGTCGTTCACCTGGGTGTTGAAGCAGTCGAGGTTGTGAAGGCTGGTGAGGCCCTGCAGCGGCTCCAGGTCGCTCACCTGGGTGTTCCAGCAGGTGAGGTTCTGAAGGCTGGTGAGGCCCCGCAGCGGCACCAAGTCGCTCACCTGGGTTCTGCTGCAGTAGAGGTGCTTAAGGCTGGTGAGGCCGCGCAGCGGCTCCAGGTCGCTCACCTGGGTGCTTCTGCAGTCGAGGTTCTGAAGGCTGGTGAGGTCCCGCAGCGGCTCCAGGTCGCTCACCTGGGTGCTTCTGCAGGTGAGGTTCTGAAGGCTGGTGAGGCCCCGCAGCGGCACCAAGTCGCTCACCTGGGTTCTGCTGCAGTAGAGGTGCTTAAGGCTGGTGAGGCCGCGCAGCGGCTCCAGGTCGCTCAGCTTGGTGTGCCAGCAGCTGAGGTTTTGAAGGCTGGTGAGGCCCCGCAGCGGCTCCAGGCTGCTCACTTGGGAGTAGTCGCAGATGAGTTCCTGAAGGCTGGTGAGGCTCTGCAGCTCTGGGGGTAGTTCGGTGAGCTGGAGCCCGGATAGATCAAGCCGGCCGGTTTGCGCTGCTAGCTCCGCCGCAATTCGCTGCCTGGCAACTGCTAGATCCGGCGAACTCATCTCCAACTTCCGGCACGTCAGCGAGCTTAGAATGGCTCAAGCCTGTGCATGGGGCCCCAATGGTTGCGACTTTTTTGATTGTGAGCGTTTGATAGTAAGCAGATTATGGCCTTGGCTAAGTTTTTTGTTGGCTGTGCTATAGACATCAGGAGCTGATGGCGGGCCGGCTGTTGATTGCCACCCCAGGCAAGTCGTTTAGGCCGCACTGGAATCGAGTCCATTCCTCGCCTCTAGTGGCGATGCCCGGCGATCCGTGATTCCACGCATGCTACATTGATACATACGTGCGTACTATTGGTTAAGTTCGATGGCGGGCTTGTTACGGTGATGGAGGAATCTATTGATGCCACTGCGCAGGAACCATTCCCCTGGCTGGATCGAGCCGGCCTGGCTGCTCTGC
>JBIKVR010000184.1:0-2938 GCA_044356735.1 Prochlorococcaceae cyanobacterium
GCTGGGCAGATGGAAGTCTGTCGGGTGGAAGCCGGGTAGATGGAAGCCGGGCAGGTAGAGGCCGGAAAGCCCGGAGACAGGGGACTTTTCCCCTAAATCAGCACTTTTTCCCCAGATAAGTCGGGCTTTTTCCACAGTCAGCTGGCTGAATGCGGGCCAGAGTCAAACCGATGCCTGCCTGGCTGCGGAAAACTCAACCAGTAGCGAGCCAGGCGCCAGGGGCGGCTATAGTTCTGAGGAGGGGGGCTTTTTTGGCACCTGTGGGGCCCTTAGCTGTCTAGGCAGCCCCGGCCTAGCAACAGGTCTCGGGCGCCGTTGACCAGCTGCATCGTGTGGTGGCAGCCGCCGCGGTCTGGATGGTGTTCAGCGGCGGCGCTCTTCCAAGCCCTGGTTACATCTGCAGCGGTGATTCGACCGGAAAGGGGCAGGTGCAGACGCTGCCTGGCCACGATTGCATCCAGGTCAGGGTGCTTGCCTAGGGGCCCCCAGTCGCTCTTGCTCAGGGCCGGGCTGCGCTTCTTGCCACCTTTGCGCTTGCCGGGCTTACCGCCGCCGAATCCACGGCGCTCCCCGCTGGCATCCTCCTTGGCCTGCCGAGGCTCTGCTTCAGAACGCCTGAAAGCCAGCAAGGGCGAGGGTAGTTGGCTCTGACTCTGGGTCTGGGTCTGCGGCATAATCGTCCCTGATCTTGACCCAGCCTCCTGCATTGTCGGCGCCTGCAGCGGTGACCTGCAGCACCCAGAACGGCCAGTAAGTGAGGCTTGCAGATCTTGCCTGTGGATATGGCTCGGAGCTGTCGCTGCACAAGCCTGGCTTGAGCCAGAAACAAAAGCCAGCGAGGGCAAGCATCGAAAGCAATGTTGCCGCACAACTGTTGCCATCTGCCGCCTTTTAGTGCCGTTTTTGCTTGGACTTGCCCAGCCCTGGCAGCTCATGGCCCTCAGCGGCTGTTTTTTTACAACAGCGGTGGCCTAGAGCTTTGGGGCCGAGCTGCCCTAACTCGCTGCAAACACTGGGGACAGGGGCTACGCCGGCCAAGCGTCCAGAAGCGCAGCATAGGGGTCGAGCCTGGCTGTAGGATAAAAACGGTTCCAAGATTTCTCTTTGGTCAGTTTCATAGCTTTCTCCAGAGCCGTCAAAGAATCGATTTAGCTTTTTCTGAGTTCATGACTATTTACGTCGGCAATCTTTCCTTCGACAGCGAGGTGGAAGATGTCAAGAATTTGTTCAGCCAGTACGGTGAAGTGCGTCAATGCAGCTTGCCGCTGGATCGCGAAACCGGTCGCAAGAGGGGTTTTGCCTTCGTCGAGCTCGCCACTGCAGCCGATGAAACCAAAGCGATTGACGATCTCCAGGATGTGGAGTGGATGGGTCGCAACATCCGCGTTAACAAAGCCGAGCCCCGTGGTGGCGGTGGTGGCGGTGGCGGCAACCGTGGCGGTGGCTACGGCGGTGGTGGCGGTGGCTACGGCGGCGGCGGTGGTGGTGGTGGCGGCTATGGCGGCGGCGGCGGTCGCAACCGCTACTGAGCCGACTGACCATCTTGAGCTGTCAATTTGACAGCCCACTTTTGATTTAACCCAAAAGCCGTTCCATCTGTGGAACGGCTTTTTTTATTGGGTGTAAAATCAAACTGCTCAGTTTCCCTTAGATCCGCTGCCAGCGTCTTCTATCAAACCGTGCGGCCGTAGTGGGCCTGGGCGCTGCCACTGCGCCAGGCCCACATTTGATCGCCCCAGCTGAAATGCCACCACTCATTCGGGTGCTGTTCAAAACCAGCCGCCTGCATGGCTGCGGCCAGCAATTGCCGTCGCCGGTGCCATTCCAAAGCCTGCAGGCGTTCAGCCGAATCGCTGCAGGCGGCGGCAACTTCAGCGAAATGGTTTGGTTCTGATACGTCACCGATGGCATCGATGGGCGATCCCATGGCCAGCGGCTTTCCAGCGGCGTCAGCCAAGCTGAGGTCCACGGCAGCACCAGTGCTGTGGGGCGGTGGCGTGGCTGGATCCTCGCTGGGAGTGGCCCAAAACCGGCTTACATCGGCGATCACCTGCTCTATAGCCGCTGAATGCTCTAAATCTGCAGAATACTTTGAATCTGTAAAATGCGTTAAATCTGCAGAATGTTCTAAATCTGCAGAAAACCGCAAGTCCCCTGAATCCGTCGCCCCTGCATCAGCCGAGGCGCCTCTATCCGTCCAAGACACAGTACCCCTCAAGGCAGCTGCACAAGCCGAGGCCGCAGCAGGTGGATGGCGATCCAGCTGCCGGGCAGCGCAGAGTTCAGCAATGGTGTGCTCCACCATGAAACTCTGCACGGCCAGCGGCCTCCAGCCATCAAAAATCGCCAATCGCCAGTCCGCCGCCTGCCGTTGCAGGTGGGCCTCGGCCAGCAGCAGCCGTTGGATCACCCCCGAGCGCAACCGGAAGGGACTGCCCTGGGGGCCATAGGGAGCACCGAGCAGCACATAGGGATGGGGTTGGAGGCGCCAGAGCTGGGGGGGTAAATCGCAGAGGGGCTCAGCGCAGTCTCGAATCGGAATCGAACTCCAAGGACGCATGCGGCTCCAGCAAGCCAGGCCATTCAAATCCGGCAAGCCAGGTCCATCAATTCCAGCCCGCCAAACCAGCAAGGGCCAACAACAGCCAAGACCAGGCCATGGGCGGCAGCAGCAGCAGCCGAACAGCAGGGGCCATTGCACCGCAGCCACCAGATCGACTTATTGCAAGTCGGAGTCACTATGACTTAGATTGGGCCTGTTGCATTGGGCGAGCCCTTTGGCTTGGCCGGCTGCAGCCTTGATTCCAGCTCCTGAGACCCAAACCATGCTCACCAATCGCGTTCCGGCTGTGACCTTCAAGACCCGCGTGCGCGATGAAAGCGTGCCGGGTCCAAACCCCTTCCGCTGGCAGGACCTCACCAGTGATGAGATCTTCAA
>JBIKVR010000119.1:0-7357 GCA_044356735.1 Prochlorococcaceae cyanobacterium
CGGATAAACTGATCAATCAAGCCATTCTGTATGGAAATTGCCGGGTTGATCGACGCGCTCGTAGGTGTGGGCTCCAAAACAGTCGCGCATGGCTTGCACCAGGTTTTGGGGCAGGCGTGGAGAGCGATAGCTATCAATATAATCCAGAGAACTGCTAAGGCAGGGAAGCGGTATGCCAGCAAGGGCGGCACCTGCCACCACCTGGCGCAGACCAGGCAAGCGACGATTTATCTGCTCCGCGAACCAAGGATCTAGCATCAAGTTGGCCAACTGTGAATTATTAGTGTATGCATCCTGAATGCGCTGCAGCAGGCGGGCACGAATAATGCAACCACCTTTCCAAATCTGGCCAATGGCCGACATATCCAGGTTGTAATTATGCAGAATTGAAGCTTCCTGCAGCAGAGCCATGCCCTGGGCGTAGCTGGCAATGGCAGCCAACACGCAGGCATCGAACAGGGGGGCCATAGCATCAGCGGCCTTGCCCAAATCGATCGGATGGCTGTCTGGCGCCTTGAGAACGGCGGCAGCTGCCAGGCGCTCCTGGCGCATGGAGCTCAACACCCGGGCATTGAGGGCGGCGTAGATGGTGGGTACCGCCACCCCCATCTGGAGGGCGCTGACCACTGTCCAGAGGCCAGTGCCCTTCTGGCCGGCGGCATCGACAATCAGCTCCACCAAATCCGAACCAGTGTCGGGTTCTTTGGTGCGCAGGCAGATCTCAGTGATCTCCACCAAAAAGGAGCTGAGTTCCTCCGTAGTATTCCAATTCTTTAGTACATCTGCCATTTCATCGCCAGTTAATCCACCCACGCGCTTCATCAAGTCATAGGCCTCGGCCAATATCTGTTCGATCCCATATTCAATACCATTGTGCACTGTTTTAACAAAGTGGCCGGCTCCACCAGGGCCGATGTAGGTGACGCAGGGTCCGTCATCCACCTGGGCCGCCATCTTGCGCAACAAAGGTTCAATCGCTTCATAGGCGGCGCGAGTGCCGCCGGGCATCATGCTGGGACCCTCCAGAGCACCCTTGGCGCCGCCGCTGACGCCCATGCCAATAAAACCAAAGCTACGACTTTCCAGATCCGCCACCCGGCGCTCGGTATCTGTATAGAGGGAATTGCCGCCATCAATCAGCAGATCGCCCTCCTCCAGCAAGGGCGACAGTTGGCTGATCATGTCGTCGATGGGCTGACCAGCCTTAACCATCACCAGGATTCGGCGCGGCCGCTCCAGGGCCTCCACGAATTCCTCGAGGGTATTTGCGCCAATGATCTGCTTTCCCGCTCCAGGGCCCGCCAGGAAAGCGGCTGTTTTGGCTGGGGTGCGGTTATAAACAACACTTGAATAGCCATTGCGCTCGGCGTTGAGCACAAGGTTTTCCCCCATTACGCCCAAACCGATCAGGCCGAAATGCGCCTTGCCCATAGGTCCCTTCAACTGTCACTAGAAACACTCTTCCAAGTGTGAACAACAGAGCGACCTGGGCGTGGTTTCCGTGTGGCTTCTGTTACACGCATACAGTTTTTGTGAGCATTACAACACTTAAAAAGCCGTCGTTAATGCCCTTTGCTCAAAAGCTTCGCTCAAAGCACAAGTTGGCAAACAATGTTAGCAATGCCTCACATCGAGGTTAACTGGTGAAGAGCGCCAGCTCCTTAGGGATTTGCTTCTGACTGATTTGACCTTCTTATTGCGCCAGTGCTGATAAAAGCTGCTTAAGAACGGCCAATTTCCATTGCCAAAATACTTCCAGGGGCTTCCACCCCCTGGACAGCCAAATGTGATCAACACAGGCTGATGCTGGAAGCCAAGGAAGAGGTCTTCGTCCACACCTGCGGACAACGAGCACTGGCAACTGGAGAGCCTCCGCATTTCCTTGGCCGAAAGCATGGCCCCCATCCCAGGGCTTGAGGTGCTGCCAGCACTGGTCTAGCTGCAGAGAGTTGGTGGCATCAGCCCTGGGGGAGAAGCACCCAATGATAAGGTCTAGTTATCAGGCGTAGCCAACAACAAAACCACAGCTCAGGGTTAAGGCTTGACAATTTACTCGCCTAAGTTCGCCATGGACAAAGGAAGAGTACGCGCCCCACTGGGGGGGGTATACAGAAATTCCATTCTATATACCTTCACATCATGGCAATCGTGACCCAGGTTTCATGCCACTCAACGGGACGCTGTCCTTGTTAAGAGCTTAAACCATGTTAAGAGCTTAAACCATTCGAGGGCCTGCTGAAACAGGCTAGACCAATAGCACAGCCTCCAACGCTCTCCTCCCCGTCTACATTCTTAATTAACATGGCTAAATCCATCAATACTCCAGGCGATTTTGACGGTATTATGACAGATCATCCAGGCGATAATAAGGTAAGAACGGTTGCTCCAACTCAAACCGCTGCCATCACCGCTGTTCTTGACAACGTTGATCCAGTTCAGGGCTCCGTAGCCGCCGGCGGTCGCACCAACGACCCCACACCCACCATCTCCGGCACCATCTCCACTGCCCTGAACCCCGGAGAGCGGCTGGTTCTTTACAACGGCACCACCGCCCTGATCGATGCCACGGTAGATAACACCACTCTCACCTGGACTGCCACACCCACGCTGGGCAGCAACGGCAGATACTCCATCATCGCAAGGGTGGTCGATCAGGCCGGCAATCAAGGCCCAGCCAGCGTGGTTCGCAAACTGACCTTCGACACCCTCGCCCCGCTTCAGACAGCCAGCATCACCGACATCTCCGACAACGTCGGCAGCGTTCGGGGCGTTATCGCCAACGGCGGGATGACTAACGATTTTAAGCCCACCATCAACGGCACACTCTCTGCGGCCCTGGCGTTCGGTGAAGTAGTCACCATCTATCGCAACGGCGTCGCCGTTGGAAAGGCCAAGGTGAATGCCACCACCAAAACCTGGAGCTTCACACCAACCCTCACCAGCGACGGCTCCTACATCTTCAGTGCATCCGTCGTCGACGCTGCCGGCAATCAAGGGCCGCTTTCCTCCGCGTACACCATCACCCTCGATACGGTCGCTCCAACTCAAACCGCTGTCATCACCGCTGTTCTTGACAACGTTGATCCAGTTCAGGGCTCCGTAGCCGCCGGCGGTCGCACCAACGACCCCACACCCACCATCTCCGGCACCATCTCCACTGCCCTGAACCCCGGAGAGCGGCTGGTTCTTTACAACGGCACCACCGCCCTGATCGATGCCACGGTAGATAACACCACTCTCACCTGGACTGCCACACCCACGCTGGGCAGCAACGGCAGTTACTCCATCACCGCACGGGTGGTCGATCAGGCCGGCAATCAAGGTGCAGCAAGCAGAGTTCGCAAGTTTTCTTTAGACAATCTAGCCCCAACCATCTCCATTTCGAGCGACAAGGGCACCCTCAAGGCTGGGGAAACCGCAAACATCACCTTCTCCTTCTCCAAAGATCCTGGCCGCACCTTCTCATGGGATGGCAACAGTGGCGATATCAATGTCACAGGTGGAATGCTATCGGCCCTCTCCGGCTCGGGCCTGACACGCACCGCCAACTTCACCCCCACCGCTGGCAGCAGTGGCACGGCTTCGATCACTGTTGCGAGCGGCTCTTATACCGATGCGGCGGGTAATACCGGCGCCGGCGGCAGCAGTATGCCGATCAGCTACGACACACTCGCCCCCACCCTTTCGATCAGCAGCAGCGCCAGCACCTTGAAAGCCGGCGAAACCGCCACGATCACGTTTACCTTCTCGGAAGTTCCCAGCGGTTTCACCGCAAGCGACATCTCCGCCACCGGTGGCAGCCTCAGCGGCTTAGCCGTTAGCGCAGATCCAAAGGTTTACACCGCCAACTTCAGTCCCACCGCAGGCAGCAGCGGAACGGCTTCGATTGTAGTTGCGAGCGGTTCTTATACCGATGCGGTGGGTAATACCGGCATCGGTGGCATCAGTATGCCGATCAGCTACGACACACTCGCCCCCACCCTTTCGATCAGCAGCAGCGCCAGCACCTTGAAAGCCGGCGAAACCGCCACGATCACGTTTACCTTCTCGGAAGTTCCCAGCGGTTTCACCGCCAGCGACATCACCACCAGCGGTGGCAGCCTCAGCGGCTTGGCGGTTAGCGCAGATCCAAAGGTTTACACCGCCAACTTCAGTCCTACCGCAGGCAGCAGCGGCACGGCTTCGATCACCGTTGCGGCTGGCACCTACACCGATGCCGCCGGCAACAGCGCAACGGAGCCCGCAGATGTACGGCTCAGTTTTGACACCGTTGTTGCGTCGCTCAGCGCCGCTCTGGCCTCCTCCTCCGACACCGGGGTGATCGGCGATGGAATCACAGCCTTGGCTCGCGTCGGCCTCACCGGCCAGGCCCAAGGCGGCGCAAAGGTGGCCTTGCGGGGCACCACCCAGCAAACCCGTATCGGCGCCGATGGACAGTTCGTGCTGCCGGAAGTGCAGCTGTCGAGCGGTGAGAACCTGCTGGTGCTCGAACTGCTCGATGAGAGCAACCGCGTGTTGGCCAACCGGGAGCTGCGGATCAACCAGGAAACGCCGGGCGGTTCTACACCCACTCCAGACCCGGTGCTGGCCTGGAACCGTCTGGCCCTGGAAGCGATCCGCCGCGATGCCAGCGTGCCGTCGGTCGCCACGCGGGCGCTGGCGATGCAAAGCATCGCCGTGCTCGACACTTTGGCCGCCATCGACGGCACGCCGGCGTTTCTGGTGGGGCTGGCGGCGCCAGCGGGGATCCCGGTGGGGGCGGCGGTAGGGGCGGCGGCGGCCCGGGTGCTCAGCCATTTGTTTCCGGCCCAGGCAACCAACTTCCTCAACCAGCAGAACACCGACCTGGCGATCTACACAGACGATGCCGCGCGGCAGGCGGCGGTGGCGTTTGGCCAGGCGGTCGCCGATGCGGTGATCGCCCTGCGGGAGCAAGACGGCTGGGACGCCTTTGTTGTGGAGAACGAGGGCAGTGCGCCTGGGCAATGGCGGCCCACACCGCCGGCCTTTGATCTCCCCCAAACGCCCCAGTGGAGCCTGCTGACGCCCTTCGCCCTGCAGAAAGGCTCCCAGTTCCGGCCGTCGGCGCCGCCGGAGCTAAGCAGCACCGCCTACACCGAGGCGCTCAAGGAGGTGCAACGGCTGGGTTCGGCCACTTCCAGCGAACGCACGGCGGAGCAAACCCTGATCGCCCGCTTCTGGGCCGATGGGGTCGGCACCTACACCCCACCGGGGCATTGGAATCAAATTGCCAACGATCTGGCAGCGGCGGAGGGCTACGGCTATGGCTCGGCAGCAAGGCTGCTGGCGATTTTGAACGTGGCCCTGGCCGATGCAAGCATCGCCGCCTGGGATACCAAATACAGCTACGACTTTTGGCGGCCGATCACAGCGATTCGCAACGCCGAGGACGACGGCAACCCAGACACAGAAGCGGATCCCAGCTGGCAACCCCTGCTGCTTACCCCAAACCATCCCGAATACGTTTCCGGCCACTCCACCTACAGCGGCGCCGCGGCGGTGGTGCTCGATCAATACCTGGGCGAGCAAGCGTTCAGCACCACCAGCGTCAGTCTGCCGAATGTGACGCGCAGCTACGGCAGCTTCCAGGAGGCGGCGGCGGAAGCCGGTCGCAGCCGCATCTATGGCGGCATCCATTACGACTTTTCCAACCAGGCCGGCCAGGCCTTGGGTGCCGATGTGGCGAATTGGGTGGTGGATGCCTTCCGCACCGATGTGGACTTGCGGGGCCCCCAGCTGGCCCTGGAGCAACGCGGTGGGCTGGTGCTGCGGCAGGCGCCACGGCTGAGTGGCTTTGCTCTCGACAACATCTCAGGTGTGGCCTCCCTGAGCGTGACGCTGGCGGGGCGGGATCCGCAGCTGCTGAACGTGGATGGCCGGGGCCGCTTCTCCCTCGATGTGGGCTCTGTGTTTGGTCCGCTGGCGGATGGCGCCTATGGGCTCAGCTTCCAGGCGGTGGACGGCGCAGGCAACCGCAGCCAGCCTCTGGCCTATGGCTTCCAACTCGATACCACCGCTCCCACGCTGGAGATCACCGGCCTCACGGACGGCGACGAGCTGGTGCAAGGGGTGCGCCTGTGCGGTATTGCCGATGGCACCGGTTCAGCGCTGCAGGCCCTGAGCTACCGCTTCAACGATGGGGTGGCCCGGCCCCTGGTGTTTGACCCGAGCAATGGCGGCTTCGAGGTGCCTTTGGATCTCAGTGATCTGGGGCCCGGCATCCAAATGCTCACGGTCACGGCCCGGGATGGGGCGGGCCTGGGCAGCAGCCGCAGCCTTTCACTGCAGCTGACGCAATCCATTCCACTAACGATTGAAGCGGTCAGCCCTGCCGATGGCAGCGGCGAGGTGGGCGCCACCTTCCGGCCGGAGGTGCGCTTCAGCCGGGCGGTGGATCCAGCCAGCCTCACGAACGACAGCTTCTGGGCCACCGATGCGGCTGGCAAGCGCCTGGGGGCCTCCATCGTGGTGGCACCTCAGGGAACCCGGGCCTGGTTGCTGTTCGATCAAGCGCTACCAGGCAGTTCGCGCATCAATCTGCAGCTGAATGGCGATCGCATCCGTGCCGCTGGCGATGGCCAGCTCCTTGATGCGGATGCCAACGGCACCCCTGGCGGCAACTGGAGCAGCGCCTTTTCCACGGTGAACCTCACGCCGGTGGCGGGCACCACCTTGATCGGCAAGGTGGTGGGACCCGGGGCGGATCTGAAGCCAAACACTTTCGACGACTTCCGCGCCGGCCCCGATGGCGCGGCCCACACGGCGGACGATTTATTCCTGGAGCCCCTGGCGGGGGTGAAGGTGTTCATCCTCGGCCTGGAGGATCGAGCGGTGCTCACCGATGCGCAGGGGCGCTTTGAACTCAAAGATGTGCCGGTGGGGGTGGTGAAGGTGGCGGTGGATGGCCGCACAGCCACCAATCCCCCCACCGATGTGTTCTACCCGGAGATGGTGATGGATGTCACGATCCGTCCAGCCCAGGTGAACACGATCATGGGCACGATGGGCACAACGCAGGAGCAACTAGAGAACTTCAGCCGAACCGAGGTGTACCTGCCGCGCATCAGCACCAAGGTGCTGACCGCCATCTCCCCGGATCAGCCAACCACCGTCACCACCCCAGCGGAGGGGGCCTCCAACCTCACCGAGCAGCAGCGCGAGTTGATTCAACTGGTGGTGCAGCCCGGCTCGGTGATCGGCGAAAACGGCCAGGTGCTCGACAACGCCAAGGTGGGCATCGCCACGGTGCCGCCGGAGCTGGTGCGCGACATGCTGCCGCCAGGGCTGCTGCAGCACACCTTTGACCTCACGATTCAAGCCCCCGGTGCGGCGGTGT
>JBIKVR010000138.1:0-5506 GCA_044356735.1 Prochlorococcaceae cyanobacterium
GAAACAGTGGCCGTTGCCGAAACAGTGGCCGTTGCCGAAACAGTGGCCGTTGCCGAACCGGTGGCCGTTGCCGATGTTGCTGGCATTGGCGATGCTGTTGGCATTTCTGAAACAGTGGCCAATGCCGAAACTGTGGCCCTGCTCGAGGCCATGGATGCTCTGCTCTGAGAGATGGACGGCTCTGCCCTTGGCTGCAGCCCCGTGAGCCCTCCCGCAGCGATACCCAGCTCCCAGCTGTTGCCAATCACCACCGCCGCCAGCGCTCAATTCCGAGGGCGCTCAATTCCAATAGCGCGCAATTCCGCCGATGACCACTGTGATGGCTGACCCCAAGAGCACTGGCGATCCCCTGGTGGCATCGCTGGTGGAAGCCGTGCGGCGGGCCGATAGTGCCCTGGGTCTGCTCCAGGCCACCCAGGCCCTGGCCGCCGCCGGCCATCCCGATGGGGCCGCCTGCCTGGTGGAGGTGCTGGGCTTCAACAACCCCGGGGCGGCGGTGGCCGCCGTGGATGGCCTGATCGCCATCGGCGTGCCGGCCGTGGACACGATCCTGGCCAACCTTGATGGTTTCAACTACGGCGCCCGGGCCTGGACCGTAAGAGCTCTGGCCGGCATCGGCGACGTGCGCGGTCTAGATGTGCTGGAAGATGCTCTCGGCAGGGACATCGGCCCCAGTGTGCGCCGGGCCGCCGCCCGGGGCCTGGGCCAGCTGAATTTGGAGCCGCTGGCCGCCGACGAGCGACCGCCCATCGCCGAGCGCTGCCTGCGGGCCCTGGTGGCTGGCTGCAGCGATGGCGAATGGGTGGTGCGCTATGCAGTGGCGGTGGGGCTGGAAGCCCTGGCTCCGGCCCTGATTCCGGCCCGGGCGCCAGGCGCCCCGCTCATCGGGCACAGCGTCAACGGAGAGCCAGTTTCGCGGTTGCTGGAGGCCCTGCATGGGCTCAGCAACAACCCGGCGGAGGAGGCGCCCGTGGTGCGGTTGCGGGCCTGTCTGGCCCTGCAGAGGCTCCTGGCGATCCAGCAGCGGCAGGGAACCGATGGCTGAGCAGCGGCTGCTATTCGTTTGCCTCGGCAATATCTGCCGCTCGCCGGCCGCCGAGGGGGTGTTCCTGCACCTGCTGGCCCGGGAGGGCCTGGAGGATCAATTTGTGGTGGACAGCGCCGGCACCGGCGGCTGGCATGTGGGCAACCCGGCGGACCGGCGCATGCGGGCGGCGGCCGAGCGCCGCGGCATCCATCTGCCCAGCCGGGCCCGTCAAATTGAAACGGCTGATCTGCACCGCTTCGATCGGATTCTCACCATGGATGACGACAACCTGCGGGCGGTGCAGGCCCTGGCCCGCGGTCTGGATCGCCAGCCCCACCAGCCCAAGGCCCCCATCGCATGCATTGAGCCGATCACCCGCTACTGCGGTCGTTTCCAGGTGAGGGATGTGCCGGACCCCTACTACGGCGGTGAGCAAGGCTTCGAGCAGGTGTTGGATCTGCTGGAGGACGCCTGCTTTGGCTTGCTGCAGCAGTTGCGCCGGGGCTGAGCTGGCCTGAGGGACCAGGATTTCTGCCCCGGTTCAGGCGGCTGGATCGGGCCAGGCCTCCTCAGGCACCCGCTCCCGAAATAGATCCACCAGAGCTTGGATCACCGCTTCAATGCCGAGCCCATCGCTCACCAGTTCCACCGCGTCGTCAGCCATCAGCAGAGGCGACTCCTCGCGGCTGGCATCGCGATGGTCGCGCTCGGCGATCTGGGCTTCCAGCTCATCTAGAGGCGGCACCGCGAAGCCCTGCCGCTCCAGGTCCAGCGCCCGCCGCCTGGCCCGCTCGGCCACGGTGGCGGTGAGAAACACCTTCAGATCGGCTGCGGGGAAAACAGCTGTGCCGATGTCGCGACCCTCGGCCACCAGCCCGCCCCGCTCCCCCATCGCCTGTTGCTGGTGGGTGAGGGCCTGGCGCACACAGCCATGGGCTGCCACCACCGACACCTGGGCGGTGACCTCAGGGCTGCGAATCGCACTGGTCACTTCATGCCCGTTGATGCTCACCAGTTGCTCGCCTTCTGGGCCATGGGAGAGCCGCAGGTCGAGGTTTTCCAGCAATGGAGCCACCGCATCGGCCGCCGCCGGATCGGCCGCTTGGCTCAGCACCCACCAGGTGACGGCGCGATACATGGCACCGGTATCGAGATAAATCAGCCCCAGCCGTCGGGCAAAAGCACGGGTAACGGTGCTCTTGCCAGCCCCGGCGGGCCCATCAATGGCAACAATCGGAGCGCGAGCCATCAGCACGGTGTGATCGATCAGACGGGCGGGCCCGCAAAACACTGCCGCGGCCAGCAGGCTTATCCCACGGGGAGCAGCCAAGGGCAGCAGCGTGGCAGCTTGCACCAGCTCCACATAATCCACTATTAATCCGGCGGACTCCAGACGCTGGCGGGTCTCCGCCACCAGCTTGTCGGTGGCAAGGTCAGCAGCATCAGTCTGAAATCGCTGTCGCATGGCCGCCAGGGTTCGGGGCAGGGCCAGGGCCAGGGCACGCTGCTCCGCCTGGAGATAGCTATTGCGAGAACTGGTAGCCAAGCCATCGCTGTCCCGCACCGTGGCACAGCCCTGCACCGCCACCGGCAGCCCCAGCTCGCTCACCAGGCGGCGCAGAATCACCAACTGCTGCCAGTCCTTTTCCCCGAGCAGCAGGCGATCGGGCCGCACCAGGCCAAGCAAGCGCGCCACCACCGTGGCCACGCCATTGAAATGACCAGGGCGACTGCGGCCGCACAGCACTGCCTGCAGGGCCTTTGGCACCTGCAGCTGGAACAGCTCCTCCACTCCATACGGATATAGCTCCGCCACGCTGGGCTCAAACAACAGGGCGGCACCGGCGGCTGCGGCCAGGTCGGCATCGAGGCTGAGGCTGGCCGGGTAGCGGTCAAAATCCTCCCCTGGAGCGAATTGCAAGGGATTTACAAACACGCTCACCACCACCTGCGGAGCTGATGCGGCGGTGGGGCCGGACCCAGCCCGTTCAATCAGGCGGCGATGGCCGTGATGCAGGGCCCCCATGGTGGGCACAAAGTGCACCGGAGCCCTGCAAGAGCGCCGCCAATGCACCAGCTCGCGACAGCTGGTTATCAGTTGCATGCGCCAATACTAAAACAACGGGCACGGCGCTGCTCGGTCAATTATCTTGGGCAAAGGAATCTTTTGCGGCTAATCTACAGGGGCAAGGTTGACCTGTTTGGAGGTGAACCAGGTAGTCCTCTCTAATTAAGGCTTTAAATTCAAGATGGTTCGAAAAATATCTCAGATCTGATGATGCGAGAAGTATTTTGGCGGCTGGCTTGCTTTTGATTCGCAAGGGCTGACAGGGTGGTTTTAGCTGACGGGATGTTTTTAGAGATGCATTCCATTAAACATTGCTCAAAAAGAGTTCTGCTTCTGCTTGGCCAAACCTTCGGGGCAGCATGGTAATTGAGAATGGCAATTGGGAGGGCCGCTCAGCTCTCCTGAACAGGTTGGGAAATCTTTTTTGGCGCCCTTAGGGAATTACGTGGTTGTTTGGTGTCTGATTGGTGGCGTTTAATCAGGCTCTCCATACCCCTGAACCCCTGAGGGCCCTGGGCGCCCCCATGCCAGCTGGCTCAGCGCAATACTTCCAGTTTCACCTGGGCGACACCGCTGGAGGCGACACCGAGCTCCTGGGCGGCTCCGTGGGCCAGATCAATCACCCGGTTGCCATGGAAGGGGCCCCGGTCGTTGATGCGCACTACGGCCGAGCGACCGTTCCAGAGATTGGTGACCCGCACCCTGGTGCCAAAAGGCAGAGTGCGATGGGCGGCCGTAAGCGTTCCCCGGCGAAGCTTTTCTCCGTTGGCAGTGCGTGAGCCGTAGAAGCCCGGCCCGTACCAGCTGGCCTGGCCAGTGCTGGCCTGGAGTACCTGGAGGCCGGAACCGGGAAGCTTGAACTCAGGCAGGAGCGGGGCTGGTACCAGATCGGAGCCAGGCGCTAGGAATGCTGGCTCGGGATCGGTGGAATCAGCTCTGATCGCCACCTCGGTGCCAACAACCGTTGCCCGGGGGAGCTCATCACCATCGGAGCCGCCACGGGAGGAGGCCCAGGTTGGATCGGCCATGGCGGGCACCAAGGCGGTTCCGGAACAGAGCAGAGCCAGGGCTGCAATCGGGAAGGATCGACGCATAACAAACGAAACCCGCTGCTCAAGGCAGCAACCACAAGGGGATAAGTGGCCCGAAGACGTTGGATTTCCGCTGGGCCAATTGCCGCTTGTAGAAGCGGAAGGGCCGATCAAATACGGAGAATTCGTCTTCAGAGTTCCTTACGGGGGTAGACGACCCCTGAAAGGTAAGGGCAAATCAGCAAATGAATCGCAGGCCTGCTCCCGCCTCAATATTGATCAGTATTTGTAATCCCCTGAACCATCCCAGGCCCCCACAGGCCTGAGACCGCCCAGGCAGGCACTTAATAGATCAGTAAAAATAATTAGTGACATAAGCTCCACCAATCATTGAGTGTGCCAATCGTCCAGGTGTCCACTGGTTCGGCGGCCCCTGGGGGTGCTTTTGGGGTGGCTCAAGCGGCAGTGCTGCCTCAGTGAAACCACTTATTGGCCTCAATGCTGTCCGATCGCGGCATTTGCAACCCGTTGTCATCGGGCAGACAGCAGCTTTCAGCAATCTGCTCGGCATCAGGCCCCTCGGCGCCGGGCTCCTCGGCATCAGAATCCCCGCCATCAGGCTCCCCGGCATGGGGCTCCTCAGCATCAGCCGCCTCGTCGTCAGCTTCTTCCGGATCAGAATCCTCGGCATCAGAGGATCTGAGTAGATACGTACAACTGGGATGGACTACCGCAGCGCGGGAGTGGACGTGGAAGCGGGCCGAGCCTTCGTGGAGAGGATCCGCTCCAGCGTGGAATCCACCAGAAGAGCGGAGGTGGTTGGCGGCCTTGGCGGCTTCGGGGGCCTCTGTCGCCTGCCTGCAGGCCTCAAGGAGCCGCTGTTGGTCTCCGGTACCGACGGGGTGGGCACCAAGTTGGAACTGGCCCAGGCCCAGGGCAGTCATCACGGGGTGGGCATCGACCTGGTGGCGATGTGCGTCAACGACGTGATCACCAGTGGTGCCCAGCCGCTGTTCTTTCTCGACTACATAGCTACAGGCAAGCTCAGCCCCGCCGCGATGGCCTCGGTGGTGGAGGGGATCGCCGACGGCTGCCGCCAGAGCGGCTGTGCCCTGCTGGGGGGCGAAACAGCGGAGATGCCTGGCTTCTACAGCCCTGGACGCTATGACCTGGCGGGCTTCTGCGTGGCCGTGGTGGAGGCCGCTGAGCTGGTGGATGGCAGCGCTGTGCAACCTGGGCACAGGATCCTGGCGGTAGCTAGTTCAGGCGTGCACAGCAACGGCTTCAGTTTGGTGCGGCGCATCCTGGAGGCCCAGGCCCTGGATCCCACTGTTACTTGGCCTGGCGGTGACGGTGGCAGCGACAGTGGCAGCGACAGTG
>JBIKVR010000156.1:0-4581 GCA_044356735.1 Prochlorococcaceae cyanobacterium
GGTGGTGGTGGTGGTGGTGGCAGCGTCATCGATGCCCTGCTCACGCCCACCAGGATCTACTGGGACCTGGTTAAAGCCCTCAAGGCCAGTGCCATCCCCATTCACGGCATGGCCCACATCACCGGAGGCGGCCTGCCGGAGAACCTGCCCCGCTGCCTACCAGCTGGGATGCATGCGGTGATCGATCCGCAGAGCTGGCAGCGGCCCGCCCTGTTCCAGTGGCTGCAGCAGGCAGGCCAGATTCCAGAATCGGACATCTGGCACACCTTCAACTTGGGGGTTGGCTATTGCCTAGTACTGCCGGCAACAGCGGTAGATGCGGCTCTGACGGTATGCCAGGCCCTGGGTCACCAGGCCTGGGAGCTGGGCGAGGTGGCCGCTGGCCCAGCTAGTGGTGGTGCTCCCTTAGCTGGACTGCCATTTTAAAAAGGCAGTTTGCATCAGGTTTGAGCAAGCTGCCCCCCTTGGGTTGGCCCGCATCTAGTGTTTATCAACACATCCCCTCCCCCAAGGCTAAGGCCGCATCGCCCGCCGATCCCCCAGGGGGATGGGATCTTTCGCCGCTTATGGATCCAGATCATTCCTTGAGACCTTTCCCCCTTAACACTTCTTGTCAAAAGCTTTCCCCCTGGACACAGCTTTTAGCTGGAATCTCACCGGAAACTAATTTTACTGGGATTTTTATCATAATATGACCTAGTAAAAAATTATCCCAACATTGCCAAGAAAGTGTTTTGCCGATTATTAGCGGATTATTCGCGGATTGTTGGCGTATTATTCTCGTAAGTGCCCGCCATCAGCGGCCCCAGGCATTTTCTATATTTAAAAGTGGATCAGCCCATGCCCGTTTGGCGACAAGCAGCTGATCCCGCCAGCGTCGATCCGAACTCCGATTCCGGCGATCATCTAAACTCAGCTAGCCGAAGCCAGCTCATGACTAAAATCAAGCCCTGCAGGCTGAAAAAGAATCCATGTTCCGGCGGCAACGCTCACGACAAATAACCTCCATAGGCCTTGAAATGAACTACAAAAAGCCGGCCCGAGCTAGCCCTGGACCCGGCAATTTTCTCGATTCAAATTTAGGCTAACTACGACTAAAGTTCATCCTGCTAAGACCAAAAGTGATCACATTAAGCTCGCAAGACGAAGGCAATTCAAATAGCTCCCAGTTCGTTCCGTCCGCTGGTGGCCGTATTACGCGCCGTCGCAGCTCCGCCGGACCGGTGCCACCAATCCGCCCCCAGCGTCCCCCAGTCATGCTCAATCAGGGACCGCGTAACACTGGCGGCCTACGCCCAACCTTCCTGACCCTGCGGGACCATGGCAAGGTGTTTGTGGCCGACTTACCCCGGCTATCCGATGGTCAGCTGGCCCACGTAGCCAAAGAGGCCCGGGAGGTACTGGAAAGCCTGAGCCGGCGCCTGGAGGAACTAGATGGCCATGGCTTCTTAACTCAAACCGATCGCGATACCCGCATCAGGGCCGCCACCAAGCGCGACGTAACCGAGCGCTTCATCAAAGCGATTGAGGAAGAGCAAGAGCTGCGCAGTAACAACCCAGCCCTGAGGGCCGCGGCCGGTGAATCCCTGGCAAGGGCATTCCTGCAACTAGCCCGCCATCGGCTGCCAGGCGCCACCTTTGATTCATTGCTGCAGGAAGCACTGGCTGCCTGTGGTCCTGATGTCACCGCTGAGACAGTCAGCGATGACGGCGAGGCTCAACCCGATGAGCCGGAGCGGCCGACCGCTCCCCTGAATCGCCCCAAGGCGATGCCTGTAGTGCTAACCCCGGAAACCACCAGCGTTCAATCTATCTAGATTAATCCAGTTAAAAAAGCTTGGTTGGCTTGGCGGTCGGGCAAATTCTGATCGCGGCCATCAGGCTTTGGCGAGCGGTTCCCTGCCAGGCCTGGGCTGGGCTTGAGCCACAGTCAAGGCCAGGGGCCGCTGGCATTACTGGTGTTGGCATTAGCGGCTGGGCCAGCGAGTTTAATTGTAAATTTTTACTGTGAATTTTTGCGATGTACCCATGCTTGGGTCGGTGGGATTCCAGGGGTGAGCGTCTTTTCCCCTGAATGGATGCTGGCTCAGCTGGCTGCATAAATCGATGCTCCCCCTTGACGGCGGGGCCTCCGATCTCGGATAAGGGTTCTTTGAAGTGGCTCGATGGAGTCCAGTTTCCGCGGCGATTCCAGCCTGGCCCCGCCAGCCCCCCAAGCTGCCGCGGAACCAACCGGCTCTGATGTTCCAACGGGGGGCTCCCTGGACGCCCTGCTCTCCCCCTTGGCAGGCACCGATCTGCTCTCCTCCGCGGACCTCTCGGCCCACCAGACCCAGGCGCTGTTGGCCCTGGCTGCCGATCTGAAGAGTGGTCGCCGCCAAGTGGATTTGGCGGGCAAGATCCTGGGCTTGATTTTCAGCAAGGCCTCCACCCGCACCCGGGTCAGCTTTTCGGTGGCGATGGCCCGGCTCGGTGGCCAGACCATCGATCTAAATCCGCAGGTGAGCCAGGTGGGCCGGGGCGAGCCGATCGCTGATACCGCCCGGGTGCTCAGTCGCTATGTAGACGTGCTGGCGATTCGCACCTTCGCCCAGCAGGAGCTGGAAGAGTATGCCCACTGGGCTTCGATTCCGGTGGTGAATGCCCTCACCGACTTGGAACATCCCTGTCAGGCCCTGGCTGATTTCCTCACCATTGCCGAGGCTTTTGGCGGCCGGCCTGAGCAGCTTGCTGGCCTCACCCTCAGTTATGTGGGTGATGGCAATAACGTGGCCCACTCCCTGATGCTCTGCGGTGCCCTGCTGGGGGTGAACGTGCGCATCGGCTGTCCATTGGGCTTTGAACCGGATCGGGCTGTGCTCAGCCGCGCCCAACAGCTGGCTGGCCAGAGGGGGGCGAAAGTGGAGTTGTTGCACGAGCCCCAGGCGGCCGTGCGCGGTGCCCACGCCCTCTACACCGATGTTTGGGCATCGATGGGCCAGGAGGCCGAAACGGGCGAGCGGGAACGGGCCTTTGCTGGTTGGTGCCTAAACGAGGCCCTACTGGCTGAGGCCGATGCAGAGGCGATCGTGCTGCATTGTCTGCCCGCCTATCGCGGCAAGGAGATCAGCGAGGCTGTGATCGAGGGCAGCCAAAGCCGCGTATTCGATCAAGCGGAGAACCGGCTGCATGTCCAGCAGGCCCTGCTGGCAGCCTTGCTAGGGGGGCTTTGAGCCTGCAAATAAGCCCCAACCCTGGACAAATGCACCATTCAGAGATACATCTGTATTAGATGGCTTGATTTGGTGCCCCAGTCTCTCGTCCGGTCCCTAGGCAAATCTTTTGCCCAGTCCCTGGGCCAGTCTTCAGGCAAGTCTTCGGGCCAGTCTTCAGGCCAGTCCGCAGCTCAATCCCTGGGCCAGTCATCAGAGCAGGCCCAGCCGCTCACCAAAGCCCAGCAGGAGCTTTACGACTGGCTCGCTGATTACATCAGCAACCATCGCCATAGCCCCTCGATCCGTCAAATGATGGAGGCCATGGGTCTGCGCTCGCCGGCGCCGATCCAGAGCCGGCTGCGCCATCTGCAACAGAAGGGTTGGATCACCTGGCAGGAGGGTCAAGCCCGCACCTTGCAGGTGCTGGTGGGCGGCGGCCAGGGCATTCCGGTGCTCGGCACCGTGGCCGCCGGCGGTCTGGTGGAACCCTTCGGCGAGGCGCAGGTGCAACTCGACCTGGCCTCGGTGCTGGAGGCCCCGGGGCTGTTTGCCCTCAGCGTCAATGGCGACTCGATGCGCGACGCCAGCATTGCCGATGGCGACATGGTGTTGATGGAACCGGTGAGCGATCCGAGCCGGCTGCGCAACGGCACCATCGTTAGCGCCCTGGTGCCCGGCAGCGGCACGACGCTCAAGTACTTCCACCGCCAGGGTGCCCAGGTGCGCCTGGAGCCCGCCAATCCGGCCTATCAGGCAATCGAGCTGCCGGCTGAACAGGTGACGGTGCAGGGCCGGTTGGTGGCCGTTTGGCGCCAGCTGTGAGCTGCTGTGAGCCGCCGGCGGGCGGCCCAGGCTTAGGCGGGGCGGCCAAGGTGTAAACTCTGTTCAAGCGAGGCAAGCTTTTCAGACGAACCGGCTTTTGCCTGTTCCGCTCTGGGGCAAAACCATTTCAGAGAAGCAGGTTTCTGCCCAATCGGGCTCATTACCTGCTTCTCTCGGGATAAGCGGAACTCCACCAGATGTTCTTGCTGCCAAGCTTAATTATGGGGCCATAGCTCAGCTGGTAGAGCACCTGCATGGCATGCAGGGGGTCAGCGGTTCGAGTCCGCTTGGCTCCATTTAAAAAATTGTTTGTTCCGCGAGGAGCTTTTTTGTTGTTTAGGCGGCCTTCTGGAGCTCCACTTAAACCGAAAAGCTCAACATAAGGGCAAAACTGAGTTCAGTACCGGGCTGTGCGGCCAACCCAGGGGTTCGACTTTTTTTGTTTTATTTAGTGCAAAAAAACAAGCAACCCCAAGATCCGAATCACTTCAGTTAGGGCTGCTTAGCTGCGCCAAGGCTTTTTAGCTGCGCCAAGGCTTTTTAGCTGCGCCAAGGCTTTTTAGCT
>JBIKVR010000015.1:0-36098 GCA_044356735.1 Prochlorococcaceae cyanobacterium
TTTGATGGGCGGTGACGCCACTGCCGTGCGCGACACCACCAAGACGATCTGGCTGGAGGCGGCCGTTTTTCCGGCCATGGCGGTGCGCCGTTCCGCCCACAGCGTGGGCTTGCGTACGGAAGCCAGCAGCCGCTTTGAGAAGGGATTGCCCGGGGAGGTGACCCTGGCAGCCGCCGATCGGGCCGCCGAACTACTGCAGCAGTTAGCCGGTGCCCTGGTGGAGGCTCGCTGGCTGCACCGCCGGGAGCAGGAGCCCAGACAGCCATTGCACCTGCGCCGCGATGCCCTGCACAACCTGCTGGGCCCTGTGCTGGAGCAGCAGGAGGCCATCGACCTCCCCGATGAACGGATTCGCTCCACCCTGGAGGCGATCGGCTGCGAACTGATTGCGTACGAAGAGGGCTGGCAGGTAACCGTGCCGCCATCGCGGGCCATCGACCTGCAGAGAGAGGTGGATCTGATTGAGGAGGTGGCCCGGCTGGTGGGCTACGACCAGTTCGCCTGCCATCTACCCGATCCGATTGAGCCGGGGGGCCTGGAGCCCGCCCAGCAGCTGGAGCGGCGCCTGCGCCGGGCGCTCACGGCGGCGGGGCTGCAGGAGTGTTGCAGCTTGTCTTTGGTAGCTGCGGCGCCCGGGCGTATCCCCCTGGCCAATCCACTGCTGGCCGATTATGGCTATCTCCGGGACAATCTCACCGATGAGCTGCTGGCGGCCGCCCGCCGCAATTTGAGAGCTGGCGCCCCTGGCTTTTGGGGCTTTGAGATTGGCAATGTGTTTTGCGAGACCGACGCTGGTGCCAGCCGCACCCTGTTGGCTGGGGTGATCTGCGGCGAGCGTCGCGCCGAGCGCTGGAGCAGTAGTGGCAAGCCCCAGCCGCCCAGCTACTTCCAGGCCCGGGGCCTATTGCAGCAAGCCATCAGCGCCCTGGCCGTACCCAGTGAAGATCGCCCGCTCAGCCAGCCGCCGCAGCTAAGCGGTACGCCATTGCTACATCCCGGTCGCTCCGCCCAGCTATTGCTGGAGGGCCGCCCCGCCGGTTGGTTTGGCCAGTTGCATCCCGAAGCCGCCGAGCAGCTCGACCTACCGGAAACAACCCACTTATTTGAGCTCGAATTAGCCCCCTTGATCGCGGCGGCCAGCCGGCATCAACGCTGGCAACCGGCATTCGCCAGCTTTGCCACCGTTCCCGCCTCGGAGCGGGACCTGGCATTAGTGGTGCCGGCTGGCACCACTAATGCCAGCATGATCAAGGTAATCGCCAAGGCCGGTAAACCATTGCTGGAACATGTTGAATTGATCGATCTATACAGTGGTGCCCAACTGGCAGAGGGGCAGTGCAGCCAGGCCTATCGGCTGCGTTATCGCGATCCGAAACGTACACTCACCGACGAGGAGATTGAACCGGTCCATCAAAAGATCTGCCGCAGCCTGGAACAACAGCCTGGGGTGCAGCTGCGCTGTTGATCGCGCAGGCACTACAAGGAAGCCCTCCAGTCGCTCATCAATTGTCTGAGCAGGGGCGCTTTTCCAGCACTGCGAAAACCTCCACGTGGCTGGTGTGCGGGAAAAAGTCGATCGGTTGCACCGACAGCAGCCGGTAGGGCCCGCTGTTTACCAGAGCATCGAGATCGCGGGCCAGGCTGGCCGGATCACAGCTGAGGTAAGCCAGCCTCTGGGGAGGGCGATTGCAAATAGCGGCCACCACCTTGGCATCCAGTCCCCGTCGCGGCGGATCTACGAATAGGGCCGTGGCCGAGGGCAGCTGGGCGGCCAGCAGCTGGGCCACATCGCCGGCCAAAAACTGGCAGCGCTCTGCCAGAGCGTTGCGGGCCGCATTCAGCTGAGCCAGCTCCACGGCATTGGCATTCAATTCCAGGCCGAGCACCTGCCAGCCACTGGCCGCCAGGGGCAGGCTATAGGTGCCGATGCCGCAATAGGCATCAATCACCGTGGCGGGTGTCAAACCGGCCAGCGCCTGCAGCAACAGGGGCACCACCCGTTCAGCCTGGGCGGTGAATACCTGGAAAAAGGTGTCACTGGCTATCTGTAACTGAAAGCCGGCGAAATTTTCGCGCAGCCAGCTGCGCCCGGCGATTAGCTGCGTAACCGGACCCATCAGCACATTGGTGGGCAGGGGTTGCAAATTCAGGCAGACGCCCACCAGCTGGGGCCAGCGTTCCAGCCAGCCCTGGGCCAGCTGGGCCAGGCCTGGCAAATGCTCGTGACTGCTGATCAAAGTGATCAGTAACTCGCCGCTATGGGCGCCCAGCCTCAGGGCAAGATGCCGCAAGCCACCAGCGCTCTGGCCGTGGCGATCGACCGGCCAGCGACTGGCCTCCAGGTCGGCCTTGAGCGGTTTGATCAGGGCATCGAGGCGGGGATCCAGCACCGGACAGTGGTTCATGTTCACGATCCGATGGCTGCCGCGCAGGTAATAGCCGCAGCGCAGGCTGCCGTCCGGGCGACGCTCCAGGGGAATCACCGCGCGATTGCGGTAGCCGAGACCACTGGCCGCCTCCAACAGCGGCAACAGGGGCTGGTCCAGCTTGCCAATCCGCACCAGGGCTTGGCCTACGGCCTGGCTCTTCCACTGGCCCTGGGCCCCTGGGCTGAGTTGCTGGAGGCTGCAGCCACCGCAGCGGTCGGCCAGGATGCAGGGGGGGCGACAGCGCTGGTCGCTGGCCACGATCACTGAATCCAGTTCGGCCAGCCAGTGCCGCCGGGCCCGGTGCACCAGTCGAACCCTTACCTGTTCCCCGGGCAGGGCTCCGGGCACGAAAACCACAGCATCGCCGCTGCGACCAATGCCCTGGCCGTCATGGCCGAGGTCTGTGATCACCAGATCGCAGCGCAATCCAACCGAGAGATTGACCATGATGATTTGGCGGCCAGCTGGACTGCGGCAAAAGACGCCTGCTGACGCTAGGTCGTGCAAAGGGGCGTTACACCTTTGCCAATTGCCGCGATCTGGCCCCTTGACTTCGATAGGATCTGGCCAGCGTGTGGCCGCTGCGATGAGCGTCGTTCGGGATCTGATTCTCCAGGCGGATGATCAACTCCGTTACCCCTCGGGAGGAGAGCTCCGCTCGATGGTGGAGTTTCTCAGTGGCGGCGGCCAGCGCCTGCAGGTGGTGAAAATTCTCACCGACAACGAAAAAAAAATCATCGATGAAGCTGCCAAGCAGCTATTTGCCCGCCGGCCAGACTATGTGGCACCCGGCGGCAATGCCTATGGCCAGAAGCAAAGGGCCCAGTGCCTGCGAGACTACAGCTGGTACCTGCGGCTGGTTACCTATGGAGTTCTCGCTGGCAGCACTGAACAGATCCAGGAGATTGGATTGGTGGGCGCCCGCGAGATGTACAACAGCCTCGGTGTACCAATGCCCGGCATGGTGGAAGCGATTCGCACAATGAAGGATGCCTCCCTGGCGCTGCTGAACACAGAGTTGGCCAAGTTGGCCTCTCCCTATTTCGACTATTTGATTCAGGGCATGCAGACCGCCACCTGATCACAAACAACCGCTTTCGTCGCTGCTTAAAACTGGTCCATCCAGCCCAAACCCAAGTCAGACCCTGGTCTGACTTGGGTTTTTTTATCAGTTAACGGCGAAACCCCTGGTTACTGCTAGGCAGCAAGCAATAATCAACCCTCTCATCCCGGCATGTCACTATCAAATATTGCCCTTCATGGCTGACAAACTAGATTAAATACTCGGACGTCACAATAATTATAGATTTCAACAACTTTGTTAGATAAATTTATTCGCAGCGGCTCTTATGGACACCTCAAAAAATACCGAATCTTACTGGACCCACAGCTCAATAAGTATGGCAATGATTGGCTTGCCCCTGACTCGCAGGGGCGAAATGGGCAATTTTGAAGTGCCCTTAGGCTGATTTTGCATTTTTTAATAATTGCGCGAAAACCCCTGCCTTAAAAAATCAAATCTAGTTTTGCTTTCAATGAATAAACTGAAAATCTAGCCATGCCCAATGGAGACCTGATGCTGTAATGGATTTCAGCTAGCTGGAGCGGCGAACTTGCGGTTGTTCAGAGCTGACTTAGCAGAGGCGGGGGTTTGCTCAATTCAATCACTAAGCCAACAGCAATCAAATCTCTCCATAAAAACTGAAGCAAGTTGCGCCTGCAAAGCATGCCCTCAAAAAATCTTGATCCCCCGGATCACTCCGTAGAGAGTCGACCTTATGCATGGGATAGGGCGGACCAGTTTGTGAGGCCAAGCGATTTGGATAGGCCCTCCCTGAGTCGCGGAGCTTGATGGGTAATCAAGCAAAAAATTGAGCCACAGTTAATATAGCTACAATCCAGTAAGGGCTAATATTTAACATCGATCAAGACTCAATTAGAGACAAAAAGCCAGTCTCGACTGTCACATTTAAGACTTGTAGTCAGACCAATAATTCGCCTGGATAGTCTTATGTGAAACTCGCAATCAGACCTTAACTCGTCTCGGCAGTCTCAGTAGAGACTCGCTATCTGACCAGTAGCCAGTCCCTGCAGTCTCAGATGAGACACGTTACTAGACCAATAGCAAGACTTCCATGAGACTGCTGAGTCACCTGGTATTGCCATCACTGCTGCCGTGGTTGAAGCATTTTCATGCAAGCTCTTCTGCTTTGTTTGAGCCAGGCAAGCTGCGTCTCTGATTTGGGCGGCGTACTAGATAGAGGTAGTCAGCCGTGGAAACCGCGGAAACGACGAGGGTGAGCTTCGCTTCAGGGGGGCATTGCCCATGGGAGCAAGCTTGATCTGCCGCAAATACAGACCCGTTTAGTCGCATCCGCCGCCAACTGGCGGCACCCCGGCAGGGGGGGGGCAAAATCCGTCCCGCCAGTCGCATTCTGATCGCAAACAAGGTCTCATTTCGAGTCTGATATTAGACCCGTGAGTCACGGGCATCCTTCTCGGCATTCGGCCCGTTTTTCCCAGCTCTGCCTTGCTGCCCTACCTGCCCCGGCTACTTGGCGAGTACCAACAAGGCCTGTTCCGCCTCTGGGCAAACATTTCTGTTGGCGGCGGCGCAGTCGCCAGAGGTTCCGACCTATCTGTCTTTGCCACAACTGGCCAGAGCTGGATCATCCACCTTGGCCAAATGGGTTTGCGTACCTGTGGTTACAGCAGGTACGCAGCAGGAAAAAGCCTGTTGCAGAAAGGGTTTAGCCAACGATGTCCAACTCTGGACAAGCCGCTGGCCACAGCGGCCAGGCCCAGGTCTTCAGCAGCCCCCAGGGGAGGCCAGTTCCCAGAGAGCACCAGCTCCTGGTGAAAGCCAGCTCTTGGGAGGCCAGTTTCCAGGAAAAGAGAGCGACTGGGAAGCCAGGTCTAAAGAGAGTAGGCCAGTGGCTGCAAAGATTCTCGCGGCGCAGCATCGATATATTTTGTTGTTTGTCCAGGTGCCCCAAAGCCAATCTTAAGTTATTTAAGCTATTTAAACTATTTATGAAGCTCGTTGCCCTGCTGGGCTTGCAGGGGGGGTTACTTGGGTCACAGCAGCCAGAATCTCCCCAAAAAACAGTCTCTATTGTCTCATTTCAGGCTGATCGTGAGTCTAGCTTGCAGTCGCAGCTGAGACTAGCGAGACCAAGGGCTTTATGCGCTGCTGCCTTTCGCGCTGGCCAAAAAGGGCTGATTTTGCTTGCGCCTGATTCGCAGCATTGATTGCCAAGCCCAGAAAATCAAGTCGCGAATTTCTCAATCTGGACCAAAAATGAGACCAATCACGAGTCTCACCTGAGAATGATGATGCCAATGTGGGTTTCTGGTGGACGCAGCGGTTTCGCCAGTAGCGCCATGATCTAGTGAATTAGCACCAGCATGACGGCTTTGATCGAATGAAATCTGGCAAGGTGATTAAGTTTTTGGCAGCCACCTTGACGCTAATCAGCAGATCCGCCGTAAGTGAGAACTATAAGTAAGGTGGGTCAAATGCATAAACTCATCCTGCACGCAAAGCTGGAATCGAGCTCACCTGGCAATAGTGGGCATGGGGCTGTCTAACGTGTAGGCCATGCTCACCCCTTCCACCGGTTACTGGACAATATCATTGATCGAGTTTGGCATTGTTGGGTCCATTACCTCATGGTGTTTCGAAAGTTTCCCATTCCACTCGCGAGGATGAGGGTCAAGAAAACTCTCCAGCGCTTCGCGGAGCGCGGCAGATGAACATTGCTAATTTGTGAGAAACCCTAAATAGTTCGGGCCAGTTAATTAAGCATTTACCAATCGCCCCCTTTGCTAATTGCCCATTCGGCCTGGGCCCATGCCGCCTGAGCCCATGGAGTTTGAACCCATCGATTTAGCTGCCCCTCTGGCGCTGGCCGGCGCGGGGCTGCCGCCGACTTCATCGGCCCAGCGCTTCAGTTCATCGAGTTTGCGAACCCCCACCAACCGCTGACCCTTCAGCACCCAGGTGGGGTAGGCCTGGATCTTGGCGGCCGTGCACCGCTGGCGATCCGCCTCAGTTTTGTCGCATTCGACGTAAGGCAGCAGGCGGCTGGCCTCCTTGCCGAACAGGTTTTTTTGTTGGAAGCAGGCCGGACACCACCAGGCGCCATAAAACTCCGCCCCCTGGCGGCTCAACTGGCCGGCCAGGGCCCTTTGCTCGGGGCTGGAGGGGTGGAGCGGCTCGCCCAGCCGGGCGGCCGCATCTGCCCCCCCATGGCCAGGCGGTGCTACAGCTCCCTCCGCCCGCACCCGCTGGGCATCGGTGGTACCGATGGCTGCCGCCAGCAGCAAGCCCAGGGCCGCCAGTGGCAGCAGCCCGGAGCGGCCAGCGCCTGGAGCGCCACGGCTGGGTTGAGGCCTGGGGGCGTGCTGGGGCCCAGGGTTGCCCAAGCCTCCCGAGAGGCCCCAAAAGGCGTCGCGACGGCGGGTGGTCTGGGCGGAACTGCGGTGGGGCATCAGCGGGGATCCCAACTTGGGCAGAGTAGGGAGGATTCTGGAGGTGAGCGGACCCGGGGGCTGATTTGCCACCGGACCTGGTTCCCTTTGGGCCCCAACGGCTGAGAAACTGGCTTCCATGAGCGCAAACGGTTACCGCGACTACTTCAAGGTGCTCGGCCTGGATCGCAGCGCCGACGCCGACGCCATCAAGCGGACATTCCGCAAGCTGGCTCGCAAATACCACCCGGATGTGAATCCAGGCGACAAAGACGCCGAGGCGAAGTTCAAGGAGATCAGCGAGGCCTACGAGGTGCTCTCAGATCCCGATAAGCGCCGTCGCTATGAGCAGTTCGGCCAGTACTGGAATCAGGGCGGTGCGGGGGTGGGCACCAGCGGTGACGTGGACTTCGGCCGCTACGGCAACTTCGACGACTTCGTGAACGACCTGCTGGGTCGCTTTGGCGGTGGCTCCCCGGGCCCGGCCCCGGGCGGCTTTGGCTTTGGTTCTGGTTTCCCAAGCGGCGGCTTCTCAGCCAGTGGCTTCCCCGGCGGCGGTTTCCCAGGGGGTGGTTTTCCAGGGGGTGGCTTCAACACCGGCTTTGGCGGCGGAGCGGCGCCTGCCAACCTCGACGCGGAGGCCGTGATCTCGATCAGCTTCTCCGATGCCTTTCATGGCTGCGAGCGCACCCTGGCGGTGAATGAGGAGCGGGTGCAGGTGCGCATTCCCCCCGGGGTGAAGACCGGCAGCAGGCTGCGGCTCAAGGCCAAGGGCAACCTGCAGCCAGGCACCGGCCGCCGGGGCGATCTCTACCTCACCCTCAAGCTGCAGGAACACCCGATCTGGAAGCTCGATGGCGACCAGCTGCGGGGCGAGCTGCCGCTCAGCTTGGATGAACTGGCCCTGGGGGGTGAAGTGCGCGTGGCCACCCCCGATGGCGAGGCCACCCTGCAGGTGCCAGCTGGTATCAGCCTCGGGCGCAGCCTGCGGCTGAAGGGCAAGGGCTGGCCGATCAAGGGGGGCCGCGGTGACCTGCTGTTGACGCCGGTGTTGCGGGTGCCCCAGCAACTCACCGAGCAGGAACAGGCCCTGTTTGAGCAGCTGCGGGAACTGCGCAGCAGCAATCCCCGCTCCGGCTGGCTGCAAGCCGGCCGGCTGTAGGGAGATCCCTAGGATCCGCCCCAGCCACGCACCCCAGATGGAGCTCACCTACCGCCCCCGCCGGCTGCGCCGCACCCCGGCTCTCAGGGCCATGGTGCGCCAGTTTCAGCTCAGCCCCACCGATTTCATCTACCCGCTCTTCGTGCACGAGAGTGCCGCCAACGAGCCGATTGGCGCCATGCCTGGCTGCCAGCGCTGGAGCCTGGAAGGTCTGGTGGAGGAGGTGGGTCGCGCCTGGGATTTGGGCATCCGCTGCGTCGTGCTATTTCCCAAGGTGGCCGATGGACTCAAAACTGAGGATGGCGCCGAATGCTTCAACGAGCATGGCCTGATTCCCCGCGCCATAAGGCTGCTCAAGCAGCACCATCCCCAGATGGCGATCATGACCGATGTCGCCCTAGATCCCTATTCCTGTGATGGCCACGACGGCATAGTTAATCAACAGGGCGTCGTGCTCAACGACGAAACCGTGGCGATCCTGTGCAAGCAGGCCGTGGCCCAGGCCCGGGCCGGCGCCGACTTGATCGGCCCCAGCGACATGATGGACGGCCGGGTGGGGGCGATCCGGGAAGCCCTGGATGAGGAGGGCTTCGAGCAGGTGGGGATCATCAGCTATACGGCCAAGTACGCCAGCGCCTATTACGGTCCCTTCCGAGAGGCGCTCGACTCAGCGCCGCGGGCCCTGGCCGACAAGCCGATCCCTAAAGACAAAACCAGCTACCAAATGGACCCGGCCAATGGCCGAGAAGCGATCACCGAGGCCCAGCTCGATGAGAGTGAGGGGGCGGACATCTTGATGGTGAAGCCTGGCCTGGCCTATCTCGACATCATCCATCAATTACGTCAGGAGAGTGAGTTACCCATTGCCGCCTACAACGTGAGTGGCGAATACGCCATGGTGAAGGCCGCCGCCGAGCGGGGCTGGATCGACGAACGGGCGGTGGTGCTGGAAACCCTGCTCTGTTTCAAGCGGGCCGGCGCCGATTTAATCCTCACCTATCACGCCTGTGATGCTGCCGCCTGGCTGCGGGAGGGTTGAGGGCCCGGGCGGCGGCGCCAGCGGAGGAGGGCTTGAGCATCTTTAATGAATGCAGCTATGGGGTTGGCTTGATGGCGGTGGAGCGGCTGGGCCATGTGGCCATTCGCGTTGAGGAGATGGGCCGCGCCAAGGCCTTCTACCAATCCCTGGGCCTCTGCATCACCTGGGATGCAGAAGACTGGTGCTACCTGCAATCGCCGCTCACTGGCGATGGCATCGCCCTGCTCAGTGCCGACTACAAGGCGGCTGGGCCCCACTTCGCCTTCCACTTCAGCGACCGCGGCGAGCTGGATCGGCTGCATGCCGAGCTGGAGGCCAGGGGCCAAAGCTGCGGCCCGGTGCACGACCACCGCGATGGCACCGCCAGCTTTTACCTGCGGGATCCGGAGGGCAACTGGTTGGAAATGCTCTACGAACCGGCCGCCGGCATTCCCTCCAATCTGCCCGGCCAGGCGCCCATCCCCGCCGCTCTTCCGCCTGGGATTGCGGCAGCCGAAATTAGTGGACCTAGCGCCGGGTGAGCATCGAACAGGAAGCCCTGGAGCTGCTGGAGTGGCCGAGGCTGTCCAGCCACGTGGCCAGTTTCACCAGCACCGCTGCCGGCAGGCGGGGCTGTGTCCCCCTGCCCCTGGCCAGTTGCCAGGCCGATAGCCAGACCCTGCAGGCGGAAACCGGTGAGCTGCTAGCCCTCGATGGTCTCACCGAGGGGGGGCTGAGTTTTCAGGGGGTGGCCGATATCGCCACCACCGTGCAGCTCTGCGCCAAGGGGGGCACCGCCGCCGGCGAGGCGCTACTGGAGCTGGCCACCACCCTGGCCGCCGCCCGGCGGCTGCGGCGCCAGATCGATGGGCCCGAGCTGCGGCCGGTGACCACGGCCCTGGTGGCCGAGCTGCGCACCCTGCCGGAGCTGGAACAGCGGCTGCACTTCTGCATTGAGGAGGGCGGCCGGGTGGCGGATCGGGCCAGCCCCGCCCTGGGGGGTTTGCGCCGCCAGCTGGCGGGGGCCCGGGGCGAACGGCGCGAGAGGCTGCAGGAGTTGCTGCGGCGCTGGGCGCCGATGCTCCAGGACACCGTGATCGCCGAGCGCAATGGCCGGCCGGTGCTGGCCTTCAAGGTGGGGGCCGCCAGCCAGGTGGCCGGCCTGGTGCACGACAGTTCGGCCTCGGGCAGCACGGTATTTCTCGAACCCCAGGCGGTGATCCCCCTCGGCAACCGCATCCGCGACCTGGAGGGCCAGGAGCGGGAGCTGGAGCGGCAGTTGCTGGTGGAATTGAGCGCCCTGGTGGGCGAGCAGGCCGAATCGCTCCAGGCCCTGCAGGCGGTGCTGCTAAAGCTGGATTTGGCCCTGGCCCGGGCCCGTTACAGCCAGTGGCTGGGGGCGGTGCGACCGCAGCTGTCGGCCGATCCGTTGGCGCCCCTGTCGCTGGTGGAGCTGCGCCATCCGCTGCTGCTCTGGCAGCAGCGATACCAGCAGGGCAGGGAGGTGGTGCCGGTGACGGTGCGGGTGGCGGCGGAGCTGCGGGTGGTGGCGATCACTGGCCCGAATACCGGCGGCAAGACGGTGACGCTGAAAAGTGTGGGCTTAGCGGCCTTGATGGCCAGGGCCGGCCTGTTTTTGCCCTGCCAGGGCACGCCTCAACTGCCCTGGTGCAGCAAGGTGCTGGCCGACATCGGCGATGAGCAGTCGCTGCAGCAGAGCCTCTCCACCTTCAGCGGCCACATCCGTCGCATCGCCCGCATCCTCGATGCCCTGGCGCCCCAGAAAGCGCCTGGGGCGCCAGCAGATGGCTTTGCTGATGCCGCTACCGATGCCGATACCGGCACTGACGCTGACGCCGTAGCCCATGCCCTAGCCGTTGCCCCTGCCCCTGTCCCTGCCGCTGCCTCAGCCGCCTCCGCTCCAGACGCCGGACCGGCGGCGGCTTTGGTGTTGCTCGATGAGGTGGGTGCCGGCACCGATCCCACCGAGGGTTCGGCCCTGGCCACCGCCCTGCTACAGCACCTGGCGGAGCGGGCCCGGCTCACGATTGCCACCACCCACTACGGCGAATTGAAGGCGCTGAAATATGCGGATCCGCGGTTTGAAAATGCCTCGGTTGCCTTTGATGAGCAAACCCTTTCGCCTACCTATCGGCTGCAATGGGGTATTCCGGGGCGCAGTAATGCCCTGGCGATCGCCCGGCGGCTGGGGTTGGCTGAAATGGTGTTGCGCCAGGCCGAAACCCAGCTGGAGCCCCTGGGGGAAGGCGATGTGAACCAGGTGATCGCCGGCCTGGAGCAGCAGCGCCAGCGCCAGCAGGAGGCGGCCGAAGATGCCGCCGCCCTGCTGGCCCGCACAGAATTGCTGCACGAGGAATTGCTGCTGCGCTGGCAGCAACAGAAGGAGCAGAGCGCCGAATTACAAGAACAGCGGCGCCAGCAATTGGAGCTGTCGATTCGCTCCGGCCAGCAGGAGGTGCGTCGCATCATCCGCCGCCTGCGCCAGGGGGAGAGGGCTGGGGAGGCCAGCAATGCCCTGGGCGAAACCGCCCGCCAGGCCGGCCAGCGCCTGAAGACCCTGCAGCAACAACACCGGCCGGCCTCCGAGCGGCGCGAGCACCGGGGCTGGCGGCCGGAGGTGGGGGAGCGGGTGCGGCTGCTGGCCCTGGGCAAGGCGGCGGAGGTGCTGGCGATTTCCAGCGACGGCCGCGAACTCACCGTGCGCTGCGGCGTGATGCGCTCCACGGTGGAGTTGGCGGCGATTGAGGGACTGGCGGGCGAGAAGCCGGCACCGCCGCCCGAACCCCAGGTGGTGGTGAAGGGCCAGCGGGGGCTGGCCGCCCGGGGGGCTGAAGTGCGCACCGAGCGCAACACCGTGGACGTGCGCGGCCTGCGGGTGCATGAAGCGGAGGCGGCGGTGGAGGAACAGCTGCGGGCGGCCAATGGTCCGCTATGGGTGATCCACGGCATCGGCACCGGCAAACTCAAGCGCGGTTTGCGGGCCTGGCTAGAGACGGTGCCCTACGTGGAACGGGTGAGCGATGCGGAGCGGGGCGATGGCGGCGCCGGCTGCAGCGTGGTGTATTTGAAATGATTTTTTTGTAATTTCCAATATCAATTTATGAGCTGATTTTTCGATACCAGTACCAATGGCCAGCTGGGAGACATCACCATCGACACCACAAAACCTCTCACCAATGGCGCGATCACCGCAGTGATCGACAACGTCGGTTTTTTCCGGGGCACAGTAGCTCAATTTTCGGGCACCGATGACGCCATCCCCGGCTTCAGAGGCAGCATCTCCGCCGCCCTCGTAGCTGGCGAAACCCTGGCCATATACAATCGTGATACATTTTTAGGCAATACCAATGTAGACAATACAACGAAGAGATGGTCCTTCGCTCCTCCTGCTCTTTCTGGCACAATTGGCGAACTTTATGAAATCACTGCCCGGGTTGTTGATGTTGCCGGTAACTACAGCCAATCGCCGATACGTTATTTCTTCCTTGATACCACCGCTACCACAACTACGGCAGCAATCACATCTGTAGTTGACAATGTCGGCAATGTGCAGGGCGCCCTGGCCAACCGTGCCGTCACCGACGACATCACACCCACCATTTCCGGAGTCCTCTCCGCTCCGCTTGCCACGGGCGAAACCGTGCGTCTCTACAACGGACCTAGTTATCTTGGTCAGGCTAATTCTGCCAATGGAGAAAATACCTGGTCTTTTACCTCACCCCTTGCCGATGGTTTTTATTTTATTAAAGTTGGGGTTATGGATGCCGTCGGCAACCTGGGGGCCAAAAGTGTTGGGCAATGGTTTAGCATTGATTCCACTTCTAACCAGCTGATGGGCGATGCAAGCGCTAACACGCTCATAGCCACAGGCTCCAAAGACCTAATCACCGGCCTACGGGGTGTCGATACATTTCGGTTCACTTCACTTACTCAATCAACTCTGGCCAGCTTTGATCGGATTACTGATTTCCGTATTGACACCGATATCTTTGATGGCCCCACGGCAGTTTCCGCTGCAAACATAAATAAGCTTGGAACTGTAGCTGCGCTTGATGACCAATCCATCTCTTCTGTTTTAACATCTAGCAACTTTTCTGCCAACCAAGCCGCCATCTTCTCCTATACGGATCCCTCCGTGACCTTACGCAGCTTCATCGCTCTCAACGATGGCGTCGCCGGCTTCTCCGCCAGCAACGATGCCATTATAGAAATAACTGGCTATATTGGCTCGCTCAATAACTTGCAAATCGTGTAATTTAATCGCTGATAAAGTCAGGCGCTATCCCTCTTAAGCGCCTCGAAAAATGCAGTAGAATAATTTACCTATGGGCACCTCAGATGATTCCCGTTCGGCTCCTGCGATTCACAATCATACAAGTCGCTGGAATGCTTCTCTTGCCAAGAGATCGGTGAGATCTAGAATCTTTCGAGGTGCCCTTACTAAGCCTTAAAGCTCGGGCAGCTGCGGTTCGCGGTTTGGCGGTTCAAGGGGTCGCGCCAGGGCCTGGCCGAAGCTGTCGAAAAGGCGCCAGCCACGGGGATCTAGATCTAGATAAATGGTTTGGCCCACCACCAATTGGTATTCAGGCCCGCTGCGCACCTGCACCAGATGACCTGTTTCAGCCAGGCGGCAGCCGAGCAGCTGTTCGTTGCCCAGGGCCTCGATATGCACCACTTCTGCGGGCATATTGCGGTTCGCGGCCGGTGCCAGCCGCAGGTGCTCGGCCCGCAGGCCGCCGCAGAGCTGCTGGCCAATGCGGCTGGCCAGCTGATCCGCCAGCGGTCCCTCCACGGCAAAGCGCCGCTGGCCCAACTGCAATTGACCGGCGGCCACCACCTGCACCGGCAGCAGGTTCATCGGCGGGCTGCCGATGAACTGGGCCACGAATTGATTCGCCGGCCACTGATAGAGCTCCAGGGGCGTGCCCAATTGCTGCAGACGGCCGCCGTGGAGCACAGCGATGCGATGGCCCATGGTCATCGCCTCCACCTGATCGTGGGTTACATAAATGGTGGTGGTGCCCAGCCGCCGCTGCAGCTCCACGATCTGGGCCCTGGTACCCGTGCGCAGCTTGGCATCCAGGTTGCTGAGCGGTTCATCCATCAAAAACACCGCCGGTTGCCGGGCGATGGCCCTACCCAGGGCCACCCTTTGCTTCTGGCCGCCGGATAGCTCCTTGGGCAGGCGTTGCAGCAGCGGCTCCAGCTCAAGCATCTCGGCCACCTCGGCGATGCGCCGCTCAATCCGCTGCTCCCGCGGTGAACTGCACCGCAACGGCCCCGGCAGCTGGCCCGTGGCCCGGTGCAGGCTGTCCTGGAGCTGTTGTTGCAGGCTGCGGGGCCGGCTGCGCCGCAGGCCAAAGCCGATGTTGTCGGCCACCGAGAGGTGGGGATAGAGGGCGTAGCTCTGGAACACCATCGCCACATCCCGCTGGGCCGGCCGCAGCTGGCTCACCGGTCGATCCGCCACCCATATCTCGCCACTGCTGGGTTGCTCCAGCCCCGCCAACAAGCGCAGCAGAGTGCTCTTGCCGCAGCCAGAAGGGCCCACCAGCACCAGGAATTCGCCATCGGCCACCGCCAGGTCCAGCTGCCGCAACACCGGCACTGGTGCCGCCTCGCCCTGGCCGCTCCCCCGCCGGGGTGGATAGGTCTTGCTGACCTGTTGGAAGCGAACCTCGGCCAATGCGGCACTCCGACCAGCGAATCCTAGGTTGGGAGATTGATCGGATCGGGCCGCCGCCCGTAGCCAGCGCCCTTGCAATTCATCGATCAGGCCCGCATCGCCGTCAAGGCCGGTCGCGGTGGGGATGGAATCGTGGCCTTTCGCCGCGAAAAGTACGTACCGGCGGGGGGACCCTCCGGTGGCGACGGCGGTCGTGGTGGCGATGTGCTGCTGAGGGCCGACGCCAACCTGCAAACCCTCCTCGATTTCAAGTACAGACGCCTGTTTGAGGCGCCAGAGGGCAAGCGCGGCGGCCCCAACCGCTGCAGCGGTGCCAGTGGTGACCACATGGTGATCAAGGTGCCCTGCGGCACGGAGGTGCGCGACCTGCGCACCGGCATCCTGCTGGGCGATCTGGTGAACGCCGGCGATGAGTTGCTGGTGGCCGCCGGCGGACGCGGCGGCTTGGGCAACGCCCACTACCTCAGCAACCGCAACCGGGCGCCGGAAAAGTTCAGCGAGGGCCGTGATGGCGAGCAGTGGATGCTGCAGTTGGAGCTGAAGCTGCTGGCTGAGGTGGGCATCATCGGCCTA
The DNA here is from genome assembly GCA_044356735.1 of Prochlorococcaceae cyanobacterium. GTDB lineage: Bacteria > Cyanobacteriota > Cyanobacteriia > PCC-6307 > Cyanobiaceae > UBA5018. The sequence continues at coordinate 15,363 of JBIKVR010000015.1, forward strand.
CCCAATGCCGGCAAGAGCACCTTGATCTCGGTGCTCTCGGCGGCCAGGCCCCGCATCGCCGACTATCCCTTCACCACCCTGGTGCCGAATCTGGGCGTGGTGAGGCGCCCCAGTGGCGATGGCACCGTGTTTGCCGATATCCCCGGCCTGATTGCCGGTGCGGCCCAGGGGGCCGGCCTGGGCCACGATTTCCTGCGCCACATCGAGCGCACCAGGCTGCTGATCCACCTGGTGGATGCCAGCTCAGAAACGGTGGCAGCTGATCTGGAGGTCGTTAGCGGAGAATTAGCTGCCTACGGCCACGGCCTCGCCGCCCGACCGCGCCTGCTGGTGCTCAGCAAAATTGAACTGCTGGAACCAGCGGCGGTGCAGGAGTTGCAATCTGAACTCGGTCAGCTGACGGGCCAACCGGTGCTGGCGATCTCGGCGGTGGCCGCCATGGGGCTCAAAGAGCTGCTGGCATCGGTGTGGCAACAGCTGGGAATTCAGACCTAGGTAATCAGACTTAGCCAAGCCTTGCGGGGCCCGCCCTGCTGATAATCGCCAAAAGCTTGGTTTTGGCTTTCTATCAGGTCGCTGTGGTTGGGGCTGACCGGGAAGGGTGAGGGGTCAGCCCAAAAGCAACTCTGATCAATCGTCGTAAACGCGGCACTCAGGGGCTTCTGGGTTCAGGTCGCAATAGACCTCCAGAGGGGTGGGATCGTGGCTGTCTTCCGGGTGGTGCTCCTTGTATTCCGCGAGGCCTTTGAGTTCCTCTTCCAGGTGGCGCACTTTGCCCAAGTTGCCCTCAGCGCGGGCAGCCTCGATCTCCGACTGATCCTTCTGGATGTGCTCGTCGATTGTTTTCATGCAGGTACCGGCTGACAGGGTCCGGAGCTCATCGGAAACACCATACGGGCCTCGCGAGGCCCTGTGTCTGTCCATGGCCAGCTGCCCACCGGCGCGGCTGGGCATTTCGCCGCTCATCAGCCCTCCCAGGCCAGCGGCAGTTGCGCTCAGTGCAGCGCCTGCCAACTGGGCTTGAGGCCCGAAAACGGCCGCCAGTATTGGCTTTTACCAAGAACTAAAGCCACCCCCACCAGCCCTGGCCCAGGCAGGGTCAGGGGGCTGGAGGGGCATATCTTGGATTGGAAACAATCGCCGCCTCAGCCCTGCAGTTCGCTGAGCTCCAGCCAGCGCTCCTCCCCCAGCAGGATGCGCGCCTGCAGGTTTGCCAGGTCTTGGGTGAGGCTCTCCAGAGCGTTGTAGTCGCTGCCTGCGGCGGCCAGCTGGCCCTCCAATTCCGCTCGCCTGGCCTCCCACAAGGGCAATTCCAACTCCAGGCTCTGTAGTTCGCGGTTTTCCTTGAAGCTGCGCCGCCGTGATTTCACCGCCACGACCTTTGCGCCCGGCTGGCCAGCGCTCAACCCGCCTGGATCAGCGCTCGAGGCGGCAGCAGCTGTCCCAGAGGCCATCTCCGCTGAACGGCTGGCTGTTGAACCGCCCGATCCGGAGCTGCCGCCTCCTTTGGCCTGCCCCTGGCCGCGCTCGAGCTGATCGCGCTCCAGATAGCTGCTGTAGTTGCCTTCGAAACGGCGCAGCTGGCCGTTTTCAAAGGCGAACAGGCGATCGACGCTGCGGTCGAGGAAATAGCGGTCGTGGGATACCACCACCACGCAGCCGCGGAAGTCCTCCAGGAAGTCCTCCAGCACGGTGAGGGTCTGCACGTCCAGGTCGTTGGTGGGCTCATCGAGCAGCAGCACATTGGGAGCCTCGATCAACAGCCGGCAGAGGTGCAGCCGGCGCCGCTCGCCCCCGGAGAGCTTGTTCACCGGCTGGTGCTGCTGGGCGGGCGCAAACAGGAACCGCTCCAGCAATTGGCTGGCGCTGAGGCTGCTGCCATCCACCTCAACGCTGCTGGCCGCCTCCTGCACCACGTCGATCACCTTGCGCTCGCGGCCGGCCGCATCGCGATCGGCCAGCAACACATGACTGTGCTGGTCGAAGTAGGCCAGCTTCACCGTGGAACCGAGTTCGAGCCGGCCCTGCTGCAACTTGCGGCGTCCGGCGATCAAATCCAGCAGGGTGGTTTTACCGCTGCCGTTGGGGCCGATGATGCCCACCCGATCCTCGGGGCTGAAGTCGTAACTGAAGCCCTGCAGCAGCGGTGCCTGGCCGCTGGCCCGGGCCTCGTCGCTGGCCCAGAAGGCCAGTTCTTCCGCCTCGATGGCGCGCCTGCCGAGGCGGCGCTGGTTGCTGGCCAAGCTCAAGTTTCCCTTCAGCTGGCGCTTGGGCGCCTCCCGCATCGCCTCAATCCGCTGGATGCGGGCCTTCTGCTTGGTGCTGCGGGCCTTGGGACCGCGCTGCAGCCACTCCAGCTCCCGGCGCAGCACACCGCGGAATTTGGCCTCGCTGGCCACGGCGGCGGCATCCTCTTCGGCGCGGCGGGCCAGGTAATAGGCGTAGTTGCCGCTGTAGCTGCGGGCCACCCCCGCATCCACCTCCACGATGCGATCGCTCACCTGGTCGAGCACATAACGGTCGTGGGTGACCAGCACCAGAGCGCCGGGGAAGCGGCTCAGGTGGCCCTGCAGCCACTGGATGCAATCGGCATCCAAGTGGTTGGTGGGTTCATCGAGCAACAGCAGGTCGGGTTCGGCCACCAGCGCCGCCGCCAGGGCCAACCGCTTGCGGTAGCCCCCCGAGAGGTCGCCCACCCGCCGGCTCACATCCCCCACCCCCAGCCGCTCCAGCACCTCGCGGATCTGCTGCTCCAGGCCCCAGGCCTGGCTTTGATCCATGCGGCTGTTGAGGCTGCCCAGCTCGGCCAGCAGAGCGCTGTCGTCGCCGCCATGGGCATGGGCCTGGGCCAGGGCCTCGCTCACGGCCGTGTAGCGGCGCAGCAACTCCATCTTTTCGCCGCTGCCGGCAAACACCTGGTCGAGCACGGTGCGCTCTGGATCCAGCTGCGGTTCCTGGCTCACCAGCACCATGCGGCTGCGCGGCAGCACCCGCCGCTCGCCGGCACCGGGGGGCTCCAGGCCCGCCAGCACCTTCAGCAGGGTGCTCTTGCCGGCGCCGTTGGGGCCGATCAGCCCCAACCGCTCCCGCTCGCCCACGTGCAGGTTCAGGTTTTCAAACAGGGTGCGGATGCCGTAGTCCTTGCGGACATCCACCAGGCTGATCAAACTCACGCGGCGGCGCTGCTACGGCGGTTCTCCAGGTAAGCAAACACGCTCTTGTCCCCCACGTCTGCGGCGGCGGGCATCGGGAATTTGCGCAAGCAGAGCAGCAGCAGCAGGCCGGCCTCCACCGCCAACAGCAGGCCAGAGGCATCGGCTGAAAGCAGACCAGCGAGGCGGCCCAGCAGGGCGATCGGCAGCAACAGGGTGACGCCGATGGCCTCGGGGCGGCGAAAGCAGAAAAACTCCTTGAAGCCAATGCCGGCCAGGGCGGCAAACAGGGGGCCGACGGCCCATATCCAGCCGCTGTTCACCGCCAGTACCTCGCCCATGGCACCAGGACCCACCAGGGCCGCCAGGGCCAGGAAGCCGAGGCAACCCAGCAGCCACAGCAGCTGCAGCGCCCGGTGCAATGGCCGCAGATAAATGTGAATCCAGTGCAAGGCCAGCCCCAATCCGGCGGCTAAGGGCAGCAGCCAGGGCCAGATCCAGGCGCTGCCCTGCCAGTGCCATTGGGCCAGCAGGGCAGCCTGGGCGATGGCCACCGTGAGCAGGGCCAGGCGATAGCCCAGCACCTCGCGTCGATCCTTGGCCGTGATCGTGAAAGGGCCGTAGACGCCCTCATAGCTGGGATCGGCTGAAGTATTCGCTGGGGTCATGGCCTTGCTGGGGCGGCGGGCATGCCCATCAGTGTGGCCAAGTCGGGGCCGGCGGGCACGATGCCAGATGGATGCAGCGGGAACAGGGCGCCGAAATAATCCCGGCGCCAGGCGTCAGCAAAGCAGCTGGCGGCCACGCCGGGCAGCTGCCAGAAGCGCTGGCGCCAGGCCCACAGCTGCGGAAACTGCCACAGCGGCCGGCGGCTCACCCCAAACAGGGGCGCATACACCAGTTCCAGCCGCACCAGGGTGGCAAACAATTGCACGTCCGCCAGGCTGGGGCCGGAGGCTTGGTCGCCGCCGCTGCATAGCCAGGGTCCGCCGCCAGCCAGTTCGCTCTCCGCCTGGTCCAACACGGCGAACAACTCAGACTCGGCCCTGTCGTAAGCGGCCTGGTGACGCGCAAAACCACAGCGATACACCCCGTCATTAACTGAATTTTGCAGCTGTTGCCGCCAGCGATCGATCGCCTCTCGCTGCGCCGCCGGCTCCAGATCGAGGCTGTCCTCGGCGGCGGGCCAGCCATTGAGCAGCTCGATCAGCCGGGCGCTTTCACCCAGCAGGATGCGCTTTTCCAGCTGGTCCACCAGCACCGGCACGGTGGCCCTGGCACCGGGATCGGCGCCAGCCAGGCGATATAGCTGCTGGAGAGTGGTGCAGCCGAGGAAGGGTTGCTGGAAACACCAACGGCCGGCCTGGGGGTCGGGCTCCACCACCAGCAACTCGATGCTGGCCTCCAGCCGCCGCAGGCCCCACACCAGCCAGGCCCGATGGGCCCAGGGGCAGCTGCGGCCCACGATCAGCACATGGCGACCGGCCTCCCGGGCGCCGCTCGGCAGGGGCGGTCTTTGGCCAAAGGGGCTGACGGGGCGGCGGTAGTTGCCGGAGCCATCGGCGGGGCCTAGGCCGCCCATCAGTTGCAGCCATTGCCAATGCCAGGCCCAGCGGGCCGTGCTCACCACCAGGGGGGGGATTGGCATCAGTTGAAGTGAGAGTTGCTGCCAGGCTGACCGCCTGACTGACAGAGAAGCGGATGCAGGCGCCCCGGGTGCTGGTGGTGGCGGCCACCCATGGCAATGAGCGCAATGGCGGCTGGCTAGTGGAGTCGTGGCGCCGAGAGCCCAGCAGCTTGAACAGCAGCGGCCTGGAGCTGCTGCTGGAGATCGGCAATCCCGCCGCTTATCGCGCCAATCGCCGCTACATCGACCGGGACCTCAACCGCAGTTTTGTGCCAGATCTGCTGGCTGATGAGGCCTGCGATGAGCTGGAGATCCTGCGTGCCCGCGAACTGCTGGCCCAATTCGGCCCCCGGGGCAGCCGGCCGGCCCTGGCGGTGATCGACCTGCACAGCACCACCAGTTCAATGGGCAACTGCCTGGTGGTTTACGGCCGCCGGCCCACCGACCTGGCCCTGGCCGCCGCCATCCAGGCGCAGCTCGGTTTACCCATTTATTTGCATGAGGGCGATGCCGCCCAGAGGGGTTTTTTGGTGGAGAGCTGGCCCTGCGGTCTGGTGATCGAAGTGGGGCCAGTGCCCCAGGGGGTGATTGAACCGCGGCTGTGCCTCCAGAGCCAATTGGCCCTGGAGGCCGCCCTGGCGGCTTTGGCGGCGGCTAGGCGAGGTTGCCTAGCCCAGCCCCCTGCCCTGGTGGTGCATCGCCATCGGGCCAGCCTCGATCTGCCGAGGGATGGCGGCGGCTGGCCGCTGGCCTGCCTGCATCCCCAGCGTCAGGGTCGCGACTGGCAACCGATGGAGCCCGGGGATCCCCTGTTCCGCACGGCCGCCGGCGAGTCAATCGCCTATGAGCCCCCAGCGGCACTGGAAGGTCAGCGGGTGTGGCCCCTGTTCATCAATGAGGCCGCCTACGGGGAGAAGCGCATCGCCCTGTCGCTCACCAGCCGCGAGCGCTGGGCCGTCGACCCCAGCTGGGCAGAAGCCCTGGCGGCACTGCTAACCGAACAGAATTAATAGCGACAGATCGATGCCGCGCCGCAAGAAGCGTTGCGGCGACTGGCTTACTCCTCGCTCTGGCGAACGGAATGGGCAATTTTTCGAGGCATTCTTTAGTTATTAACTCGCCAACTCATCGGAATCCAACTCACCTTGGAGCGCCGTTGTAATCAATGCCCAGAACGCTGCGGCCGTCTGCTGCGATGCGGATCTGGGTTTCCAGGGTGGGCGGTTGGTTGAGCTGCTGCCAGCCGGGGGAGCCGCCCGGGAAGCGGAAGGTGTAGCCAGCGGGCCCCCGCTGAATCAAGCAGGGGTTCTCGCTGGGGGTGCTGTCGAACATGCACTTGGCCGGTTGATAGACCCCCAGGCCGCCGTTGAGCTGTACGGCGGCATTGCGGGCCATGTTCACGGCTCGGGTGGAGCTGAAGTTGTCTTGCGACTGGGCCTGAACTCCGCTGGCTGCCAGGGCTAGCCCAAGGGGAGCGGCCAAAAGGCTTGAGAGAAGGCGCATGCTCAAGGCAAGAAAGAAATTTCCGCCAGTTTGACGCCGATCAGTTCAGCTGCGCAAAGCTGTTCAACCAAGGGCAAAGCAACGGCACCAAAGCCCAGCCAGCCAGACAACCGGGCCATTCAGTAAGCCCTTGGGGCCGGGCCTCTTCGCGGGCCTCAGCCGCAAACCAGAGTGCCTTGCTCCTTGGTGCAGGGCAGGTCACTGCTGCTGCCATCGGCCCAGTAAATCCGCAACCGATCATCAGCACTACCGCTGCGGTAGGTGAGCGACTTCACCGGGCCGGCGGGCGGTTTACCGGCCGAATCGGCGGCGCCCCGGGGGGTGGGGGCGTTCAGCTTCTGCTCCAGTTGCTGCAGCTTCAGCTCAAGTTGCTCCTGGCGGCGTTGGAGCAATAACAGGTCGGGGCCCGGCCTGGACTGGCAGCCGGCCGCGATACCACTAATTGCCAGCAACAACCCCAGCAGGGGCAAGGCTAAGAGGGGCTGCTTGGAGGCCATGGGCCGTCTGGCCGCTGCTGCCCGCACTCCTAGCAGCGGCCTGGCGCCCAGTTTCGGGGTGGGCCGCTTGCTGACAGCAGCTTCAGCCAGCGGGCTCACAAAACGCGCAATCTTCTGTTACAGTTTCTTCGACGGCTTCCCGCCCCAGGTGGGATCCCGCCCTTCATACCCGTCTCCTTATGGAGACAAATTCAACCGTCTCCTCAGAGACGATTACTACCCGTTCTCATGACCACCACTATCCAGCAGCGCTCCGGCGCTAACAGCTGGCAGCAATTTTGCGAGTGGATCACCTCCACCAACAACCGCCTCTATGTGGGCTGGTTCGGTGTGCTGATGATTCCTTGCCTCCTGGCTGCCACCATCTGCTTCATCGTGGCTTTCATCGCCGCGCCCCCCGTTGACATCGACGGCATCCGTGAGCCCGTAGCCGGCTCTCTGATGTATGGCAACAACATCATCTCTGGTGCTGTTGTTCCTTCCAGCAATGCTATCGGCCTGCACTTCTACCCCATCTGGGAAGCCGCCAGCCTCGACGAGTGGCTGTATAACGGTGGTCCTTTCCAACTGGTGGTGTTCCACTTCCTGATCGGCATCTATGCCTACATGGGTCGTGAGTGGGAACTGAGCTATCGCCTGGGCATGCGTCCCTGGATCTGTGTTGCCTACAGCGCTCCTGTGGCCGCCGCCAGCGCCGTGTTCCTTGTCTACCCCTTCGGTCAGGGTTCCTTCTCTGACGCCATGCCCCTGGGCATCTCTGGCACCTTCAACTACATGTTGGTGTTCCAGGCTGAGCACAACATTCTGATGCACCCCTTCCACATGCTGGGTGTGGCCGGTGTGTTCGGTGGCAGCCTGTTCTCCGCCATGCACGGCTCCCTCGTTACCTCCAGCCTCGTTAGGGAAACCACCGAGGCTGAGTCCCAGAACTATGGTTACAAGTTTGGCCAAGAGGAAGAGACCTATAACATCGTGGCTGCCCACGGTTATTTCGGTCGCCTGATCTTCCAATACGCCTCCTTCAACAACAGCCGCTCCCTCCACTTCTTCCTGGCCGCCTGGCCTGTGGTTGGCATCTGGTTCACCGCCCTGGGCGTTAGCACCATGGCCTTCAACCTGAACGGCTTCAACTTCAACCAGTCGATCCTCGACGGTCAAGGCCGCGTGATCAACACCTGGGCAGACGTGCTCAACCGCGCTGGCCTGGGTATGGAAGTGATGCACGAGCGCAATGCTCACAACTTCCCCCTCGACCTGGCAGCTGCTCAGTCCACCCCCGTGGCTCTGACCGCTCCTGCTATCGGCTGAGGCTAAACAGCATGGCCGAGGCTAAACAGCCCGGCTGAAGCTAATAGTTAGGCTAAGGTTAGATATTCTGGCTAAGGTTTAACAACCTTAGCCAAATTCAAAAACCTTTTTCCAACTCAAAATTTTAGTTTAAACCTGATCACAAGCTTAATCTTAAGATTTACATTTAAAGATTAACTATTTATCAAACCCTTGCTGCTAAGCAGGGGTTTTTTAGTGCAAATTTTTTATTACAACAGATTAAAGACCGTCCAAAGGATTGCCGATTTGACAATGCTGATCAACAGTTGTCGGGGTCCACTGGCAGGCGCTTCAGGGCAAGGGCTAGCCGCCGAGCCAGCAGCAACAGGGGATAAAGCTTATCCGCCCGCTGGGGCCTAAGCAGCAGCTTTGCTAGAAGCTTCAACAGGGGATCACTCGTATTCATGCGCTGGCAGATCCACTGGATCGCTGCTGATCCATGCAAAATCTGCCCACCAGCAAGGAGCATTGCTCCATTGGCTAGGTAATAGCCCCGTGCCGCCAGGGCAAGGCGCAAATCATGGTTGAGGCGTCCGTCGGCTATTAACAGGTTTGAGATGCCGCTGCGCAGCTCACTGGCCAGGGCGAAATGAGCACAGAAGGGACAGCCACCATCAAATACCAATACAGGATCTGATCCAGACAGATACTGATCAATTGAGTATTGATTAATTGAGTGAAGCGGAATAATCGGGGAACTCATACTCTGCCCAGAAACCAGCCGGCTATCCATAGCAGTTGGCCGAGTATCCCCCTACCTGTGAGTAACTCACCGACCAGGGCAAACATAAAGCCGATCATGGCCACCCTGCCGTTGAGAAGTTCCACCTGTTGTAGGGCCTGGACATTCCAGGGTCGGTTGGTTGTTAGACCCTCACCAAATTTTTCTACGGACTGGTAAACATAACTGGGCTTTTTCATGCTGCTCTAGATGCTGCTAAGCACAGCCTATGGCATGCCCCCAGGCAATTGCGAAACTGAGCGAGGGCTCAGTGGCGAAGCTGAGCCAGGGCTCATGCTGGGCGAGGGCTCATACTGGGTGAGGGCTGTTGCTGGGCAAGGGCTGGTGCTAGAGCAGGAGGCTGTTCGAGGGCTGGGATTGGCGCTAGAGCTGACTCTGGAGCTGGAGCCGGTACAGGATCGCTGGCTGGAGCCGGGACAGGAGCATTGACTGGAGCAGAGGGCTTTTCAAGGCCTGGGATTGGAGCTGGAGCTGGAGGAAATCGGTGATATAAGCGATTTTCGAGCTGCTCGCTTACCACTCACTGCTCAGCGATGGCAAAGTTTCTAAACTACCGAGTAGACGTGCCAATAACTTTTGACACAGGCTTCCTGGGGTTGAATGTCAGCAAAGTAACATCACTTGGGGATCACCTGGCTTGCCATCCAGCTCAGGCTTCTGGGGTGTTCTAAAATAAAGCTTCTTGCCATGCTCCGTTGAAACGCCTTCTATCCATCGCCCTGGTTGCCGCAGTCATGGGCCTAGGTAGCGCTGCGATGGCCTGCGAAAAGCACCTGCATGGCCACCAAACAAATAGCGACACCAACGCTGAAGGTATCCGCAAATAAGCTACTCTTTACTAACGAGTAGGCCTAGTTCACATTACTAAGCCGTACCTAAAAACCAATTGCATTAAAATAGCTGAGGCTGCTCGGGGATTTCCGGGTAATCCCTGGAACAACCGAGCCGAGGCGCATGCTGCCTCCCCCCGATGTCTCCCAGTTGTTCGGGTTTTGCCGAGGTGCCCTAGGAGAACAGAGCAAATGACCATGCTGCTCCACTTCCTCCCAACTGCTCAGGTGGCAGAAGGTGCCAGCTGTGCTGGTTTTCCAATGGCTGCCTAGGGCCTGAGCACCAGGGCGAGCAGCATGCCCAGCGTGCCCCAGCGCAGAGAGCGCCAGAAGAGCAGCTGTGAGCGGCCCGGCTGTGTCAGTTCCGGTGGCAGAGGATCCAGTAGCCGCTGGGCGAGGACCAACCGCTGCCGTTCGCGCCGCTGTTGCACCCCGCTACTGCGGCTTGTGAGTGAGGCCTGGAGGAAGAGCCCCTCGAGTCTGTGCAGCAGCCGCACGGGCTGATGGCGCTGCCGCTTTTTGCCACTGCTGTCCCGACGCGTCACACCATTCCGATCAGCTGACGCCAAGATGATCGCTTATCACGTTTGATTTCTGTGGTTGAGCCCAACAGCTCCAGCAGCTCCAGGCCCCCCAGCCGAGCCCAAGCCCAGGCCGGCTGGCCAGAAGCAGCCCTCGCCCAGGCGGTGGCCCTGCAGCGCAGCCTGGTGATCGGCGACCGCGACTGGCATGCGCTTAAAACCCAGCGCGCCCGCCGGGCCGCCGAGCAGCTCAGCGCCGCATTGGTGCAACTGCTGAGTGGCGACGACCCGGCTGCCGCCAAACCAACCATGGCCCGGCAGCGGGCCATCGATCTGGTAACCAACAGCCTGGGCTGGCTGAAGGCTGAACTCAGTGATCCCGGCTGTCCAACGCACCAGCGCTAGACTGATGTACCAATTTGATGTATTGATGTACCAATTTGATGTACTAATTCGCCAGCCCCTGGCTGAGCGGTGAACAGGCAGTGGTGTCGCTGACGACTAATAGCTAATTGAAGCCGATTACCTCTCGGACTCCAGCGCACGTCGTCAAAGCAGTGGTGAATCAAATAAAGGCCGCGACCCCTGGCGGCATCCAGTTGGGCTGGCAGGCAGAGCTGGCGTTGCTGGGGCGCCAGGCCGGGCCCCTGATCTTGCACCTGCCAGATCCACCAGAGCGGCGATTCAATTCGCCTGATCCGCAAAAACTTGGCCGGATCGCCGCCATTGCCATGGTTCACCGCATTGACCAGGGCCTCCTGCAACCCCAGCCTGAGTTGCATCCGCAGCGGCCCCGAGGCCACCGGTTCCAGCAGCTGCTCAATCAGCGGTGCCAACTGCAGGGTGGATGGCGTGATGAAGACAGACCAGCGCAGCGCCATCTGCGGGTTTGATCACGGCCTGCTCTGACCCTACCCCGCAGCCAGGGGCCAGTTCAGCCCTTGATGCGGCGCTGCAGGGTTGGGTGTTGCAGCAGGGCATCCATCAGGCGCACGCCGCGCAATTGGTTCACCAGGGGCATGTGACCCTCAGGGGCATCAATGCTCCACTGAAACGAACCGGGATAGCGGGTCCACAGTCCACCATCCTTCCAGGCCAGTCGGGGCCAGAGCCGATCCCAGCGACCAGCGAGGCTGTTCAGCAGTTTGCCCTGCACAGAAAAGCCAAAACGCCCGCGGGAAAAACAAACCCAGAGGCGATCGAGGCTGTCGAGATCCGCAGGGGGCATGGGCGGCACCTCGCTGTAATAGACGTAGCCGCGCGCTACGGCGGCCGGTCCGGCCAGCTGGCGCAGGATTTCACTGGTGAGCCGATCCGCCTGCTCGTAGTCCTGGAGGATCAGTAGCCGCTGCAGGGGGGCGTAGTCGATGCCTCGGGCGCTGGTGGTGGCCAGCCAGCCGTCGGGGTAGCGCGCCAAAAACTGGTCGCGGCGCTGGGGGTCTGCGCTCACCAGCAACTGGATTAAAAAGCCAGCCGCCCAGTCGTCGCCAGTGGCATCGAGTGCTGCCACGTGGTCGGCGATCAGGGGCACCAGCTCGCTGGCTCTGCGCTGCAGCCCCGCCAACTGGCTGCGCCGCTGGCGCTCGGAACTGGCTTGAAAGTTGGCCAGCAAAGACTCAGGCGTGACGCTGGCGGTGACCGGAGAACCGGAGAGCATGGAGAGCCGAGCCTGTTTGCTAGCCAGAGTGGGCCCACTATGTCAGCAGAGATCCATGCCAGGGGCGATGACAGGGCGGCGGGGTCAGCTGCTCCCCCTGCTGGGGCAGCGGCGATGAATCGCTCCAGGCCCGCAGCGGTGGCGGTGGAGGCTTTTTTGAGCGCCCCTGGTCCGCTCCTGGATTTGCGCAGCCCGCTGGAATACGAGCGGGGCCACATCCCGGGGGCCACCAACCTGCCCCTGTTCAGCAACGAGGAGCGGGCGGCGGTGGGCACCAGCTACAAGCAGCGGGGACGGGCAGAGGCGGTGCAGCTGGGGCTGGCCTACGTGGGGCCACGGCTGGAGCGGCTGGGCCAGGAGCTAACCGCCCAGCTGCGCGGCTGGGATGGCCAGGCCCAGCTGCGGCTGCACTGCTGGCGCGGCGGCATGCGCTCCGGCAGCGTCGCCTGGCTGGCGGGGGTGCTGGAGCTGCCGACGCTGCTGCTGGAGGGTGGCTACAAGCGCTACAGGGGTTGGGCCCTGGCCCAATTTGAACTCACCTGGCCCCTGCGGCTGCTGGCCGGTCGCACCGGCACCGGCAAGACCGATCTGCTGCATGCCTTGGCCGACCGGGGGGTGGCGATGGTGGATCTGGAGGGTTTGGCAAATCACCGCGGCAGCAGTTTCGGCGGCCTCGGCCTGCCCCCCCAGCCCAGTTGCGAGCACTACGAAAACCGGCTGGCCCTGGCCCTGTGGCAACAGCGGCAGGCCGAGGCGATCTGGTTGGAAGCGGAGAGCGTTCAGGTGGGCCGTTGCCGCATTCCCGCTGGGTTATGGCGCCAGATGAAGGCCGCACCGGCCCTGGAAATCAGCCGCCCCCTGGAGGAGCGCATTGAGCGACTGGTGAAGGTGTACGGCGCCCTGGGCCAAGAACCGCTGCGCCAGGCCACCGAGCGCATTGGCCGCCGCCTGGGGCCGGAACGCACCAGGGCCGCCCTGGCGGCAATCGACCTGCGGGATTGGGCCGGGGCCTGCGGCCAGATGCTCGACTACTACGACCGCTGCTACGACCATGAGCTGCAGCGCTCCAGAGCCGATGCCAGAGCCGATGCCAGTGTTGGGGCCAGTGCTGCTGCCCAGGCTGGCTTGGCGCTGGTGCCACGGCTGGATTTGGCGGGCCTGGACGACCGACAGGCGGCGGAACTGCTGATCGCGGCTACCTAGGATCTGTTTTTGATCCGATGGGCATGGGCGCTGCCATTCAGTTCTTCCGCGGTGTGGATGAACCAGTCGTGCCCGATATCCGGCTCACCCGCTCCCGCGATGGCCGCACCGGCCAGGCGATGTTCGTGTTCGAGGAACCGGAAGCTCTGGCACCGGAAGCCCTGGGCGACATCGCCGGCATGTTCATGGTGGATGAGGAGGGGGAACTGGTGAGCCGGGAGGTGAAGGCCCGCTTCGTGAACGGCAAGGCCAGCGCCCTGGAGGTCACCTACACCTGGAAGACCACCGCTGATTTCGAGCGGTTCATGCGCTTTGCCCAGCGCTACGCCGACAGCCATGAACTGGGCTTCGCGGGCAAGGGGTCGGAAGCAGAGGCCGAAGCCGAAGCAGACGCGGAAGACAACTGAGGCCAAAAGAAACAAACAGAAGCAAACCGCAGCGAACAGAAGCCGGTGAAGTTTGGTCAATGGCTTGGGCTGGCGGCCCTTTTAGCCGCCCTGGTGCTGCTTTGGGATCTACGCCAGAGCCTGATCCTGCTGTTCGCGGCCCTGGTGCTGGCGATGGCGCTCTGCACCATGGTGGGCAGCTTGCGACGCAGGCTGGGCTGCCCAAGGCCGCTGGCCCTGCTGCTCACCCTGGTGCTGCTGCTGCTCACCCTGGTGGTGGTGGCCACCGCCGTGATCCCGCCCTTTGTGGATCAGTTTTCGCAATTGCTGTTGCAATTGCCGGCGGCGGCCCACACCCTGCTGGAGCTGCTGCGGGGCGGCATTGACCAGGCCAGCCAAATGCTCTACGGCAGTAGCGATCCCAGCCTCACCTGGCTGGGCAATGGGCTACTTAAACCAAACACCATTGCCAGTCCGTCGCTGACGGCGGGGCTGGGGGGCGGGGCCTTGAGGTTGCTGGGCCTGGCCGGTGATTTGGGTACGGCGCTACTGCAGTTGCTCTTCGTGATCGCGGTGGCCCTGATGGTGGCGGTACAACCCAGTGCCTATCGGGAGCTGGCGATCCTGCTGGCCCCCAGCTTCTATCGCCGCAGGCTGCGTCAGGTGTTGCTGCTCTGTGGAGAAGCGCTGAGTGGCTGGATGGTGGGGGTACTGATCAGTTCCCTCTGCGTGGCCTGCCTGGCGGCCCTGGGCCTGTCGCTGCTGGGGGTGAAGCTGGTGGCGGCAAATGCCCTGTTGGCGGGATTGCTGAATGTGATTCCAAACCTTGGTCCCACCTTGAGCACGGTGTTTCCGATCTCGGTGGCGCTGCTGGATGCCCCCTGGAAGGCGGCAGCGGTGCTCGCCCTTTATGTATGCGTTCAGAACCTGGAAAGCTATGTGATCACCCCCTCGGTGATGCAGCACCAGCTGAAATTGCTGCCCGGCTTAACCCTGAGCGCCCAGCTAATTCTCACAGTTTTGTTTGGCCCCCTGGGTCTGCTGCTGGCGCTCCCCCTCAGCGTTTGCCTACAGGTAATCATCCGAGAACTGGTAATTCAAGATATAATGAATCGCTGGCAACAGCACCCAGGGCATTTCACGCCACAGGTTTTAAGCGGTAAAAGCTAAGGGCACCTCGAATGACCAACCATCTCAACCCTAAAAGCAAGCATCGAAACAACTTTTTTCATCATTTTCACATTTGATCCCAGATGCTGAGCAAATCGAGGCTGGAATAGGAGGGGAGACTCAACAGCTTGCGCAAGGCGATGGGAAGCAGACGAGCAAAGGGAATACGAGGCAGCGCCATTTCCTCCATCAACGAGCCTGGGCCGTAGAGCTGCACATACTCCTGGTAGTTGTCCCAGCAATCGCGGCTGAAGCCATTGCTGCGGTAGTTCGCGAAATAGCTTTCCACCAGCAGACCATTGGCGGTAATCAGGCCATGGCACTCCAACTCAATATTGTAATAAGTGAGTGCAGTATTTTGCCAATCGTTGAGCTGTTCGATTGATAGGCCGTTGATCAGGGCTCCTGCCTCCACCAGATGACCGCTGAAGTGAATGGCATGGCTGGGGGACATGAAGGTGTCACGAACGGGGCCGAGGCAGCCAAAGGCGGCCTGATTGATGCGAATCGGCATTTTGCCCAGGGCCTGGAGCTGAGCGATGCTGCGGGTACTGCGGGCCAGGAAGCGAACGGGCTGAGCTCCTTCGCTGGTGGTGATTAGATCTCCGGGTTTGAGGGATTCAATCGGCCGTTCGCCATCGGGTGTGGCGATCATGGTGCCGGCGAGGAAGCAGACCACGTTGACCGTGGCGGTAACGGGTGAGGCTGAAACAGCACCGGAATTGTCAACGGCATAAAGAGTGAAAGCATCAATCGCCAGGGGATTGACAGGGTTGCCACCCCGGCCGCTGGGGGGAGTCCAGTAGAGGTTGTTCTCGACATCGACGGTGTCGTTGATGGTGGCGGCCCAAGCTGTGGCAGTGGCTTGGGAGGAACCGATCAAAAGGGTGCCGCTGTTCACAGCAGCCACCTTGAAGGCGACAACGCTGCCATCCCGATCATTTTGATTGCCCTTGGCGGCGAGTTCAGCGAAGCTGATTTCTGTCTGGACGTTGGTGGTGGTGGTTTCAACCGGTGGGCTGAAGAAAGACAAGCTGGGGTTGTCGTTGGATCCGGTGATCCCAAAGGAGATTGGACCTGAGAGTGCCGTTACTGAACCATCAACTACCTGGATCTGCCCAAAAGAATCCGAAACATCTTGATTTAGGGTTAACGCCTCGGTGGCGCCAAAGTTGTTGTTGAGACTGTAGGAAATAACGCCGGTGGATGTGTCGAAGGAAGCGGTGCCGTAGCTGCCAACCTTTGTGTAAGTGGTGCCCAAGGAGAGAGACCAACCGTTGGCTGTGAGATAGGTGGTGTCGTAGATGGAGCTGCCATTCAGATCAATCTTGGTGATGGCGATGCTGGCTGAACTGGTGCCAGTGGCGCCATTGGCAAGACCACCGGCCTCCACAAGCCGCTCGGACGGCAAGCCAGGTGAAACGAGCAGATCTACGAGAGAAATATTGAATGATTTAGTTAGACTAGATCCTCCCAGGTCCGTTGTCTGAACGAGGATGGAATAGCTAAATTTGTTTTGACGAGTAAGGATTGAATTAGTTTTTAGTTGATTATTCTCAATGATGAAGAGGGCGTTGTCATCACCACCTTGACCCCCGACAAGTGTGTATGTATGCTGATCATTTGCATCGGGGTCGACCGTGCTCAAGCTTCCTATAATGGTACCAACAGGTTGCCCAGAATAGAGAGCGTTAGAATTGAGATTTATGCCCGTGGGGCGGCGATTAGTAGTGGTTTGATTGAGAATAATATTACGGAATTGACTATCCCCCTTATTGTTGGCGTCGTCGTCGCCGACAAAAATCAAATAATTGATCACATCATTGTCATAATTGCTAAGGTCAACGCTAAAAGTTTGCCATTGACCTGCTCCAGTGTAGTCAAAATCATCAATACCATAAAGGGTGTTAAAACCATAAATATTGATTACATTATCTGGTTTAATATTGGTAGTCAAAAGATTTTCCTTCGCCCAAGCTATGCCTTGAATCTCTCCAACTGCACTACTTCTAAAATCAAAGGTCAAGGTGGTGTCAGCACCAATGACGTAACCATTAGCCTGTCCATAATCTTTTAAAGCAATCGCTTTCCATGTGTTGCCATCGAGATCAATAGTGCTTTGTTCGTAAAGCGTAAAGCGCCCGTTCAGATCTTGATTGGCAAAGGATTTTACTTCGGCCTTTGCATAATTAACTACATTACCGTTAATGGTAACATTAAAATCATTAGTTTTATTGCGGACTTCAGGGGTAACGGAAATATTGACGGTAGCCAGATTGCTAACAAAATCGGTTTCCAATTCCCCGTCGCGGATAGTATAGGCAAAAGTATCGACGGCATCAACATCTGAAGCGGTATAATAAAGTTGATCATCGGCACGATTGCCAGGGGTATTATTATTGAAAATGCTAATAATACCACCCAGAGCCGTGGTAATAGTAGGTACAATATATGGGTCATACTCTATTCCATTTACCTTAAGGCGATACAATTCTAGAGGCAAACGATAGCTATCAGCATCGTAATCGTTGTTAAGCAAATCAATGGTAATAGTCTGCAGCGCTTTGGCTTCTTTGATATCATTGACGGCAACTGGAGGCGTAACAGCTGGCTCATCATCAATAATATTTACAATTGCACTACTTTGTGTACCTAGCTTGGCGCCCCCAGACACATTGCCCAACAATATGCTAAAAGTTTCAGGAATCCGATTTATACCACCCTCCCGCAGGTTGTCGTTGTTGATAGTGAGATTTACTGATTTACTTGTTTCACCATCTGCAAAAGTGAGATTATACAATGTATTGACATAGTCATTAGGAGCTGTCGCTGTGATATTTTGAGTTGTTAATTGAACACTAGCCTCCCCCAGGGAGCTATCTTGGCGTAGCACAACAATACTGGCGATACCTACAGTCTCATCAAACTGGTATGTTGTTTTTTCTATATTGAAAGTACCATTAGGTTGATCTAGTACAGTGATATTAAAACTATCGCTCACGGAAGCATAGGGGTCATCAGTAATACCGTCATTGTCAGTGGCGGAAACTGTAATTACGGCGGTTCCCACTTGAGAATTGGAGGGCGTACCACTCAAAGTTTTAGTTGATTGATTGTAACTCAACCAGTTTGGCATTGCGAAGCTATAGGTTAAAGCTTTTCCCTCAGGATCAATAAATACATCACCAATAAAAAGACTAAAACCTGTTCCTTCGATAGCATTTTGATCGGCAATTGATTTATTAATTACCGGCAGACGATTGCCAATATTAACAGTAAACGTTTCTTGAGCCAGTTTTCCATTGGAAAATCCCCAAATTGTTATATCCGAACTGCCTTCCAGTGTGTCATTATAGTCGAGCCGCAATTGATTGCCAGCAATGCTAGCATTAACTAAATTCGGATTAGTATTGCCAAACAGTGCTTTCATGATTAAGTTTGGGTTATTATCTACATCGCTAAAAACAGTGCTTATGTCAATAATTTCCGTAGGGGCATTTACCCTGCGTTTAAAATCTGCTAAAGGATTCAGAACAAAAGGCGCATTGTCGATGTCCGGAGTTTGTATATAAACCGTAAATGAGTCGGTTACTGTTTTACCATTAGATTCAGCCTCGATGAGAATATTGGCTGTGCCATATTTATCCGCAGCATAATCTATGGTGAGCTGATTACCAATTAAGCCAACAGAGTCAAACAGGCTTGGGTTGTTGACTGACTTAATCGTCTTATTAATTAGCGAGTTATCATTGTCTGAATCAGTAAAGACTGAGCTAATATCAATCAAACTATTTGGAGCATTGACCTGAACAATCTTTGCTGGAATATGGTTCGCCACAACTGGAGCACGGTCACCATCAGGTTGAACAAAAACAGTGAAAGTTTCGCTGACAGATTGCCCATCTGATAGGGCCTGAATAGTAATATTAGCTTGACCGGTTTGGCCGGGAAGATAGTTTAATGTTAAAAGATTGTTATTAACACTAGCATTAACCAGGGAATTGTTGCTGTTCGCTAAGATTGATTTGGTAATCAACTTAACGTCATCGTCTGGATCAGTAAAGACATCACTTAAATTAATTACAGTATTCGCGGAGTTCAACAGGGCGTAAACCCCGGAAATGGGATTAGCGACAGTCGGCGCCTGGTCGAAAGGGGGGGCAGTGACGTTGATGGTGACGGTAGCAAGATCAAAATCACCATCGACGTCAGTGGCTTTATAGGTAAAAGTATCAGTGCCCAAGAATCCGGGATTGGGAGTATAGACAAAAGAACCATTGCTATTCAATGTAACTTTGCCATTATTTGCGCCTGTTTTCAGTGCAATAGCAAGGGGATCATTATTTGGATGAACATCATTAGCTAAAACTCCTTGAAGTGCATTAACAGTTAAGGTTTGATTTTGATTAACACCGTATGCATCATTTTTCGCGTCAGGAGCAGCACTAGAAGCAACAACGAAAGTTAAGTCTTTGGCATGGAAAATGGGATTTAAGCGCAAACCATTGCCTAAAATTAGCCCCGTAAAATCAAGATTATTATTACCGGTGTAAGATCCGTAGTTTATCACCTTAAAACTATCCCCAAGTATCGGCATGAAGTTATTAATTAAGCTAACATTAATTGTGCCGTCAAAGCTGGCCGCACCCGAAATATTGATAACATCAAATCCTGTTCCCGCACTGCGCCCGCTAATTTGAATATCAATGCGTGCATTATTGGTTTCGTAATAATTTCCAACAATATTCAATGTACTCGTTTGCGATCCTAATGGCCCCTCTGCAAATGGATTAATTGAACCTGAATTGTTAACATTGCCTGTGATTGTACCATAACCTCCGATTTGTCCGCCTTGAATATTTAAAGCTTTAGTAGAGCTTAATCGTCCATTATGCAGGGTAATGCTGCCATTTTCTTGATAGAAATCACTTGTAAAATTAGCGTTCCCGGCCCGCACATTGACGGTGCCTGAATTATTAAAGTCATTTCTTATGAAAAGCCCCCCTGCTTCTGTTTCAATAGTTCCACTGTTGTTAAGGGCTATATCGATAAATGCATTGTAACTTGCATTGGTTTTCTTAAGGGTTCCTTCGTTACTAAACTGTCCAATAGCGGTACTACCATTGGTTGAATTTTGGGCAATAACACCAGCCGTAAGATTGTATGTAGCATCTGACTTGTTGACAATTTGACTGGCGTTGTTAAGATAAATATAATAATAATTACCACCAGACCAATCAAATTGATTAATGACGCCATAATTATTGATGACGCCAGTGAGATATTTTGTTCCTGGGTTGATATCTAGTTTGCCATTAAATCGAGTTTTGTTATCAACGATTAATGTGCCACTGCTCCAGCTTCCTGACCCTAGGCTAAGGCTGCTATTAGCGTTGAGTAAGAGTTGACCAACGTTGCCTGTAAAAGCATATTTTTTTAGGCTTAAGACTCCGGTGTAGTTTAATGCACCTCCGTTAAAGGCAAAAGTCAAATCATTGCTGAATATCGTTTGGTTTACATCTAAATTATATTGCCCAGCATTAAGTGTAACGCTTCCTCTGCCTGTAATTTGGCTCCCTACACCAAGGTTAAATACTCCTCCTAAGGTTAATGCCGCATCAATATCTACATATATTATACCTTTATTGTCTCCACCACCGGTGAAAGAAGCGGCTCCCGCATTAAGATTGATGACATTGTTATTTGTTGTTTTTCCCGAATTATAAATGCTCCCTGCGTTAACTGTAATAGTACCATTATTGATTAATTCATCATAGAGATTTAATGGTCCACCTTCAATATTTATTAACCCAGTATTTTCTAGATCCACATGAATATATCCACTACCGTTGGCATTGATTTTGTTAAGCGTGCCTTGGTTGACAAATCTGGCCTCTACTCCTTGATAGTCAGATGGCACATTGCGCCTGATGCCGCCGTGAGATAAGTTGTATGTAGCATCTGACTTGTTGACAATTTGACTGGCATTTTGAAGATAAATATAATAATAAGAACCACCGGACCAATCAAATTGATTAATGACGCCATAATTATTGATGACGCCAGTGAGATATTTTGTTCCTGGGTTGATATCTAGTTTGCCATTAAATCGAGTTTTG